>CAZOIA010000009.1:0-54108 GCA_964579675.1 uncultured Planctomycetales bacterium | reverse complement strand
CCCGGGAGGCCGGACTTGCCCGACGCTTTGCCCATGATCCAGCCGGAAACCGCTATCCTGCTCGTGGTCGATATGCAGGACCGTCTGCTGCCGGCCATACACCACGCCGATCAATGTGTCGAAGCCTGCCGCCGGATGATCGAGGCGGCCCACGTGCTCGAATTGCCGATCGTCGTGACCGAGCAGTATCCGGACGGGTTGGGGCCCACCTGCGCGACGCTCAGGCAATGCCTGGGTGACACTGAGATCATCACCAAGACGCGGTTCAGTTCGTGCGTCGAAGCGGTCGTCGAGTGCCTTTGCGAGCGGGACAGGCCGCACGTCATCGTGGTCGGCATCGAAGCCCACGTCTGTGTCCTGCAGAGCGTGCTCGATCTTCTCCGTCTCGGGTACACCCCTTACCTCTGTGCAGATGCAACAGGTTCCCGCCGGCCGCTCGACCGCGATACCGCCATTGCGCGGATGCGCCGGGCCGGCGCGATTGTGACCACCACCGAAAGCGTCACGTTGGAGATGCTCGGCCAAGCCGGCACGGACACCTTCAAACGCATCCTGGAGATCATTAAGTAGTCCGATAACCCAACGTCCCCATTACCCCGCCCTCTAACTCCACCGTGCCCCTCAAGTGGCCGATAACCTTGGCGCCGGGTGACTGCGCCGAGGGCAGACCGGAAGCGAGGGACCGTGTCGCTGCGGGCAAAGCACGAGGAAATGGACAACGAGCACGAATTATCGGGCGGCGTGCCCCCACGAGCTGAAGCTCAGGACCAACCCCGGCATTCGGCCGCGGAGGACGAGTGCCCCTCCGGGACGCGTCGAGGATTCCTCGGTCATTCCGCGCGGAAACTTGCTTACGTCGCCCCGGCGGTGTTGTTGTTGAAACCCAAGCCCGCCTGTGCCGCCACTGGTGTGACTGGAGTTTCATGAGCACCAGATCGGCCGGGGTAAGTCCAGGGAACGTCCAGTCAGATGCTCAGCCAGTGTGCGATCACTCGTTTGAACGACGTGCCTTGCCGGCGCGACGGACTCCGTTGTCGCCCGCTCGATGACGAAGCGGTCCTCTACGACCCCGCCCATCATACTCTGCACTACCTTAACCAGACGGCGTATTTCATCTGGGCTCGTTGTGACGGTCGCCGCCGCGTGCAGGACATCGCCGACGCGGTGGCTGCCGCCTACGAGACGGGCTGCGAAGGACAAGACTCCGGCGGGCAAGAGCGAGCCCCCGATCCGAGGGTACTTGGCGACGTTCGCCGGACGCTGGCCGAACTGGCCGACAACGGCTTGATCGATTCCGGTTGCCTGGACACTCATGACGCAACTTGCTGCAATTCCGACCCGTCTTGAGCCGCCGACCGGCAAGCAGGCGGCGGCCAGCAGCGGGGCCCGCCTGCGGGGCCGAGAGCTGCCCCACTACCGGATAGGCCCCGTGTCGGTCAGTGTCCGCTCGGATCTGGTCGAGGTCGAGAGGGCCTTTCATGAGCTGTACGAGCCCTACCGGGTCCACGCGCCCGCCCGCGGCGAGTTCCGCATCGAGGTGATCGCAAAACGATCGCCGCGAAGCTTGCGCCGGTACTACCACATCCGGGGCAACGGCGAAGAGCTGTTCACGGTCCGGCACCCCCGTTCCGTGCTGCCCCACGTTGAGTGGGCGCTGAATATCCTGGTCTCCCGATACCTGCCGGTGTGTTTTCAGATTCACGCGTCCGTGATGTCCCGCCATGGAGTCGGCATCATTCTTCCGGCCCCGTGCGGCCGCGGAAAGACGACCCTGGCCGCGGGCCTCCTCACCCGAGGTTGGTCCTACCTGTCCGACGAGTTCGCCCTGATCGACCCTTTCACCCTTTGCCTGCAGCCCTACCCAAAGGCTTTGTGCGTCAAGGCCGGCTCGTTCGACACGCTCGCGCGAATGGGGCTCCCGTTGAATACTCGTGAGTCCTATCTCAAAGGTGAAAAGGGCCGGGTGGCTTTTATCAATCCGCTCCGGGTCCGCCGCGATGCGGTTGCCGATCCCTGTCCCGTGGGTCTGGTGGTCTTTCCGGACTACGGCGGCGACGCCCCGCCGGCCATCGAGCCGATGTCCCGGGCCCGGGCCGTCTTTGAGCTTCTCCGCGTCTCCTTCAGCTTTCCCAGGTTCCGCACCCGCGGGCTCGATCTGCTCGCCGGCGTCGTGAGCAAGGCGCGTTGCTATCGGCTGCGCACCGGGGATCTCGTGAAATCATGCGAGCTGGTCGAAGCCTGCCTCCAGCGAAGAGATTCGGGCGAGGGTTGACATGCAGGATCGCACCCGAACACCTGCTCTAAAGCGTGCCGGCTCGCTCATCGCACGATGCCTGTCCGGCGACACTCGCGAAGCAGTTCAAGGGATCGAACAGGAGGGGCTGTGGGAGTACGTGGTCTCAGAGGCGTGCCGGTCTGAGGTCGGCGGCGCACTGATCCGGGCCCTTCGCTCGCAGGGGCTGGACGTGCCTGGCTCGGCCGCCATGCAACTTGACGCCTACAGGGAGCACCTCGTCGCCGCCAACGCCTACAACGTCTCGAGAACCGCGCCCGTCCTCGCCCGGCTGCAAACCGAGAACGTGCCCTTCCTCCTGCTCAAGGGGGCCGCCCTCAACACCGTCCTCTACGACGACCCCGGAGCGCGGGCCATGGTAGACCTCGACGTCCTGATCCGCCCCTGCGATGCGGATCGGGCGGACGGTGTGCTGACGGCGTGCGGCTGCTCGCGCGGGCCCGATCTCCTGCAGGAGAACTTCTATCCTCGCTACCACTACGAGCGCGAGTATTTCACCCCGCACAGACCCCCGGTCAAGATCGACCTGCACGGCCGACCGTTCCGGCCCCTGCGCTACGCACGGACCGTACCTGACGATGCCCTCTGGGATAAGCCGCAACGGGTCATGTACGGTGACCTGCCCGTCGCGATCCCCGGCGCTCAGGACATGCTGATCCATCTTGCGGTGCACGCGGCCTGCCACGGGCTGGGCGAGTTGAAATGGCTCTATGACCTCAAGCTGTGGACGGACCGGTTCGGCGAGCAGATCGACACGGGCGCGTTGGCCTCCAAATGTCGGCGGTGGAACGTCGCCCTGCCGGTGCAGCGTGCGTTGGAGAGGGTCTCGGAGGTCTTCGGTCGGCCGACATCAGCCCTGATGCCCGTCATCAGCTCGGTGAGTCAGCCCGCCGGCTTCCTGGACAGGCTCGCGCTATCTCAGGCCCCCCGGGATGCCGACCATCCTGCCGCGGCGTTGCTGGTCAACGTCGTGTGCACGCCCGGCCTGCGGTTCCGGCTCGGTTATCTTAAAGCAGTCCTTTTTCCAGGTCGTGGCCACCTGGCCCAGTTGTACCACCGGCGGCACCCCGGATGGACCCTGGTCGCCCACGTCGTGCGGATCCTGCGCTGCGTCGCCCGGCCGTTGCGGCCGGCGGCACCCGAGCCGGCCTGATTTCGTTACGAGACTGCTTCCCACGCGATCGGCGTGTCGGCGGCGATTTCGGTTCGGGCTTGGCGCCCGATGAGTGAGGCCAACTCCGACGGGGCGATGCCGCCGCCGGGTCGCTTGACGGTGAGCATTGACTCGGTCAAGGTCTCCCCGACGTGGATGTGGCGGGCGGCCACTACGCTGCCGCGGGCCAGCCGGCGAACCTCGTGCTCGCTCTCGCCGGGGGCGATTGCTCCGTCGCCCAGCAATCGCTCGGCGTAGCGGATTCCGCGGATGTACTCGGCCATGGCGTCCGGCTCGAGGGAGAAGGCGTGATCCGGCCCACGCCGGGTGCGGTCCAGCGTCAGATGCTTTTCGATGATCCGGGCCCCGGCCGCGGCGGCGTAGCCGCCCATCGTCAGCGACTCCGTGTGGTCGCTGAACCCGCTGACGCAGTCGAATGTGCGGGCCAGCGTGCCGATGGCCGCCAGATTCGCTTCCCACTCCCGGGTGGGGTAACTGCTGACACAGTGCAGCAAGGCCAGCGGGCCGGCGCCCGGCCGGTTGAAATACGCGACCGCTCCTGCGACCTCGGCAAGGTCCGCCGCCCCCGTCGATGCGATCACCGGCAGAGAGGATTCGACCGCCGCCTCGAGCAGCGGTGCGTTGATGATATCCGTCGAAGCCAGCTTGATCGCCCGAACCCCGAGGGAAACCAGGAACCGCAGGTCCGCGACGCTGAACGGCGTGGCCAGGAACTCGACCCCGCATTGACCGGCGTAGCGGCACAGGTCGCCGAACACATCGTGCGTCAGTTCCAGTTGCGAGAGCATCTGGTATTGCGTGGCGGCCCGAACGGCTTGCTGCTGATACGCCGCCGTCGGGGCGCTGCAGGTGACCAGTCGCTCGGCGGAGAAGACCTGAAACTTGACCGCGTCGGCCTGGGCATCCGCGGCCGCGTGAATCAACTCGTGGGCAAGCCCGGGCTCGCCGTCGTGATTGACCCCCACCTCGGCCACGACGTAGACCGGCCAGGACTCGCCGACAACCGCCGGCCCGATCTCGAACGACCGCGAGCTAGTGCAGTCCATAAGCGTTTGCAGGCGTCGCCGCCGCCGTGAAAGGCGGCCGCCGCCGGCCCCCGGTGGGCGGGTCGGAGGAAGCCCCCTCGCTGCGGATACGCAGCAAGGCCTCTGCCCGGCAGAAATCCACTGCTGTGTCGATGTCTACCGTGTCATCCTCGGCCTGGACCACCGCCCGACGGTCCGAGCCGAAGAACGCATGTGGGTCCTGAGCCGCCTGGGGCACAGACAGCCAGTCCCGCCCGACCACCACTACTGCCCCGTCGTGATAGTACAAAGGCTCGAGGTCCTGGCGACGGTCGATGGAGTTGGGTCTGAACTGGACCATCCGGTTCCCGTCGAGCCGATGGATCCAGTCCGGGTGCTGCTTGGTCACCGGAGCCACCGTGCGCACAGAGTCGCATCCGCTGCTGACCAGAAGGTCGATACAGCGATCTATGATGCCGGCTGCACGCACCGGCACGTTTCCGTACAGCACCACGACCACGTCGCACTGCCGGTGTGCGTGGTGTTCGTACGCTTTAACCGCGTGCCTGACCGCCGCCGACACGGGCGCCGTGTCCACCGCCAGCTCGGGCGGGCGGTCCACCACATACACTCCTGCTGCCCGCCCGATCGCCGCCGCCCGCGAGGAATCCGTAGTCAGCACGATCGCGTCCACGTACCGGCTCTGCTGGGCGTGCCCGATCGTGTAGACCAGCACCGGACGTCCGCACAGCGGCAGAACGCATTTATCCGCCAGCCCCTTACTGCCGGCCCGGGCCAGAATGATTGCCAGCGTATTCACTACCGGATTGATCGGCTCAGGTGCCCCGGTGTCTTGAACCGACCCATAATCATCCCGAAGCCAGCACCACTGGCCACGCCGGCCTCCCGTGGGGTGATCACCAGAAACCGGCTGTGGGTCAGCCGCAAAGCCAGGCAACTGCGTTGTGAATGTGGTGCATTGGCCCGTGGCCGGCGGCTACAGCCGGCGAGCGGCAGGGGAATCCTTCATCGGCAATCGAGTCCGCACGATGCCGTCGAACTTGTAGAGCGCGCCGGCAACCGCAGGGGCGGTAGGGACCAGGCCGATCTCGCCCACGCCCCGGGCGCCATAGGCCGTCTCGGGATCCGGCTCCTCAACGAAAATCACCTCGACCTCCGGCATCTGATGGGCACGCAGCACGCGGCACGACTTGACGTCGTTGCGCACGAGCCGCCCACCCTCCAGTTGCAGCTCCTCGGTCAGCGCGTAACCGAGACCCATGTGGACCGCCCCTTCGATCTGTCCTTCGAGTTGCCTGGGGTTCATCACTTTGCCCACGTCGTGGCAGGCGATCACCCTGGCCAGTGAGCCGTCGTTGTTGAGAATCACCACCTGCGTCGCGAACCCGTAGGTCAGATGCGTTTTCGGATCGGGAACGTCTTCGCCCAGCTTGTGCGTCCAATCGCAAACGTACTCGCCGAAGTAGCGCTTTCCGGCAAGTCTTCGCAATTCCGTCTTTGCCTGATCGGCCGACGCATCCCCGGGCAGATCCAGTTCAAGAAGGTCCGCTTTGAACGCCCGGCACGCGTCGATGATGGCGTTGCCGGCCAGTACGGTGCCCCGGCTCGCGGTGGTTTGCCCGCAAGCCAATTCCTCGCTCGTATCGGTCATGACACGGAACACGCCGGGTGGCAAACGTGTCTCTTCGCATGCCGTCTGGAGACAGATCGTGAAGAGTCCCTGGCCCATCTCGGTAAAGCCCGTGCGGATGGTCACCGTGCCGTCGTCGCCTGCCGTGAGCAGGGCCCGGCCAATGTCCGGCATGCCGTTGCCGATACCGACGTTCTTGATCCCGCAAGCGATGCCGGCGTATCCGGCCCCACGGTAAGCGTCCTTGATCGCCAGCAGAGTCTTCTTCAGGCCGAAGGGCTTGCTGAGCCGCTGCCCGGTACAGCAGCGGTCACCCACGTCGAGCGCGTTTCGCCACCGGATCTCCCAGCCGTCGATACCCACTTTCTCCGCCAACCGGTCCAGCATACCCTCGATGGCGAACGCCGCCTGGTTCACGCCGAAACCCCGCATCGCCCCGCAAGGCGGGTTGTTCGTATAGACCGACCGCGACTCGATATCGACGTTGTCCACGCGGTACGGGCCCGTTGCATGACCGGCCGCCCGTTCCAGCACCTTCATGCCGAGCGAGGCATACGCCCCGGTATCGCCGATCATCCGTGCCCGCACGGCGGTCAGCCGGCCCCGGGCGTCGCAACCCACCTTGTAGTGCATCTCGATCGGATGACGCTTGGGATGCAGACGGAAGCTTTCCTTGCGGGTCAGCGTGCACTTGACCGGCCGGCCGACCAGCGCCGCCGCCAGCGCCGTCTGACCCTGAATGCTGAGGTCCTCCTTGCCCCCGAACGCCCCGCCGCTGCTGACCAGCTCGACGTGAACCTGATCCTCGGGCCAGTCGAGGATCCGGGCGATCTGGCGGCGATCATCGAACACCCCCTGCCCCTGTGACAGAACCCGCAAGCCACCATCGCCGGGAATCGCGACGCAGGACTCCGGCTCCAGGTACAGATGCTCCACGCACTGCGTGCGGTACGTATCCTCAACCACGTGGGCCGATTCAGCGAACGCCTTCTCGACATCGCCCCGCTTGATCACGGACACCCCCAATAGGTTCCCGCCGGCGTGGACGCGCGGCGCGCGGGATTCCAGCGCGTCATGGGGGTTCGTAACCGGCGCCAGGGCTTCATACTCAATCCCGATCGTCGCGGCGGCCCGGCGAGCAGTGCTTTTGTCCTCCGCCACCACGGCCGCAAGAACGTCGCCCACGTATCGAGTTTCCTCGCCGAGGGCAACGAAGATCGGCCAGTCCTTCTTGACCAGACCGACGTACCGCTCACCCGGTACGTCAGCGGCGGTCACCACGCGAATTACCCCGGGCAGCGACGCCGCCTTGGCAGTATCGATCCCGCGAACCCGCGCCCGCGGGTGATCGCTCAGCCGCAGGGCAGCGCAAACCATCCCCGGCGCCTTGATGTCATCGACGAACCGGCGTTGGCCGAGTACGGCTTCGTATCCCGAGTAACGAGGCAGCGAGGTGCCGACCCGCCCGGACGTCTCCGCCTCCGGCATACGCTCACCACGGCGAACCCGCGCGAGCAGCTCGATCGCCTCGGTGATCTTCTTGTACCCCGTACATCGGCACAGGTGCCCGCGCAGCTCGTGAGCGATCTCCGCCCGCGACGGGTTCGGATTCCGCTCCAGCAACGCATACGCCCGCATCGCGATCCCCGGAATGCAGAACCCGCACTGCACCCCGCCGGCGTGAACGAAGCACTCGGCAATCAGTTTCCGCTCGTGGTCGGCCAGGCCCTCCAATGTCGTCACGCGTTTGCCGGCAACCTTGACTGCCCTGGTTGTGCAACTTAGCCGCGGCTTGCCATCGATCAGCACGGTGCAACACCCGCACGAGCCCTGTGGCTGGCAGCCGTTCTTCGGCGAAATCACGTCAAGCTGATCACGCAGGGCATCCAGCAGTGTGGTGTCCTCCTCCGCCTGAACGGTCACATGTGTACCGTTCAACGCAAAGCCGATCACTTGCGGTACTGGTGCGGGTGCGGGCGCCATCGAACGGGTTCTCCGAAACAGGTCGGAACCTGGGGCCACTGTCCTGACTTACTGATTCGCCCAGTCATCCAGCGGTCCCGCATGACGCTCATGTTCGCGCTTGACCGCCAATGCCGAATTATCGACAGACGACCACAGCATGCAATTGCCTGCCTGGTTGGCGGTGCCATCGGGCAGCGAAGTCACACCTGAGGAGCCCTATGCGTTAATTGAGCACGCACGGACTTGCGGGAGCTCTGGGTGAGGAGTCGCGCAGGGCTCCCCGGCGGGATTAAACTGACAGCCCAGAACGTACAGCAGCTATGGATCCCCGGTTCGTTTTTCTGGGTGCTGACGCACAAGAGTCCTCCAGAAGTGCTTCAGATTATCTTTACTCTCGACCTGGTTTCTGGTATTATGTGCACCCAGAGAGGGAAATCCTGGGCGATCAGCCAAGTCTTCTGGACGCGGAGGAGGGAAGAGATGTGGTTTAGGCGCGTCGGCGCCCCAGGGCTCGGGCGGGCCGCGCTTGTCCTCACGGTATGTGCTGGCACGAGCGGGCATGCCGTCGCCCAACCGTTCGCGGACATCAACGCCGGCCTGACCGGCGTGTTCGACTGTTCGGCCTCGTGGGGTGACTACGACAACGACGGCGACCTGGACCTGGCCCTCGCGGGGAGGGACGAGGGCGGGGCCTACCTGAGCAGGATCTACCGCAACGATGGCAATGACGTGTTCACCGACCTCGGGGTACCCCTATTGGGGGTGAATTACTGCTCGTTGTCGTGGGGCGACTACGACAACGACGGTGACCTGGACCTGGCGATTGCGGGCAGGGAAGCCAGCGGCACACGCGTCAGCAGGATCTACCGCAGCGACGGTAATGACGTGTTTACTGACATCGGGGCGGCCCTTGAGGGGGTGACCTATTGTTCGCTGTCGTGGGGTGACTACGACAACGACGGCGATCTGGACCTGGCGGTTGCCGGACAGTCGTGCAGCGGCCGGGTGAGCAGAATCTACCGCAACGACGGGAATGATCACTTTACCGATGTCTGCGCTGCCTTGACCGGCGCGTCCTGGTGTTCGCTGTCCTGGGGTGACTACGACAACGACGGTGACCTGGATCTGGCCATCCTCGGGCTGACATACGGTAACCAGGATCGCGAGAGCAAGATCTACCGTAACGACGGCAATGATGTGTTCACCGACATCGACGCGGACCTGACCGGCGTGTCCGGGGGCTCGCTGTCGTGGGGCGACTACGACAACGATGGGGACCTGGATCTGGCGATCTCGGGCTCGTACTACACATCCGGCCCCGGCACTCCCGTTCACTACGTGAGCAAGATCTACCGCAACGACGGGGGCGGTATCTTCACCGACGTAGAGGCGGATCTTACGCAACTGGGCGGGAGTTCGCTGTCATGGGGCGACTACGACAACGACGGCGACTTGGACCTGGCGATTGCGGGAGAGCCTGGCTGGGGCCAGTATGTGAGCCAGATCTACCGTAACGAGGGGGGTGGGGTGTTCGCCGACATCGGCGCAGCCCTGACCGGCGTAAACCGGGGTTCGCTGTCGTGGGGCGACTACGACGGCGACGGGGACCTGGACCTGGTGCTTGCCGGCGAGCCGGACTTCGCCTGCTGCGTGAGCAGGGTTTATCGCAACGACGGCGGGGTGTTCAATACTGCTCCATCATCGCCGGGCGGACTGTCGGGAAACGTGGCGGGCAACGACCTGACCTTCAGTTGGGATGCGGCAAGTGACAACGAGACGCCCACTGACGGCTTGTCCTACAACCTGCGTGTGGGCACGGCTCCAGGCGCGGACGACGTCTTCAGCGGCATGGCAGACCCGTCGTCGGGATTCCGCCGTCTTGTAGCCACGGGCAACGCGCAGAAGCGACGCTCCTGGACGCTCTACGATCTTCCGGGCGGGACGTATTACTGGAGCGTTCAGGCGGTGGACACGGCATTCGCCGGTTCGCTGTGGGCGGCGGAGCAGAGCGCGAAGGTGTGGTTCACCGATATCGATGCCGCCCTGATGGACGTGATGCTCTCTTCGCTGGCATGGGGCGATTACGATAATGATGGGGACCTGGACCTGGCCATTGCGGGAAGGAACGCGATTGATGTCCGTCTGGCCAGTGTTTACCGCAATGACGGCGGGGGGATGTTCAGCGACATCGGCCCGGTCGTGATGGGAGTCAGTTCGTGTTCACTGGCGTGGGGGGACTATGACAATGACGGGGACCTGGACCTGGCCATTGCGGGAAGAGAAATCAGTGGCGACAGGATGACCAGGATCTACCGTAACGATGGGAGTGACGTGTTCGCCGACATCGGGGCGAGCCTGGCGGGAGTGTACTATTGCTCACTGGCGTGGGGCGACTACGACAACGACGGGGACCTCGACCTGGCGGTCGCGGGAAGGGGCGACTTCAACACTACCCTGAGTAAGATTTACCGTAACGAGGGGGACGGCGGGTTCACCGACATCGGCGCCGGCCTGACGCCGATGAGGCTCTGTTCACTGGCCTGGGGCGACTACGACAATGATGGCGACCTGGATCTGGCCCTCGCGGGGAGAGACGAGGGTGGCGCCTACGCGAGCAAGATCTACCGGAACGAAGGCGCCGGCGTATTCACCGACATTCAGGCAGGCCTGGCGGGAGTGTACTTGTGTTCGCTGGCATGGGGCGACTATGACAACGACAGTGACCTGGACCTGGCCATCGCGGGACACGACTATAGCACGCCGGTAAGCAAGATCTACCGCAACGACGTGGGCGGGGTATTCACCGACATCGACGCGGGCCTGAGGGGTATGGCGTATTGTTCGTTGGCGTGGGGCGACTACGACAACGACGGTGATCTGGACCTGGCCATCGCGGGATACGACTATAGCAAGCCGGTAAGCAAGATTTACCGGAATGACGGGGCCGGTGTGTTCACCGACGTTCGCGCATCCTTGACGGGAGTAGAGATGTGCTCGCTGGCGTGGGGCGACTACGACAACGATGGTGACCTGGACCTGGGGCTCGCCGGAGAGGCGACCACAGGTATCGTGAGCAGGATCTACCGCAACGACGGCGGCGTTTTCAATACAGCTCCGGCGGCACCGGAAGGGGGTTTGGCATGGGTGAGGGGCAGTTGCGTGACGTTTAACTGGGACGCCGCAAGCGATAACCAGACGCCCTCAGGGGGGCTGTCGTACAACCTGCGCGTGGGCCTGGCCCCCGGGACCGACGATGTTTTCTGCGGGCATGCGGACTTGTCCTCCGGGCTCCGACGCATACCGGGCACGGGCAACGCGCAGAAGACACTCTCCTGGGCACTCAAGGGATTGCCGGACGGGACGTATTACTGGAGTGTCCAGGCGATAGACACCGCATTGGCGGGCTCGCCTTGGGCCGGGGAACAATCCGTGTCCCTGCCGACGCCATTCGCACCCGCCGACTTCGATCAGGACTGTGATGTGGACGCCGATGACCTTGCCCACTTTGTTGCGTGTGCCACCGGTCCTGCACTGGGCCCGCCGGCCAGCGGTTGCGGGAACGCGGATTTGGACGACGACAACGACGTGGATCAGTCCGACTTCGGGCTGTTTCAGCGATGCCTGAGCGGCCCGGGTGTTCCGGCGGATCCACGGTGTGCGGATGGATTCTGATATCTCATTGATCGTGGACTTGAGTTCAAGACCGTATCAGACGGCGGCGCAGGCGGACTCCCGCCGATCAGCCGGTGAATGGGCAACCTCAGCGGTCAGCGGTTTGATCGGTCCCGAACCGGGCTTCTCGAATCCCAGCACTTCGCCCATCGGTGCGAATCTGAACACCTCAAACAGCCGGCAAAGATGCGGCGCAACCCGGGACCGCCACAGCGATTGCATCAGGTGTCGGCGCCACGACATCCGAAACCCATTGCGCCGAAAGACGCCGACCTCTCCGACCGCCAACTCGTACGGGTGCAAGTAGACGACCCCTGGGTACCCGGCGTTATTGACACGCCGAATGGCCCGGGCGTGGATCCGGGCGGGCAGCAGGCGAGTATATCCCCCGCCGCAGACGGGCAGGTTCCGACCCCATATCCGCAACGTGGTCAGCGGGAACTCCACCAGGCAGCAGTTGGGCCAAAGGTGGGGGTGCCGGGGTGCGTCGGGCATGCCGTACCGGCGCTTGCGGATCGGGAAGATGCTGGAGCTGTACCTGAATCCCCATTCCGCCAGGAGTCGGCCTGCCCAGCGCGACCGCTCCGTGATCGAGAACGCCGGCGCACGGTACCCGATGGGCCGAAGCCCGATCTGCGACTTGATGATCGCTACGGAGCGGGCGACGTCCGCCTCGAAACGCTCCGGCGTGAGGTCATAGACCGGCTCGTGCCCGTACCCGTGCGAAGCGACCTCGTGACCGGCGGCCGCGATCATGGGCAGCATCTGGGGATACTTCTCGCAAACCTTCCCCAGCGCGAAGAAGGTGGCCCGGACCCGGTGCGCCTCGAGGAACTCTAGCAACCACGCCACGTCCCTTACCACGTGGTCGGTTACCGGCATTCGTGGATCGAGCACCGCCTGTGCCCAGTCCTCCAGATCGACTGTCATGGCGTTGAGCATGCGTTTTTCCCGGACCTGATCGAACACGCAACCTCGATTGAATCGGAAAGAAACCTGCGCAACTTGTGTTCTCGGACGGAAAAGAGGGCCTCCTCCCAGGAGGTCGGCGCCCTGTCCACCGATAATATCGACTCAGACGCGCTTTCCGCGAAAGCGTGCAGGCCGGCACGGGCCAGCCCGCGGGCTGCGGGACTTCCCGGCTTGGGTACTATCGGTTAGGATCCTCCGGTTGGACACCGGAGCGGAAAATGCCATGGGTGACGCTGGGGCACTCAACGCGTTTCCCCGTGCCTGCAGATTGAGAGACACCATGACCGCTGCCAAGAACCAGTTCATCACCATCGTTGCGGGCCTGCCCCGCTCGGGAACCTCAATGATGATGCGGATGATCGAGGCAGGCGGGATCCCTGCTCTGGCCGACAACGTCCGGCGGGCTGATGAAGACAATCCTCTTGGCTATTACGAGTTCGAGGCTGTCAAGCGGACCAGGAAGGATGCCACCTGGCTCGAGGGTGCCCCCGGGAAGGTGGTCAAGACGGTCCACGTACTGCTTTATGACCTTCCTCTCGACCGCGACTACCGCGTGGTCTTCATGAGGCGCAAGTTGGAGGAGGTGGTGGCCTCCCAGGACCTGATGCTTCAACGGCAGGACAAGCCGCCCAGCGATCTGACCGCCGAGCAGCTCATCAGGGCCTTCCGCATACAATTGCTCAAGCTCGACAAGTGGCTTGAAGATCAGCCGGGCTTCCAGGTGCTCCGCGTCAACTACAACGAGGCGATCCAGGACCCCGTATCTTCCGTCCAGGCGGTGAACGAGTTTCTGGGCGGCCACCTTGACACCCAGGCGATGCTGAAGGTCGTGGACCCCTCGCTCTACAGGCAGAGAAGATGAACGGTTTCAGCGGCGCATCGACCTCCGGGCCGGGTCCGGGGGATGGTTATTGACAGTTCTCAGCCGCTGGCGTTAAATGGACAGGTCGGAGCCGTCCGGAGCGGATGTGGCGGAATTGGCAGACGCGCTAGGTTCAGGTCCTAGTGGGGAATAACTCCCCGTGGAGGTTCGAGTCCTCTCATCCGCATTGCCAACAGGTACCATCTCGTTGCCAGCAGGTACCCGCTCGTTGCCAACCGTGCCGACAGGATAAGGACTTACGGGCGAGTGTCCCTTATCACCCCGGGTGTCGTTTTCATCCCTCTTGATGCCAACCGTACCGCACATCGGCCTTGGCGCTACTGCCGGGTTTGGTGTCGTTTTGCCAATCGCATGGTGCCGTTTTTGAGCGGCCGGGTGCCCCGGACCTGGGTGGCACGGGTCTGCGAAGCGCAAGTCCGCGAAGAAGACCCGTGGTGATGCGCCGCGATCAAGGCTCGGGACCGGGCGGGCCAGCACCCATCGCCAGCTTCACGTTCTGCTCACCCGCCGTCAGTTGACCGGCAGGATGCCGGTCCCACGATGGGTTTCAGGACGCACTGCATGTCGTGCCCGCGGAGAGGCAACTCTCGCCGGAGGGGGGCCGCAGGTTTCCTTCACCGCGCCTGCGGCGTTCGGTCTGCAGCGATGGATGCCCGCCACCCGTCGTGCATTTTCAGCAGCTTGTCGGCGATCTCGGGATGCCGCTGCCGCAGGTTGCTCTTCTCGCCGTGATCTGCCCCCATGTCGGACAGGAAGACGTAGTCGCCGCCGGTGGCCCGATTGTGCCGGCCTTTGGCATTCTGGTCGATCAACCCGTTCCGGACGACCTTCCATTTACCGTGCCGAACGGCGTGCTGCTCGTCCCACTCGAAGAACAACGTCTCGTGTCCTGGTGCGTCGGCATCCTTGAGCAGGGGCATCCAACTGCGGCCGTCGATGACCCGATCTGCCGGCAGCCCGGCGCCGGTAACGTCAGCGACGGTGGCAAAGACGTCCATCGCGATGGCGAGCTGACCGCGGGTTTCATTCTCCGGGATGGTTCCGGGCCAACTGACGATGGCCGGCGTGTGAATCCCGCCGTCGAACAGGCTGCGCTTGTACTCCCGGAACGGCGCGTTGCTGCCGCCCCCCTCGCCGCGTTGCGACTTGTCGGCGGCGCCGTTGTCGCTAGAGAGGGACACCAGCGTGTCGTCAGTCAGGTTGGATTGACCGATCTTCGCCACGATCTTCCCGACTGACTCGTCAATGCCCGCGACAAGGGCGGCGTGGTAGCGTCGCAAAGGCGGCAGGTGCGCGTACATCTTGACGAACCGCCCCGGCGAGACCATGGGATAATGTGGCGTGTTGTAGGAGACGTAGATGAGGAACGGGCGGTCGCGATGTGCCTCGATGAAGCGGATCGCTTCTCGCGTGATCAAATCGGTCATGTGCTGACCGTCTTCCCAGACCTCCTCGCGGTTGCGGTAGAGGTCATGATAGTAGGGCTCGCTGGCGTAGTACATGTGCGAATAGGAGTCGATGCAACTGGCATGATGCCCGAAGAAGAGATCGAAACCCTGGGCGTTGGGCTGCGTCTCGTGGGTGGAGCCGAGGTGCCACTTGCCGAAGACCGCGGTTGCATATCCCCGGGTTTTGGCCAGCTCGGCCACGGTGATCTCGTTGGTGGACATGCCGGGCACGCCCATTTGCGACGGGATGTTCTGCTTCGTGGAGAGCCCCGCGCGGGTGGGATACCGCCCCGTGAGCAGTGCAGCCCGTGAGGGGGCGCAGATGGGGGCCGCTGAGTAGTAGTTGGTCAACCGCACGCCCGACCGGGCGAGCGCATCGATGTTCGGCGTTCCTATGTCCTCGGCACCGCAGCAGCCGACGTCACCATTGCCCATGTCGTCCGTGTAGAAGATGATGACGTTCGGGCTGCGCCCGCGGGCGAGGCTCCCCGATACTAAGATGCCAATCAGCGATACAAGGATCCTTCTTCTCATTGGCTTGACTCCTGTCGTCTTTGAAGGAGCTGTGCGGGTCACGCAGGATCGGTCGTCATGAACCGTCAGAGTTGGACTCTGTTGCCCCGGAGCTCGTGGCTGCCGTCCTTGCGGGTGTACTCGTAGTAGTACAGGATCTCATTTCCCACGATCAAGGCGTCCACATATCGGATGGGACCGTAGGGGCTTCGGACCCATGGCCCGGTGGTGCTGACGCGCTTCCAGTTCTCCAGGTCATGGCTGACGGCGATACCGCACCACTCTTCATACTGGTCGTACATGGTAGTGCCGCCGTCGAAGAAGCCGACGTAGACGGGCGGGAGGTAGACGAGCGAGTTGATTCGGGCGCGGAACCGGCCCCAGTCGCCCGGCGCGCCGCCGCCCGGCTCGAACACGTACTTGAAGTCCTTGAAGTAGAGGCCATCGGGGCTCGTCAGGATGGCGGTGGCGTCACTGCCCACGGGGTGGTGCCAGCCGGATTCGTCCTCCAGGAACTCACGCCGGGCAATCGTGCACACGAAGACGACGTATAGCCCGCCTATGATGTAGACTCTCGGGTCTTTGATGGACGACACGCCGTATTCGTTCGGCTGCATGACCGTGCGGTGGTGCCAGGCGTCGAACTCGCGGGGGTGGTCGGCCTCGATCAGATCGACGCGCCAGGGCCCGCCCACTACCTGGTAGCTGATGTACAGGCGCCACTTGCCGGTGCCGGGATCCTTGATCAATGATCCGACTTCGATCGACTCGGCATCGAGCTGGTCCTTGGTCGCCTCCCAGATGTCGGTGAATTTGAGCCCGTCGGTGGATTCCGCGACCCGGCACTTGCCGCCCCGTCCCTTGCCGAGGGGGTGGCGTACCCGATAGTAGAGATAGAACTTCCCCTCTTCGGGGTCGAAGATGACGCTGTGTCCGCCCACCCAGTGTCCATAACCCCTGCCGTCGGGTGCGAACACGGTTGTGCCCTTCTCGGGGTCGAACTTCGGCGGCATTCCCCAGCATCGTTGGCTCACCGATCGGTTCTGTCCTGGCGTCATGATCGTTCGTCCTTTGCGATTCGGGGTCGTCGAAGTCAATTCCCCCTGGCCCGGGCGTGATTCCTCCCCGCCGTTTTCGCTTTCGATTCCGGCTTGTGCGGCGGCCAGGGCAGTTTCGCATCGGCGGGCAGCGACTTCATGGTCGCCGTCAGTCTGGTGCGGGCGGCCACGACCTCGGGAACCTGGCTCCTGGCGAGATCCTTCGCTTCCATCGGGTCGGCGGCAAGGTCGTAGAAACGGCCATCCGAGTAGAGCTTGAACCGCTTGCTTCGGATCACACGGTTCTTGCCGAGCTGAGAGAAGATCCAATCGCGTCTAGGCCGGTCATCCGATTTCCCGAGAAGGGTAGAGGTGAACGACCGGCCGTCAAGCGCGAGACCCCGGGGCAGTTCTGCTCCGGCCAACTCGGCCAGCGTGGGGAGTACGTCCGTAAAGTCCACCAGCTCATCGGTTGTCTTCCCAGCCGGGATCATGCCCGGGCAATTCGCGATGAGGGGCACGCAGATGCCGCGCTCGGTCAACGTGCCCTTGCCCCCGCCGACCGTGTGGCCGCGGGCCCGGCACTCGACTCCTTTCACTGTGCCGTTATCTGCCGTAAAGATCACGATTGTCTGGCGGCGAATCCCCAGCTCGTCGAGACTGTTGACCAGGCGTCCCACCAGGTAATCAGCGTAGTCCACCATCCCGGGAAAGAGGGACATTCCCTCGGCTTTCGTGTCCGGATCATGCGGGGTTTTCGTGAATGGTGTATGCGTCAGGACCATGGCGTAGTACGCGCAGAAAGGCCCATCCTTGTGACGAGTGATGAAGTCGGTCAGGAACTCGACGAAGACGTCCGGGCCGAACCGATCCCCGTGGGTGCGGCGCTGGCCGTTGTGTTGGATAAAGGGGTTGAGATAACGTTCTGCGCTCGGAGGATTGCCCGTCTCGAACCCGGTCCAGACGCAGTGTTCGTCGAACCCGTGCCGCTGCAGAGCGTTGGGATGCGTGCGAAAGTCGTTGATCTGCCACTTGCCGGCAATGGCGGTCGCGTAACCGGCCGACTTCAGGACGCGGGCAAAGGTGACTTCCCGGTTCCAATCGAAGTACCGCCCACCCCAACGTGGGGTATCGTGATGGACGGTCCATCCGGTGCGGAAGGGGTATCGGCCGGTGAGCAGCATGTGGCGAGTCGGCGTGCAGAGCGGCGTACAGTAGACGTTGTCGAATCGAATCCCGTCTGCCGCCAGCCGGTCCAACTCGGGCGTCTTGTGCCCCTCGCTGCCGTAGCAGCTCAACCACTCCTTCCCCAGGTCGTCGGCCATGATGAACAGGATGTTTGCCCGACGTGTCGCGCCACAAGCCGGAGCAGAGCAGGCGGCACACAGCAGCGTCGCCAACAACCTCACGGACCACCTCCGAAGACCGACTCCCCAAAGCCCCGCGCAAGCCCGTTCCGGATGCCAGGGAAACTGAAACCGCGTTATTTGTCAAGGATCAGCCAGCGTAAAGAGGTATAAAGGCCCGCTCATTCAGATGGGTCCGGAGTAGCTCCTTCGCCCCGTCAACGTCGCCTTCGAGAATCGCATCCAGGATCGCCCGATGCTCCTCGTGCGTCTTCTTGACCCGGGCCGCCCAAAGGTCGCCGCTGATGATCTCGGGATGAATGATGGGCAGCGGAGCCCGCTGGTAGAGCATGGACAACCGCCGGTTGCCCGCAGCCTCGATCAGTGCTTCGTGAAAACGTCGGTCGGCCTCAGCCACGCCGAGAACGTAATCCTCCCGAATGAGGCGTTCCAGTTGGTCGCACGCTTCGCGCAGCGACCCGAGACGTGGAGGGGTGTTGAAACCCATCTGGATGAGGCGTTCGATCGCCCCCCCTTCCAGCATGGCGCGGACTTCCAGCACCTCGAGGATATCGTGGTTCGTCAGATCGGGGACGAAGTAGCCGGTCTTCGGGCCCCTCTCGACGAAACCCTCGGCTTCCAGGCGCGCGAACGCTTCCCGCAGCGCAGTGCGGTTGACCCCGAGCCGTTTGGACCACTCCGATTCGCGCAACCGTTGCCCTTCGGATATCTGCTGGAGGATCAGGAGTCGGTGGAGGCGGCAGTATGCCTGCTCACGCAACGAACCATTCGCCGGGGGCTGGGTTGACATGCGTTTCTATCCTATGTTAATCTAGCGCGGAAATACAGTATACAGAAATCTGGGGTTTCTGTCAACAGCGCGCACCGGCCTTGGATCGACGCCGCTGGCAGGGCTTTCTGGCGACTGACATTGCCTGTCACGCCTTCGCCGCCGATCAACGCGTTGCAGATGAAAGGGCAAATGCACAAACGACCGCGTGGCAAGAATCGCCGAAGTCGGCATGGAGACAGCAATGAGACTCAGTGCCATCGAGGCGAAACTTGGGCGTGGCGAACCGGTGCTGCTGACCCAACTGCATTCGGCCGCCGCTTACGAGCGGTTTCTTTTTCTGTCGTCCCTTTTCGTCTCTGCTCATCTGTGGCTTCCAGGTACTTTGGCCGCGGCCCCTGCGGCCGTGCCAATCGAGGCAGGTGTCGCCCAACTGTTCATAGATGACTTTCTGATTGATGCTCAGAGCGGCTTGAAGCGCACGCTCCGTCAACCCCGAAAAGATGACGACGGCAGCGCACCGGTCATTGCTCTGGCCAGTGAAGCGAGCCTGATGGCCAAGGGGACCATCGTCTATGATCCGCGTCTGGAACGGTACGTCATGTTCGCAAAGGCCAGGCCCTCGACTTCGATCTACCGCTTCACGTCGGCCGACGGCCTGCACTGGTCGAGCGACCGCGATACGCCCGGGCCTCTCGAGATCGACCAGACGAACCCCGCCACCGGCCGGCGCGAAGGTTACGGCGGCATGCACTCGTTTTACTATGACGCCGGAGACGCGAGACACCCGTACAAGGGCTGGGCGTACTTTGGAAACTGGGGAAACGAGTGCGAGGGCGTCTACTATATCCGTTCGGCCGACGGCAGGAAGTGGGAGCGGGGCGGGATGGTGGTGAACGGCTACGCCGGGCCCGGTGACTCCAGTTGCAGGGAAATCCACCAGGGCGGGCGCGTGGTATACGGCCCCGGTGACGTGACGTTTTTCTACCACGATCCCGTACGGAGCCGTTTTCTGGGGATCTTCAAGTTCTTCACGACCGAGAAGGTCGGTCCGGGGAATGCCTTGCGATCTCGAGCGTACGCCTTTCTCGATCGCATCGATCAGCCGTTTGACACGACTCGTATTACACGGATCGCGCTGTTGCCGCCCGCGGCCCACAGGGACGGCGACATGCCCTGGGACGAGTATTATGCGAGCACGGCGTGGCGTTACGAGTCACTGTGGCTGGGTGGGCTGAAGGTCTGGCACGGCGGCGGCGACTACCCCTATTCCGCGGCGGGTTGCGCTTTTCTCAAGCTCGTCGTGAGCCGCGACGGACTCCATTGGCAGAAGATCCGGCTCATGAACGACGCTGGTGTCCCGGAAGTCTTCATCCCGAACGGGCCGGAGGGTGGAAACCACGGGCGTAACGACGGCGGTTACATGAGCGAGTTCAGTCAGGGCCCGTTGCGGATCGGCGACGAGTTGATTTACTACTATGGCTGCACATCCTACGGCAAGAATCACCCCAGGGACATCCGGGTCAGCGGCGGCGGGATCTTCCGCGCGAGGCTGCGAATCGACGGATTCGTTTCGGTGGACGGGGGTACGCTGACCACGCGGCCCCTGGCGTTCGAGGGGCGGGATCTGTTCGTGAACGGGATCGGCCCGATCTTCGTGGAGGTCCTGGACGTTGGCCGCAAGGCGCTGGGCGCAACCAGCCTATCGGGTGATTCGCTACGCCACGCGGTCACCTTCAAGGGCAAGTCGCTTCGGCAGCTCGCGCCCGGTGGTGTCGCCCGATTGCGGTTCACCGTGGCCGACGAAGGAGAGCTATACGCGTTCGTCGTGCGGCGAATCCCGCGCCGGCACGGAGAACGGGTCCGGTGAGATCGAAGAAAGCAGTTCCATGAACATGCATTGGGTTGACTGGGCGATCATGTTGGCGTTGCTGACGTTCATGACGGCGGTCGTCCTCAGCACGAAGCGCTACATGCGGGGCGTCGCCGACTTCCTCGCCGCGAACCGCTGTGCGGGCCGATACCTGCTCTGCGTCTCCGACGGCATCGCCGGTCTCGGCGCCATCACGATACTGGCCTTTTGGGAACAGTACTGCAAGGCGGGGTTCACGGCCATCTGGTGGAGCCTGTTCGAGTGGCCGATCCTGTTCGTCCTCGCCCTCTCGGGGTTCGTGATCTACCGCTTTCGGCAAACGCGGGCCATGACCATGGCCCAGTTCCTCGAGATGCGCTACAGCCGGCGGTTTCGGATCTTTGCCGGAACCGTTGCCTTCGTGTCGGGCACGATCAACTTCGGGATCTTCCCCGCGGTGGGGGCCCGGTTTTTCATCTACTTCTGCGCCCTGCCCGATACGGTCTCGGTTGCGGGCCTGGCGGTGGGGACGTTTCCCCTGGTGATGTTGATCCTGCTGAGCATCGCGATCTTTTTCACCTTCGTCGGCGGCCAGATCGCCGTCATCCTGACCGACTTTGTCCAGGGCACGTTTTCCATGGTGCTGCTTACGACGACCTGCCTGATACTGCTCAGCCACGTGACCTGGCAGCATCTCGTCGAGGGGATGGCCGATGCCCCGGAGAAAGCCTCCTTCATTCATCCCTTCAAGACCAGCAAGATCGAGGGTTTCAACGTCTGGTTCTTTCTGATCCAGTGGTTCATCTGGGTTTACGCCTGGAAGGCCTGGCAGGGGACCCAGGCCTATTACTGCTCGGCCCGGACGCCCCACGAAGCCCGAATGTCCCAGATCCTTGGCACCTGGCGCTATTTCGCCCAACAGATGCTCATACCGATCCTGGCCGTTTGCGCGATTGCTTTCTATCGTCACGCGGACTTCTCGACTGAGGCCGACGCCGCCCGCGAAGTTCTCAACGGTATCGAGAACGAAACCATTCGAACCCAGATGACCGTGAGCGTGGGGCTCAGTCGGCTGCTGCCGATCGGGATCATGGGCGGTCTGGCCGCGGTGATGTTCGCGGCCTTTATCAGCACGCATGACACGTACCTGCATTCGTGGGGTAGTATCTTCATCCAGGACGTGGTCATGCCTTTACGCAAGACACCGCTGACGCCGAAGCAGCACCTGATGCTCTTGCGCTGCTCGATCGGCGGCGTGGGCGTGTTCATCTTCCTGTTCAGCCTCTTCTTCCGGCAGACGGATTTCATCCGCATGTTCTTCGCCAACACCGGTGCCATTTTTCTCGGTGGTGCCGGCGCCTGCATCATTGGTGGGCTCTACTGGAAGCGAGGGACCGCGGCCGGAGCCTGGGGCGCGATGATCACCGGGGCGGTTCTGGCCGTTGCGGGCATGGTCTGCCAGCAGATCACCAGCGCTGACCCGAGCGGCTGGCCCGCCATGGTCGGGATCCGGCAAGCCCTTTATCAAAACGAGGTGCTCGCGCGGGCCATCGCGTACTTCGGCTCGCTCAACGGGCAACAGATATCGTTCACGGCGATGGCGAGCGCCATTGGGGTCTACATTTTGGTGTCCCTCCTGGCCGCGCCGAAGGTGTTCAACCTTGATCGGGTGCTTCACCGGGGCGAGTACGCCGTCGAGGATGATGCCGCCCGGGGTGACGCCGGTGTGGCAGCCCATTGGCGATGGCTCGGAGTCGGCAGCGAGTTCACCCGCCGGGATAAGATACTCTATCTCGCATCCATCGGCTGGATTCTCCTCTGGACCGTCGTCTTCATTATTGGCACCCTCTACAACCTGATCTATGCCGGTGTATTCGGCGTCAAGGTCGCCGACGAATCCTGGATGATGTTCTGGCACTTCATGGTCCGGATGGCGATCGCCCTGGCTATCGTCACGACCGTCTGGCTTACGGTGGGCGGCATCTACGATCTCAAGGAGATGTTCCGTCGCCTCCGCGCGATGGCACGAGACGACGCCGACGATGGTTCCGTCCGTGAAGAGGACAAGGTGGCGGAGGAGCCGGTTCAGGGCTGACGGGAGAAGTAGTCCCAGACCATGTAGACTTTCGCGTCGTTGATGCCGGGGTAGTTCCAGGGTCGAATGGGGCCGAGGTCGGCGGCCCGGATTTTGCCGCCGGGGTCGCGCACGCGTCGGGCGTGGAAATCGCCGTACAGGACGTTATACCCGCGCAAGTGGTAGCCCTGGTAGCCGCCGAAGTAGCCGTCGGAAAGCAGGGCGTGGACGTTGTGCTTGCCTCGGGTGGACTGGGGGAAGGGCCCGAGGAATGACGGATCGGGCTCGGCGGGGTCGTTGAGGTATTGCCAGTAGGGGTACTCCTGGTTCATCGTGGACGCGAAGTTGCGCACCGCCTCTTCGGGGTACATCTTCTTGCCGGCATCCCGGGGGCACTTGGTATGGATCACGGGGACCGCGTAGCCGTAGGCGCCGAAGGGCGAAATCGGAAAGTCGTGTGCATTCTCATATTCCGGGTCCGTGTGCAGCGGGTGCCGGTATCGCTGGAGGAAGCAGGCCAGCCCGTTTGGACCGTTGATGTCGGCACGGGTGTTGTTGGGGCAGTAGAACAGCTCAGGGTTGCTTCCGACGTACTTCGGGTAGAGGGCGCCGCCGTTGACGAGCGCCCAATCGTCGTCCTCCGGATCGTCGAATCCGAGGTAGTACTTGCCCTCCATGAGGGAATACCGGAAGGAACCGGCCCAGGGGAGGAAGGCCGCGTGGTCGGCGGAGTAGGTGGAGAAGCCGACGCCCTGCTGTTTGAGATTCGAAAGGCAGGCCGAACCTCGGGCCTGCTCGCGGGCTCTGGCCAGCGACGGAATCAGCACCGCCACGAGGAGGGCGATGATCGCGACAACCACGAGCACTTCAATCAGCGTGAACGCTGCCGCCTGGCGTGCAGATAACCGTCGGGTCTTCTCCAAACCCGGCATCAACACAATGCGTCCTGCACGCGTTTCCGCTGCCGTTGGCGTACGAGGTAGCATGACCAGAAGCCCGATCTCGACCACGTCAAGGCCCGGGGAGCCCGGGCCTGCTCTCTCCAGCCATTATATGCTAATCTGGCAGCGCATTGGGGAGGGCTCATGGACGCCACGTTGCCAGCTCTTGGGGCTCGGTGACGAAGCGGCCAGCGGGTTTCGGATCAGTCCAGTTGACCAGGCCGAACCGGATGTGGCCCCCAGAGAAGGTGGCCAGCAGCGAGCGACCACCTTTGTCCTTGACAACTTCGATTCCGAAGGCCCCGGGCCAGAAGACCCGTCGGTTCGCGAAGTCGAACGAATCGATGCGGTCGCTTTCGATCACCCACGAACGCCTGTCGCTATCGCGCACTTTCGCCTTGACCAGCAGAAACCACTTGCCCCGTCTTCGCAGCAGGTTGGCCGATTCGAGACTGCCCTGCGGGTGGCCGCCTTTGAGTCTCGGCTCGTACCCCGTGGCGGGGCCGACGCAGATCGGGCCGCGGTCCTTCCACGTACAAAAGTCCGCGGTAGAAGTCAGCGCGATGCACGACGCCCCTTCCTTCGTGTTCGCCGTGTAGATCATCCAGTGCCGATCCTGGTACTCGCAGATGCTCGGGTCGCGGCAGCTCGAAATCTCGTCCGATCGCCAGGAGGCCCACGCTTTGTCTTTGCACGGCGAGATTGGATTCGTCTCCCACCGCTTCCACGAGAAGAGATCGGTGCTGGAGGCAAGGCCGATGTTCTGCGAGATGTGCCGGTTTACGCCGGTGTAGGCCATGATGAACCCTTCGCCGCGGCGTACGATGCACGGCGCCCAGACGTGCGCTTCCTCCCAACTGTCGGGACGAACCAGCATGACGGGATCGTGCACCTGCCAATTGAAGAAATCGGCGGTCGAGGCGTGGCCGAAGTAAATTTCATGGCCCGGGTAGAACGGCGTGCCCTCGGTCAGGCGCCGCTCGATGTAGAAGAAGTGGATTCGCCCCTCATGCTCGGCGACCGCGAAGTCCGCCACGCTTCCGCCGACTGGCCGAAAGCCGGTCTGGACGATATCCACCTCCCGATGGCGGTAGTGTCGGGCTCTCATGCCCGCCAGCGTCCTCTCGAACTCGATCACGTTCATCGGCGTGCGTGGCTCAGACCGCGCGTGCCGGCCCGTGGACAGAGCCACAGCACCGGCCCCCGAAGCGCGCAGAAACGCGCGCCGCGAGAACGTGGGGGCGCAACCTGGTCTGTGTCCCATTTCCCCTGATCTCCTCGTGATCGGCCTCTCGGCGGCGTTGACAGGGCGCTTCCGGTACGGGTGTCCGGCACAGGCAGGTCGGTCCGGAATCACGCCGGGCGCTGCCCGTTTCTTTGTTCCCCGGGATCGTCGCCGCGCTCATCTTCGGTGTTCCGCGGGCGGGAATCAAGCGGGGACTTGAATCCGACCGGGATACAAGTAGTTTGCAGATTGAAGCTCGGGCCGTGAAAGACATGGCCGGCGGCTGATCGGTAAGATTGGCTAGAGCACTGCATTCGGAAAGGCGTACAAGATGACCAGGCAGAACCGGGAGATACCGGGCCGCACCTTCCTCCAGGGTGCGGGCGCGGCAGCGGGCGTTTCGGCCGGTTTTCCACGCGTCATGGATCGAGACAAACCGGGTTACGGTCGGGATCGCGCTGGTTGGCCGCTTGGGCGAATACTTGCCGTTCTCGTGGGTGCGATGCTGATGCTAGGAATGACCGGATCCAGGATTGCGCGAGAGTCCAACATCAAGGATCACCTGCACAGGGAATTGCGGCGCAGCCAGCCGGACTACGTCGCCTACGTACCCGGCCACTACGACGGTTCGACCAACGATTCCCACAACGAACACTTCCTGGTTTTCGATGGGCCGGATGGTTCCCTCATGGCCGTCTGGACGCAGTCCGTCAAGGTGCCCGGCCCCGCAAACCGGATCGTGTTTTCGCGCTCGGACGACGACGGGGTGAGCTGGGCGCCGCCCACGCATCTGGTGGGGCCGACGGGGCCGGATGATCCGGCGCACATGGCGAGTTGGGCCTTTCCCATGGTCTCCAAGTCCGGCCGGATCTACGTACTCTATAACCGCAACCAGGGCAGCCGGGGCTGGATCAAGATGCATACCGGTACGATGGAGGGCCTGTTCAGCGACGACAACGGGGTCACCTGGTCCGAGCCGCAGAACGTCCCGATGCCGCGCAGCCCCTACGACGATCCCGAGGGGCGGATTCCGGGCGAGTGGATCGTCTGGCAGATCCCCATGCGCGACCTGAAGGGCGGCTACTTCGTCGGGTACACCCGCTGGGTGAACAGGGCCCGGGCGTACTACCAGAAGGTCGAGTCATGGACCCAGATCGAGTCTGTTTGCGAGTTCATGCGGTTTGAGAACATCGATGACGACCCGGAGCCGCCGGATCTTCGGATCCGGTTCTCCGCCTGGGCCGACAACGCGCTGAGGGTGCCGTACTACAAAGATCCTCTGCTCAGCATCGCACAGGAGCCGAGTCTGGTCCGCCTGCCCGACGATCGCCTGTTCTGCGTCATGCGCACGAACAGCGGCTGCATCTGGTACAGCGTGTCGCAGGACGACGGCGAAACGTGGTGCAACCCCCGGCCGCTGCTCCGTAAGGATCACGGGCGGCCCGTTCTCCAGCCCGTCGGCTGCTGCCCGATTTACCAGTTGGCCGACAAGCGCTACGTGCTGCTGCATCACAATAACCGCGGCGACATCGACAGCAGCCCGGAAAACACGGCCCGCCCGCGCCGGCCCGCCTTTATCGCCCTCGGCGAGTTCCGGCCCGGTGCCGACCAGCCGATCTGGTTCAGCGAATCAAAACAGCTCATGGACAATGACGGCATCGGCGTGGACGGTCGTGATTCAAGCAAGCACCGCGACGTCCAAACCGGGATCGGGCTCTACTCGAGCTTCACCACCCGCAACGGCAACAACGTCTTGTGGCACTCCGAGCGCAAGTTCTTCCTGGTGGGTAAGAAGATCACCGGCGAGTTCCTCGCCGACCTGAAAGTCCCAAAGATGTGAGTCTGGCTGCCTCGGCTTCTCGGCGAAAAGAGAACGGGATGCACTCATACGTCACCTGGTCGAGCGTGGACCAGTCGCCCGGCCGGCGGGGTCTTGCCAGGAAGGCCGGATCCCGTACGCTTGCAGTACAGCGCCGCCCCTGGCGAGCGTGCGACTCGGCCCTGTCGGTGGAGCATCAGATGGAAGACGACCTGGATCAGACGCTGGCTACCGCTCGTGAGAACTTGCGTGCCGGCCGAAGTGTGAAAGACGGAATCGACCGGAAAAGATGGCGGGCGCTGCTGGAGCGCTATTCGCGCTTCGTCGACCGGAGGGATGCGAACGGCTACCTGATCGCGAGCGAGGCGGTTCTGAACTCGCTCCATACGCCCAGGCCGTGCTTGCACTTGATGGCCTCGACTCATTCCGACGAGTTCGGCGTGTGGGGCAGCTTCTGGGATCAGATCGGGGGCGGTTTCTCCTGTTTGGGCAGTGTCCTTGCGGGGAAGATGACCAGCCATCTGGACAGCAACTACGTTCCGACCGCCCCCGAGCCGCAGGACGTGCGCCGCTTCTTTATTCGCCATGAGGGAAACGCCTGGCCGATGTTCCCGGTGTCCTTTCTGGACGAGTCTGCGTACACCAAGTGCCGCTGCGTCCAGGGCCTGGACCGCCACGTCATGCGCGCCCAGCGTGAGCACCTGATATCGGAACTCGAGGTTTGTGTTCATCCGAGCCTGCCGCTTGAAACGTGGACGGTTCGGATTACGAACGTCGGCGATCGGGGCCTAGCGTTTTCCTGGTTCACGTCCGTTCGGGTCGATATCGGGTCGTTTCCGGCGTACTACTTCGTGCCGCGTGTCGTGTGCGAGGGGCTGTCCGAGCATGGGGCTCTGGTGTTCATGAATCACGACCGCAACAACAAGCATCCCAGGCATGCGTTTTTCACCGCCGAGCCGGGATTCGACGCCTTTGACATGACGGGCGAGACGTTCAACGGGGCCAGCGGGCGGAGCGCCATCCCCGCCGCCGTTCTTGAGGGACGTTGCCGGAACTCCCCGGGCCGGCAGCCTTACGCCGGACTCGTGGCGGCGGCTCAATTCGACACCACCCTCGAACCGGGCGAAACCGGGCAGTGGGTATGCGCGTACGGCGCGTGCCCGTACGAGGAGGCGGAACGAAAGAGATACCTTCGACGCGTCCGGTCTGAGGTCCTGCTGTCGGGGTCGGGGCCTGCGGCGGCGATTCGCGAGATCTGGGCTCGCCGCACCGCCGCCCACATGGCCAAGACACCCAGTCCCGGGCTGGATCGATACTTCAACGTCTGGTCGAAGTATCAGGCTCGCAACCAGGCCCGCTTCTGTCGGGCTCTCGACAAGGTGGGCTACCGCGACGTTCTTCAGGATCTCATCGCCGTGTGCGAATGTGAGCCGGAGCACGTCCGGGAGAGGCTGCTGCACACGCTTCGCTACCAGTCGGAAGACGGCCGGGCGGTCCGTCAATATGAGGCATGTCGTGGAGCGGGACACGACATGCGCATGTACATGGATTCCTCTTCGTGGATCCCGGATACCCTGGTCCGGTACCTCGAGGAATCGGGCGACTTCGCCGTTCTCGACGAACAGGTTCCGTTCTTCGACCTGGCGAAGCAGCAGCCGGACGAGTCGAGAAGCGGGACGGTTTATGAGCACGCGCTTCGAGCGGTGCGTTCACTGGCCCGGGCGACGGGCTACCACGGTCTGTGCCGGATCGGCTACGGCGACTGGAACGACGCCCTCTCCGGCATCGGCGGGGAAGAGGGCGTCAGCGTGTGGCTGTCGTGTGCCTGCGTGCATGCTGCACAACGCATGGAGGAACTGGCGACCCGTCTGAACCGCGCCGGCGACGCGGCCGATATGCGCGAGACCTCGCAGACCATGACCGGGCGGATTAACGAGCACGCCTGGGACGGTGAATGGTACATCTATGCGATCAACGGCCGGCGCAGGCCCATCGGATCCAGACAGTGTGCTCAGGGGCGGATTCATCTGAACGTCAATACCTGGGCGCTGTTCACGGGCGTTGCCCGGGCCGCGGGACGGGAACGACAGGTGTGGCAGGCCATCGCACGCCTGGCCACGCCCGTGGGACACATGCTCCTGGCTCCACCCTACACGAGCAGGAGCCGCAGTGACGTGGGACGAATCGCCGACCAGAAGCCGGGCATGTTCGAGAACGGCAGCATCTACCTGCACGGTGAAGCGTTCTATCTCTATGCGCTCATCGTCGACCGGCAGGGCGAAGCGTGCTATCGCGCCCTGATGCAGACGCTGCCTTCGGAGATGGTTCAGGACATCGCCACCGGCCCACGGCACCAGCAATCCAACTTCACGGTGGGGCCCGATCATCCGGACTATGGCTCTCAGCTTTTCAGCAACTTCACCGGCTCGGTGTCGTGGTATCGCAGGGTGATCGAGCGGATGCTTGGGGTGACGGCGGGGTTTGACACGCTGAGGATCGATCCCTGTCCGCCGGACCACTGGGATGAGTACGAGGTGCGGAAGATCTGGCGTGGCCGGTCGATTTGCGCCCATTTCCTCCGGGCCGGATCCCCGGGCTGCCGCATCGCGATGAACGCGCAGACGTATGAGGGGTGCATCCCGCTGGCGTCCCTGGCTGAGACCGGCGTGAACCACGTCGAGGTCGAATTCGCTTGAGCCCGTCGCAGCCGGACGGTATACAACCGGCATCGGGCAGCCTGGAGCGGATCGATCCCGAAGGCCCGCGGGCGAGAGGTGCTCGACAGAATCGATCAAGATGGCTCGGATTGCGGTCACGGAACTGGAGTACGACAAGGCAACAGATGCGTTTGCCTCCGCCGCTCGAACCGGCTGGGAATGTATCCGCGCCCCGAGCGGAGAGGCGAAGCTGGCTGAAATCGTGCGCAAACAGGGTATCCGGTATGTGATTGTCGGCGTTGAGCGTTACTCGGGAGCTATCTATGACGCCTTGCCTGCGGGCGGGGTCATCGCGCGGTTCGGCATCGGGCACGACGGCATCGACAAGGACCTGGCAACCGAGAGAAGGCTCTTGTGCACCAACACGCCGGGCGTCCTGGATGATTCGGTGGCTGAACATGCCGTGGCCCTGATCATCGCGGCCGCTCGCCACATACCCGCGGTCGCCGACGCGACGCGGCGGGGCGGGTGGACGCCGGTGGTCGGCCGGGAGCTCAGAGGGAAAACGATCGCGGTCATTGGCTGCGGCCCGATTGGCCGGCGCGTCGCCCGGATCACTTCGCTGGGCCTGGGCATGGAAGTCCGCGGCTGCGAAGTGCGGGACGTCGATATGGAGCAGATGAGAAGAGATTTCGGGTTCGCCGAGGTGGTGAAGGAGTTCGCCGCCGCGGCGGCTGACGCCGACTTCGTGAGCCTTCACATTCCTGCCGGACCTGCCACGAGACGTTTCATCAATCACGAACGCCTCTGCCTCCTGGCGAAACGGGCGTGGCTCGTCAACACGGCCCGGGGAGCAGTGGTGGACGAGGAGGCGCTGTTCGAGGCCCTGTCGCAGGGTCAGCTTGCCGGTGCTGCTCTTGACGTCTTCGAGAACGAGCCGTACAAGCCCGCCGTGCCGGGAAAGGACCTGCGGACGCTGGATAATGTGATTATGACGCCCCACGTGGGCAGCAGCACGCGGGAGGCGTGCCAACGTATGGCGCAGCGGGCGCTGCAGAATATCATACTGGCCGAGGAGCGTCGGTTCGGCGAGATGGATCTGTTGAACCGGCCGGTTCTCGCTTCCTGACGGTGAGAGGCCCATGAAGAACAAATTGCGCAAGGCGCTTGTTGATCGGGAAGTGACACTCGGTGCCTGGATGCAGATCGGGCATTCGGCCTGCGCGGAGATCTTCGCCGGTGCGGGTTTTGACTGGGTGTGCGTGGATCTTGAGCACGGGGCGATCGACCTGGAGACCATGACCGGCATCTTCCGAACGTTGGATGGGTTCGACTGTGTTCCCGTGGCGCGACTCCCGCTCAACGACCCGGTCTGGATCCACCGCAGCCTGGATGCCGGTGCGCGAGCGCTGATCATTCCCATGGTGAAGACGGCCGGCGAGGCGGAATCGGCCGTGCGCGAGGCCAAGTACCCGCCGCGGGGCGTCCGGGGCTTCGGCTACAGCCGGGCCAACATGCACGGGACCGACTTCGACGCGTACATCGCGAGCGCAAATGACGAGATCGCCATGATTATGCAGATTGAGCACAAGGATGCGATCGAGAACCTGGACGACATTCTGGCCGTGGAGGGCGTGGACGGGCTGTTCATCGGCCCGCTGGATTTGAGCGGATCCATGGGAATCACCGGGCAGATGGATCATCCAGACATGGTGGCCGCACTCGAAAAGTGTCGAGCGGCGTGCCGGGCTCACGATACGTCGGTCGGCCTGCACATTGTCCGGCCCAACGAGGAGAACACCCGCCGGGCACTGAACCAGGGTTACACGCTCATCGCCCTTGGCCTGGACAACGTGTTTCTCGGTGAAAGCGCCAGGGCGTGCCTGAAAGCGGCCGGGCGGTAGGAGCAGTATGGGACACTTCTCAATCGACGAGCGGGTGGCTCGATTCCGCCGGTATTACGAGCGGGTGAACGATCGGCCCTTGCTCGGATTCTTTGTGGGCAGCGAATACCCGCTTCACCGCTATAGGGCTTCAAACGTCCTGCCCGAGGGGCGGCCCCTGGAACCTGATGATTTCGACGTCGCGCCGTACCTTGATGATTGCGACCGGCTGTTTGAGGAGCACGAGGCCTGCGGCGGCGACTTCATCTGGAGCGCGAGTGCTTTCTGGGGCATCCCGTGGCTCGAGGCAGCGCTGGGTTGTCCCATCCTCGCCGACCGTTCAACGGGCTCGATCCGTGCCGAACTCCCACCGGCGTTCGCCGGCCCGCTCGACCTTGAGGAGTTCGATCCGTGCTCACCGTGGATGCGTAAGGCGGTGGAGTTCATTGACCGGATGGCCGAACGCAGCGCCGGGCGCTGGCCCGTCGGCACGACCCGCATGCGCGGTATCGCCGACCTGATCGCCGCCCTCTATGGTGCGGACGCCTTCGTCTATGCCATGATGGACAAGCCGGATGAAATCAAGGATCTGTGCAGGAAGCTGACGGATTTCTGGATTGCGTTCGGCAGGCTGCAGCTCGATCACATCCCGGCATTTCATGGCGGTGTGGGCTCGTTCTACTACAACATGTGGGCGCCGGCGGGGACGGTCTGGCATCAGGAAGACGCGGCCGCGCTGCTCTCGCCGCCGCTCTACGACGAGTTCATTCGCGAGCACGACCAGCGCATCGCCGAGGCGTTCGACGGGTGCATAATGCACCAGCATCCGGCACGGTTTGTCCCCACGGACTTCTATCTGCAGATGCCATTCACCGCCCTGGAGCTCCACATCGACAAGGGCGGCCCCGACGCCGAGGCCCTGTATGAAACGCACTTGAAGATACTGGAACGCAAGCCCCTGGTGATATGGGGCGATCTTTCCGAACCGGATATGGACTGGATTTTCGAGAAGCTTCCCTCGGGTGGGCTGGCCGTCATAACGGAGGTGGACGGCCCCAAGGAGGCGGGTCAGATCTGGAGCAGGTACATGACATGAGTGAGAATCAGCAAACCCGGGGCGAGGTGCCTCAGGCGTTTGATCGCGAACATGGCTTGCCGATGGCAGCGGCCCTTGATCCGGAGGTACTGGCCAGGGAGAAAGCGTACCTGCGCGAGCTGGGCAACAAGCCGCTGCTCGCCCGCGCCGGCGGCTACTTCAAGCTGAGCGGTCCGGGCTGGATCCAGAGCGCCCTGACTTTGGGCGGCGGCAGCGGGAGCACGTCACTCTTTGCCGGGGCCCTGGCGGGTTGTGCTCTGCTCTGGGTGCAGCCAACCTCGATGTTCATCGGCGCGATCATGATGGGCGCGATGGCGTACATGACGCTGTCGACGGGGATCCGGCCCTTCCATGCAGTCAACCGTTACGCCCACCCCGTCCTGGGATGGGGCTGGGCGCTGGCAACGCTGGTTGCAAACTTCATCTGGATCTTCGGGCAGTTCAACGTGTCGGCTTCGGTGATCGGAGACGTGTTCACCATGGGCGGGGAGGTAACACCCGCCTTCGCGGTCAATCTGGGCAGGATGTTCGTCGGCCCCGACGCATCGCCCGCCGAGTCGGCCGGCATGGCCTGGGGCATCCTGGCCGCACCCTTTATTGCCGCCGTCACGCTTTGGGTGACCTGGCACTACAGCAAGGGCTCACGCGGCGTACGCTGGTTCGAGAATGCGATGAAGATCCTCGTCGGGGCCATCATCGTTTGCTTCGCTGTCGTCGTCTTCAAGACGGACACGAAATGGGGCGAGGTTTTGAGGGGCTTCATCCGCTTTGAGATGCCCAGACCCACTGCCGAGGACAAGGATCAACTCGATGTCGTGATTTCGATGTTTGCCACCGCCGTGGGGATCAACATGACCTTCCTGTTCCCCTATACGCTGCTGGCCCGCGGATGGGGCCGGGAGCATCGCGGACTGGCCAAGTTCGACCTCGGCGTGGGTATGCTCATCCCGTTCGTCTTCGCGACGAGCTGCCTGATGATCTCCGCCGGCAACGTCCTGAACGAGAAGCTCGAGACCCGCATGGCCGAGATCAAGGCGGATACCTCGTTGACGCAGGACCAGCGGGCCGAGGCAATCGCGGATGCGAAAGAGTCCCTGCACGGCGCGGTGGCGATGTCGGCGTCGCTCGAGCCTCTGCTCGGGGCGCGCTGGAGTCACATTGTCTTCGGCCTGGGCTTTTTGGGCATGACCACGAGCAGCATCGTCACCATGATGCTGGTCAGCGGCTTCACCTTGTGCGAGATATGTGGCGGGCGGCCCAACGGGCTCGCTTACAGGATTGGCCTGGCGATACCGGCCCTGGGGATGTTCGGCCCCCTGGCCTTCGGGGATTTCGGGATGTGGCTCATGGTGCCGATCTCGGTTTTCTGTTTCTTCTTCATACCGATCGCGTACGTCACGTTCTTCATCCTGATGAACAGCAGGAGGTTCCTGGGTGACGACCGACCGGAAGGGCTCCGCAGGTGGGTTTGGAATACCGGAATGGTCCTGGCGATTCTGGTGGTGACGTTCGGCGGTGCCTACAAGATCTACGCGATCCTGAGACAAGCCTGGTTTCCTTGAGCCCTTCGCCCGAGTGTTCTCGCCCCTGGCCGGCATCGTTGAACCCGGGGCACTGGAAGGTTCGGGACGACGCGCTTTGCCCGGCGAGGAGCAGTTCGCCCGGCTGGAACACAACATCCGTACGGACTCATCACCGCTGATCTGTCTGGTTTGCGGTTCTCACTCGCCCCTCTGCGTAGTCGCCGTTGCCGGTTCGAGTGGAACGGGGCCGAATGCCAGCACCCCCATGTCCAGTTCATCAACCGCGTTGCAGTACGGGTTCAGCCCGTACCCGTACCACAGATTCATCCCCAGTGGGATCGATTTGCCCATCAGGCACAGGATGCTGTTCTGCTTCTGCGGATCGACCATGACGTCGAAGAGCTCCGGGCCCTCGGTGCCGTCGTCGGCACGAAGGCTGAACCCGGCGATATGGCAGTCCGGCTTCAGTTGTCCGTTGACGTTGTCGAACGTGACCCGGACGGCGCCGCGCGCTACCCGGTACCCTCCCCAAACGGCGTCCTCAACGGCTGCCGACTTGAGCTGCGGCCCCGTCGCGGCCGTGTCGTTGCCGAACAGCTCGCAATCGGCAACAACCGCCAACCGCCGGCCCAGCCGCTTCAAGCCCGACGTGCCGATATGGATGCGGTCATCCAGATCGAGGTCGATTGCCGAAACCGTGACCACGCCCGGCATCTCGCGGCCAATCAGGCGTTGATTCTCGCGCACGCTCATCCAGCCCTGGGCAGAGGCCCGATTCGTCGTGCGGCTGATCTGTACCAGATAGAAGGGCAAATTGGGATCATCACAATCGCTCCGAACCGACGCGATGAATCGTTCAAGCCCATCCCGGTACTCCTGCGGCTTGGAGTCCGGTCGGGTCTCGGCCTCGCCCTGGTACCAGAGGATTCCCGTCACCCGGCCTCCGACGGCGGTGAAACGGCGCAGCATCGAACCGTAGAGCGACTCACCGCCGAGGTCCTTCTTCGCCGGGTCCCATTGCGCCATGCTCGTGCCGCCGTGGGCACAGGGAACCAGACCGATCGGTACGCCGGTCCGCGCGTGCAGTTCCTTGGCGAATGGCAGGCCCAGACCGGCCCCTCGTGCAACCTTGGGCCGCACCCCCTTCCTGGCATTCTCAAGCTCCTTGCGTGGTGCGCCGCGATGATGCACCGGATCCGGCGACTCTCTCAGCCAATGCAGAGGCTCCGAGGCGATCGACCACTTCTCGTTCATGCCGTAGCAGTGGACCCACGGCGACGGCGTCGCCACGCCAATCATTGCGCCCCGGCCCTGCATGTTCGACTGCCCGGCGAGAATCCACAGGTCTCCGACGAGGACGTTCCCCCTCGCGGTCGCCCCAAGCACGTCACCGGGCGGACCTACGATTTTGAGCTCGATGCGATAGGGCCCGCCGACGGGGATATCCCGAATCCTCGCCGACCACGCTCCGCCCTTCGCCTCCCCGACGCGGTGCCCATCGAGCTTCTGGGGCGACTTCCCTTCACTCAAGACGCGGGCCACCACGTCACCGTCCTGCTGGCAGGTTCCCCGGCACAGGATCGAACCCCGATCGCTCTCGTCGCGCTGCAGCACCTGATAGTCTTGCAGGCCTGTGGTGATCGTCATCGGGGCAGCCGCCTGGCCGGCAGACTCGTAGACGTCAGGCGTCAGCGAGGTGCACCCCCCCATGGCCAGGACAAGGGCAGTCGTTGCCGCGATCCGAAACAGCCGTTCTGAAAACATGGTCGCATACCTCCCAAGGAACCCACGACTCGCACGAGAGCGACTCACCGCAGACACGACGGCGGCCGGTCGGTGATTCTTATACCGGACTCAAACATGCGATGCCAGACACGCGAAGCGAACCAGGGTGCGTGACAGTTCCGGCGGGGACCTTTGGGCGGAGAAGGGGACGGCACCTCGCTTTTCCGAACCCCGACCGTCAGGGAGGGGAGTATCTGCGGATGCGCCAGGGCCGCTTCCTTACGGGCTCGCTACGGAGAGGGGGTCCGCTTCCTTACGGGCGCGGTTCGGAAACACCTGGGGGCGGCGCCTTCCAACAAGCCGCCCAAAGTGTCATGCACCCAGCGAACTATGAGAAGCGCCTCGCAGGTGGATCGGGGCCTTGGCGGGCGTTACACTTCGCCAGGGCCCGCCAACAGTGGTGGCCGAAGGAGCGCTCCGACATGTATCCGCAACTCAATCAGATGCTCGACATGTTAAGCGTGGACACCGGACGCCTTGAGATCGGGCGCCGGCGGCAGGCGGCGGTCTGGCGAGGCGAGGTGCCCGACGTGGTTCCTATTCTCCTTGGCCGAAGCGAGTCCCGCCAGGTCCCCGACCGGGTCGGCCCGCAGCACCTTCGCCTCTGCGAGCATCAGCTTCGCGGCGGGCGGCCGGTTCCGGAGTACCACGAATTCGATCACTACTCCCTGGGCGAGCAGTTCCACGATCCCCGCAAGATGCTGATCGAGTCCCTGTGGGACATCATCGGGTGGGCGCGCACCCCCAGTGACGCCCAACTGTCGCTCAGGCCGAACTTCGGCGTCGGTCTCGTCGCCAGCGTCTTCGGTTGCGACACCGAGACCGCCGAGAACGACATGCCGTGGGTCACCCATCGGCCGGCGAAGGAGAAACTCCTGCAAATCGACCTCGACCGGCTGGACCAGGCGGGCCTCGTACCACGCGTCATCGAGTTCATCCAACTCGCCCGCGGCTTCCTGAAGGCGGTCCCTCCGGTCCGGGTCTTCATGCCCGATTTGCAGGGGCCGATGAACACCGCCTTCTTGCTGAGGCAGCAGAACGTGTTTTTCGACATGATCGATGATGAGGGCTATTACCGCCAATTGATGGATAGGATCGTGGAAGTGTTCGTCCGGCTCACGAAGCGGCTCAAGCGCGAACTGGGTGAGCCGCTGGACGGCGGCTACCATGGGGCCATGTACATGGCCGCCGGCGGCGCCCGCGTCGTAGACGATGTCAGCGTCATGCTGTCACCGCAGCACTACCGCGAGCACTCCCTCCCTTACGTGCGCCGATGTCTCGCCCCGTTCGGTGGCGGGTGGGCCCACAGTTGCGGCGACATATCCCATCAACTCGACGCCTATCTCAGCGCGCCGGAGATCAAGGGAGTCAACTTCGGGGAGCCGGAGTACTACGATTTCGAGGAACTGCTGCCGCGATTCGCCGCTGCCGGCACTTTCTGCTACGGCGGCCCGGTCCGCGAGCCCGACGAACCCGTACCCGACTACCTGCAACGCACCGCCCGGTGCCTGACAAAGGCCAAGCACACATTGATCTTCCAGCCCCGCATCAAGGGCCAGGACATGAGGGAAGGCCACTGGCCCCAGCCGGAGGAAATCCTGGCCCAGTGGGAGCGCTGCTGCGCCCAGGTCTGACCCGCTCTCGTTTTCAACTCGGAGCCGATCCCTCGAAAAAAGCTGCGATCTGGTCCCGCCTGTTTCTGTTGACACATCTCGATGGAATGCGCAGACTTTAGCGGGTGATTCGGCCATGATCTACGAAGGCCCTGTGGTGGTCAAGCGAATCAACGAGGGCCTCTGCCGGCTCCTGGAACGGGACGGGTTTGCCAGCGTGGCCGAGGCCGTCGGCACCGTCAACGCCGGGTCATGCAATGATCGCTGATTGAAGTGAAACGGGTTCGACTGATTGGAGATACGATCAATGACCAGAGACCACGTACTTCGAGTTTCCGGCGTCGCGGTATGGCTGTTGTGTTCGATGGCCCTGCGGGCGTATGCCGGTAACGACAAGGAGGATAGCCAGGTCCGGCAGATAGGCTCGAGGCGCGAGCTGTTCGTGGACAACTGGCTGATCGACAACATGGACGGTACCTGTCTGCGACTGCACAGTCCCGTGCGAGGAGAAGTGGTGTTCCGATTCGATGCCCCATGGGAAGGCGGCCAGAGCGCTTACGTTACCATCATCCGGGACGACGATCAGTTGCGGATGTACTACCGTGGCGGCGGCGATCTTGGCCGGGAATACACCTGCCTGGCGACAAGCAGGGACGGCATCCACTGGACGAGGCCTGAATTGGGACTGTTCGAGTTCAATGGCTCAAAAAGGAACAACATCATCTGGACCGGCGAGAAGAAGGCATACTGGGAGTCCCACAACTTCTCGCCATTCAAAGACGCCAACCCCGCCGCACCGGCCTCGCAGCGCTACAAGGCAGTCACGCTGAGCCGGGCGGTGCCACCCGGGGAGTCGGAGCGGCGGAAGGTGCTGATGGCGTTCGTGTCGCCCGACGGCATCCACTGGAACCGGCTCCAGGACAAGCCCATCATCACCGACGGCAGTTTCGACTCGCAGAATGTCGCGTTCTGGGACACGATCGAGGAAACCTACGTCTGTTACCTCCGCCAGGGCCAACAAGGCAAGAGGAGCATCAGCCGCTGCACCTCCGTGGATTTCGTCAACTGGACCAGGTCTGAGCTCCTGGATTTCGGCGACACGCCGATCGAGCATTTCTACACCAATGCTATCCAGCCTTATTGCCGCGCGCCGCACGTCTACCTGGGCTTCCCCATGCGGTTCGTGCCTCCGGCGGAGCGCAATACCGTCGGCCTCGAACGGCGCAAGACCGACGGTCTCTCGGATGCGGTCTTCATGTCCAGTCACGACGGCCGACGCTGGCATCGCACCTTCATGGAGGCGTTCATCCGCCCGGGGGTGGATCCGAAGAACTGGGGCGGTGCCCACGGCAACACCACGCCCGCCTGGGGCGTCGTACGCACCTCCGAGCAGGAACTCTCCATCTACTGGGCTGAACATTATGACAACTACCCCGAAGATACGGGTCTGGTCCCGCAACTCCGCCGGGGGACGCTGCGGCTCGATGGGTTTGTCTCGGTCAATGCCCCCTACGCGGGTGGCGAGCTTGTTACCAGGACCCTGACTTTCGCGGGGAAGCATCTCGTAATCAACTACTCGACCTCGGCCGTCGGCAGCGTGAAGGTCGAGATCCAGGATTCCCGGCAAAGGCCGATCCCCGGGTTCACGCTGGATGACACCGTCGAAATCTGGGGGGACGAAACTGAGCGCGTCGTTGCGTGGAGAAACGGACACGATGTGAGCCGGCTGGCCGGACGCCCCGTTCGGCTCCGGTTCGTCATGAAGGATGCCGACCTCTACTCCATTCGATTCCGACCGTGACGACCGCAAGAGGGATTTGAATGATGAACGGGCACCGTCTTCGATTCTGCAGCGTACTTGCCCCGGCACTGCTGTCCGGTGTCGGTGCGGCTGTCCGATCCTGTTGCGCAGTGGCGACGGCTCTCGCGGCGAGCTTCATGGCGCCGGCTGCGGTCCTTGCTGAGACCGATCTCTTGGACGCGTGCTACCGCGCCGATCAGCCGTTTCCGCGGTTCTACCGTTTCTGGCATGAGCCGTTGAACCTTCCCGATGATCCGGACGCCGGTGCCGGCCAATACGCCGACAAGCACGTTTTGGGTGGATCGGTCCACGTGTTTGTACGCAACACGGGCTCGCGATCGCTGGCGATCGAGGACATCCTCCTTGAAGGCGTGAGCTTGAAACGAGGCCTCGCCTTCTCGGATCAGAGAATCAAGCGCAAATTCGCCAGCATCCACTTTGCTGATCTGCCCGAGGCGGAACTGAATCGTCTGGTGGCAGCCGGCGAACCGGTGTGGTGGAAGACCGATCCGCAGCAGATTGCACCGGGCGGCAGCGGCGAAGTGATGGTCCGGCTCCGGCAACGGCCGCCGGTTGAGACCCTCCGACTCGCCCTGAAGCACGCCGGCGGCATGAAGGATCTTGCGATTCCGATCCGCGATGCGCACCCGAGGATGTCCGGGATCAGCTTCGCGGCCGATCGGGGTCGGGCGTATCTGTACTCTCAGGGCCCCGGCGAGGCCGGCGGAGTCCCGGCCAGGATCATCATGGACGGCGAGGACATCACGCGTGCTGCGACCATCGCGCATGATCCGGCCGTCGGTCAGGCCGTGGCCGTGGTCCGGTTCGCCAAGCCTCTTGCCCCCGGCTCCTTTCATTGTTTTCAGGTGGTCTATGAAGACCGGCTCACCGCCTCGGCTGGCGTCCGCGCGTGGGCTGACGATTTCGCCTACGGGATGTGGGGAGGCCGGCCGGCAGATGAATCGCAAATCGGCCTGGCCCGAGGCTACGTGAAGGATATTACCGACCACAACATCAACGTGCAGATGCCGCAACTCGGTTCACGCGGGGTGGCGGCTTACTTCAAAAGCGACGCCGGCCAGCGCTACTGCAAAACGGTGGGGCTTCGAAAAGCCATCAGCGACCCCGGCAAGTACGATACCAAAGACGCCTTCGCCTACTTCATTCATGACGAGCCCGATGCCGGCGACTATCTGGCCAAAGGGGTAGAAGAAGGCAGGAAGGTCGGCTGCCTCGCCCAATGGGCCGTCGGGCGAACATACAAGCTGCGGGCCGCTGACCCCGTCACGCCGCAGTTCCTGAACGTGGACGGTACTTTCAAACCGGAGAACTGGTACACGTACGGCCAACTGCCCGATATCTTTGCCACGGACCCCTATTACCAGGCGCGCTTACGAGGCACGTATCAGCGGCACCCTCATCGCCTGGCGCTTTACGCCAAAGCCACGTACATCTATGCGGTTGCCCGCGTCGCCCGATCGGCGTGTACCCCGAGGCCTCTGCACGTGATCCTCAACGCGGTCTCTCACGTCGATAAGGCGAACAAATGGAAGTTCCGGTTTGCCACCCCCCAGGAGAAGCGGATAGAGGTCTATTACGCCTTGGCCGCCGGCGCAAGCGGAATTTCCTACTGGTGGTACACGCCCGTCGGCCGATGCTACGGCGTGGGGGCGGCGGCGTCCGATCCCCAGGCTGCCGCACTCTGGCGGGAGATCGGGTTCCTGGGAGCAGAGGTCCGGACGGCCGGGCCGCTGATCCTTCGAAGCTGCCCCACCGAGCTGCCGGCCAAGGTCTCGACGCCGACGCTATGGACGCGGTGTCTGCTGGCGGGACTCGACGCGGTGGTCATGATCGTGGTCAACGAGCAGTACGCCAATGACCGGGTGGGAACGGTGTATCAGCCCATCGAGGAGGCAACCGTTACCCTGAAGCTGCCATCCTGGCTGAGGCCAAAGGATGTCTTTGAGATCAGCCACGAAGGTACCCAGGCAGTGACGTGGAAGCCCGAGGGGTCACAGATCACCATGACCCTGGGCCGTGTGGAACTCACCCGTCTGGTTGTCATTTGTGAGGACCCGAAGCTGCGGGGCCAACTTCAGGATCTCTACGAAACCAGGTTCGCAGCCAAGGTCGCTAGGCTCGTCGGCGGCCAGCGGCGTCGCTGAGCAAGAGCCGTCCTGCCACGGGTTCCAAGCTGAAACTTTGAGAGCATGTGTAAGAAGCGGCTCTGAGACTGGCTCTCACACCCGCTGCTGCTCGATCAGTCGGGGGAGTTCGGCGATCAGCTTTCGGACTTTCTCTCTGCGGGTGATCCGGGCGGCGGTGCCGGCGAAGTGATCGTCCGGCTCTGTCAAGGGCCGCAGGTTTCAAGTCGTGCTAGAACACACGCGATCTCCGCTTGCAGGCTAGCGACTTGTTGAACTAGAATACCGGTCAGGGATTTCTCAAACGGGAAGCGTTGGCCTGGAACTGGCTGGTGAACCGGAAGCGGACGATTCTCAAGAGGAACCCGCGGGGGATAGACGGTCCCGCCTTGACAGGTAACGCGGTGTAGAGCCGCCAGGTGACTGTTCTGAGTCGATGGTGAGCCGGTACAGCTTGAGACCACTGAATTAGCGGAGAACCTGAAATGAAAAGGTGTGAACGCTGCATAATGCCAGAAACCGTGCCCGGTGTTACTTTCAACAAAGACGGGATTTGCAGTTACTGCCTTGACTATACGCCAGAACAGTCTCTTGGCCAAGAAGCCTTCCAAGAAATAGTCGCGTCGGCCAGGAGCAGGAACAATGAATATGATTGCATTGTTCCCCTTAGCGGTGGAAGAGACAGCACCTTCATTCTGCATCTCGCCAAAGCGGTATATGGCCTGAAGGTTCTGGCCGTGAATTACGACAATGAGTTTAGGAATGAACAAGCGCTGGTCAACATGACCACGGCTTGCAAGGTACTCGGCGTCGATTTCATTTCGGTCCGTTCGAAGCGGAACCTCGCCAGCAAAATCGTATTGGAAGCCATTCCTCGTGCCGTGCCGGACGGGTTGTATCAGATATGCAAGGTTCTCTGTGCTGCTTGTGTCTATGGTTACAGGAGTGTTTCCTGCAGAGCTGCGCACAAGCATAAAGCGCCTCTCATACTATGGGGATTCTCACAAGCCGAGCGAACACAGAATATGGAGCGTAAGGCCGCTGAAGGATTCAAACGTTTAACGCGCCCACAGCGGATTGCCAGGTTCTACAAGATTATGTATTACAAGTTGCTGCAGAAAATGGAGTTTCCAGTGCCCGGCAATAGTGTCTTGGCCAGATGGAGATTGCCGACGATAAAAGACAAAAACATAAAAGAGATCTGTGTGTTTGACTACGTACCGTGGAACAGAGAACAAATAAAGGAAACCATAATGACGGAGCTGGGCTGGAGAGTGCCCAGCGGTCATGTGTCATCATGGAGATTCGACTGTGCACTTCACGCCCTCGTGAACTATTGCTATTTAGGGCTGTTCGGGTGTACTAAGGATTGTTTTGGGTATTGCGGGATGATCAATAGTGGGCAGATGAGCAGGTCAGACGCTCTGACGCAGGAAGAGCAACAGGCGGTCATGCTCAGAGGGAATATACGACAATTATTGGAGGGCGAAATCGGATTGGCCAAACAGCAAGCAGCCAGGATTGAATCGTTGGGGGCAGGTTCGGAAGCCTTTCAGGAAGTGGTTAGGAGCAAATGAGGCAGAAGCCTACGATAGATGACGTGGCTCAGCTTCGGCAAATCGGCTTGAAGCCGTCGAGGGTGTTGCCCCACCCGTATGGGTAATAAGGGTAATGATTGCCGCCTGGGAGTGGGTACGCGCATTGCTCCTCGGTCAGGGGTGGATAGCCGTTCTTGGAGGAATCACACTCCCAGCTTGCGAGGTCGTAACAGACCTGTAGTTCATGCTCGGCGCGGCTGCCTCTAGCAGTTGTGAAAGGTTTGGGGCGGCTCGTTCTGCACTTGCTCGCCGTCGTTCTTGTAGGCGCAAGGCGCCCAAGCGCATCAACAAGAAAACAGGATGTCCCCTGGTCCTGCGTCATAGGCCCTGCTGTTTGATGAGGCGGGGCAGTTCGGCGATCAGCTTTCGGACTTTCTTTCTCCGGGCGATCTGGGCCGCGGTGGCGGGGGGGAACCACCGGCGCATGCGGTTGTCCTTCTCGGGGTACTCGGCGTGGACGTCGGTGACGCGCATGAGGAACACGCTGACGTGGCAGATTCCGCCCCACTTCTTGAAGCTGTAGTAGCCCACGGGTTGGACGGACAATCTGCCGACGATGCCCGCCTCCTCGACCGCCTCGTCGCGAGCGGTGTCCTCCAGCGAGATGCCCGGCTCAACGATGCCTTTGGGGATTCGCCATTTCCTCTGGTCGGGGCGGCGGATGAGCAAGACTTCGAGCTGGCCTTCGGCATCCTCGCGGAAGGCAATGACCGCTGCCTGGGAATAGAGTTCTCTGTCCAAAGTCGTCCTCCACGCGGGTTTGCGGGGGGCATCATACACGGGTCGCGTTCGTCGTGGTACGGCTGAGTTGATCTACCGGGGTTTGCAGGGATAATGGATGCATGAGCTTTGTCGGCATAGATGAGCAGTTGGCCATCCTGACCCGGGGGTGCGAGCGGATCGAGACGCTGGACGAGCTGCGGCATAAGCTCATGTCGTCCCGGGAGGCGGACCGGCCGCTGCGGATCAAGCTGGGCCTGGACCCGACCGCCCCGGACATCCATCTCGGGCACACCGTGGTTTTGCGTAAGATGCGGCAGTTTCAGGACTTGGGTCACAAGGCGGTGCTGATTATCGGGGATTACACTGCTCGGGTGGGCGACCCTTCAGGCCGGAGCAAGACCCGGCCCGTGCTGAACGATGCCGAGATCGAGGTCAACGCCAGGACGTACTTCGAGCAGGCGGGTCGGGTCCTGGACACCTCCAAGGCCAGGCTGGAGGTCCGGTACAACAGCGAATGGCTGGAGGGAATGACGTTCGCCGACGTCGTCAGGCTGATGGGGCAGACGACCGTCGGCCAGATGCTCAAGCGGGACGATTTCCGGAAGCGGTTCGACGCGGAGGTGCCGATCGGGGTGCACGAGTTGCTGTATCCGCTGATGCAGGGCTGGGACAGCGTGTCCATCCGGGCCGATGTGGAGCTGGGCGGGACCGACCAGACGTTCAATAATCTTCTGGGGCGGGATCTGCAGCGAAACGCGGGCCAGGAGGCCCAGGTGGTCATGGTGCTGCCGATCCTGGTGGGGCTCGACGGCGTGGAGAAGATGAGCAAGTCGCTGGGCAACTGCGTGGGGGTGACCGAGGCGGCCCACGACATGTTCGGTAAGCTGATGAGCGTGCCGGATGAGTGCATGGTCAACTACTTCACGCTGTTGACCTCCGTGGCGATGGATAAGATTCGCGTGCTGACCGACCCGGGCCGGACGCATCCGATGGAGGCCAAGAAGCGGCTGGCGGTTGAGATCACCTCGATGTTCCATAGTGGCCAGGTGGTTGGCCGAGCCCGCCGGGAGTGGGAGCAGATTCATCAGAAGAGTGCCCGGACAAGGCCTCTTCAATTCGAGGATGCCTTTCCGCCGCCTGAAGATGAGCTCTCGATATTGGCGATCCCAGCGGGTACACCGACGGTCACCGTCACTGACGACGTCATGCAGAATGGCGAGGCGCTGAAGCTTAGACTAGTTGTCTGCTGCGGATTCGCGAAGAGCAACGGCGAGGCCCGGCGGTTGATCGTGGAGAAAGGGATCCGGCTGAACGGCAAGGTGATCGAGGATCCGGCGGGCACAGTGGCGATCAAGACCGGCGACGTTCTGCAGCGCGGCAAGCGCAGGTTCGCCAGGCTGCAGGTAGAAGGCGGAGCGAGATAGGCGGCAGGTCTCCGCAAGCGGGGAGAATGATCTGTCTGCTCGTGAACGGCAGGGAGGACCAGGCAATGGCGACGCGGACCATCTTCATCACCGTGAACGACATGAACCGGCTGAGCCGACTACTGACGGAAGCGGCGACGTCGGATGCGGATGATGAGCATCTCCGGCATCTGGAACGGGAGCTGGACCGATCGGAACTCGTAAGGTCGGAGGACGTGCCACCCGACGTGGTGACGATGAATTCGAGAGTCCGGATTCGCGATCTGGACTCCGCTGAGGAGAAGGTCTTCACGTTGGTGTTTCCCGGTGGCCGGGCGGATGCGGCGGACGGTGTTTCCGTACTGTCGCCTCTGGGTACAGCAGTTCTGGGTTTTCGCGTCGGGAACATCATCCGATGGAACGTCTCGGGCCGGGTGCTCAACCTGAAGGTGGAGGAGTTACTCTATCAACCGGAAGCGGCCGGAGACCTGCATTTGTAGGCGCCCAAAGGGTTGGCTTCGTGCGCACGGCGGCGAGGCCAGAGGCTGTCCGGTGCGGACAAGATGAGGTGGTGGCATGAAACTGCCCGCGTTGACATCACCCGAACGATACGCCGGGTTGTACGTGTTCGATTTCGGCGATCAGGTGGCGGTGGGTTATACAGCCGACGAGATCGCGGTGCTGCTGGAGTCGGAGAAGTACACCGACGGGAAGGTCTATCGCATCCAGCGGGCGCTGCCCGATGGGACGATGGAATTGCAGGGAGTGCCGCGGGAGACGTTTGAGTCTGAGGACGGGCTGCTGTTCTATCGGGGCGATGTTGGCGAGGCGCGGGCGGATTTTGAGGAATTGATCCGGCTCGTGGGTGATGAGCCACCGCCGTGTCGGATGAAGGTTCAGCTCGCCCGGATCGAGGGTGCGAAGTGCGGGCACCTGACGGTAATCATCTTCCCGGCCGAGTTCACGCATGACGTGGCCGATTGGCTGAACCGCATCGGGTTCGAGGGCGGCGATTTCGTGGAGGGTGGCCCGAGCCAGGTCACGGACTATTATGCGGCCCGGCCGGTGGCGATCGATCGCCGGCAGTTCTGGCCGGCGCGAAGCAATTCGCGTTCGGCGGAGGAAGTGCTGGCTAGCACGCACTTGGCGGTCCAGCGAATCCCGGCGTGAACCTCATTGAGGAGCGACCGGGCGGGCTTCAAGCCCGCGGCTCTCTGTTCTCTCGTGATAACGGCATGAACCGTGCACGACGAAAGTGGTACGTGATGCTGGTCGATCTGGCGATTCGGCTGACCGGCGGGAAGCCGGATCGCCAAGAACAAGCCCGGCAGGTGCGCCGGGCGTCTTTCAGCACGGACGTTTCGCGCTTCCCTTTGCGGATGACGGGTTTCCTTCGGGAGCGGCTTCGCCGCCGGTGGCTGCGGATCAGGAGGAATTGAGAACTGAGGATTGAGGAAGGTGCCAGCGATCAGCGCGGTCTGCAAGTCTTGGCCAGTACTTCCAGTTCTTGATTCTCCGCTGTCTATTCTGGACTCCTCATGCCCGGTTTGGCTCAACCTTTGGATGGTTCGTACTGATTAGAGGGTTTCGTTCAATGGCAAAGGAATATGGATTCGGCGTGGTCGGTGCGGGGATGATCGGCAACTTTCATGCCGAGGCGATCAAAGGGTTGCCGAACGCGAAGCTTGTGGCCGTGTGCGATAAGGTGACCAAACTGGCCGATGGCTTTGCCGCCAGGCACGGGTGTTCGGCGTTTTACGATCTGGACAAGGCCCTGAGCGACGATCGGATCGACGTGGTGACCGTGGCGACGCCGAGCGGTGTTCACGGCGAAGCAGCGATTGCGGCGGCGCGTCACGGCAAGCATTGTATCGTCGAGAAGCCGATCGAGATCACGCTCGACCGGATCGATGAGATCATCGAGGCCCACGACAAGGCGGGCACGACGGTGGGCGGGATCTTCAACATGCGCTATGAGCCGACGGCCAGGATGCTCAAGAAGGCGGTCGATGATGGCCGGTTCGGCCGGCTGACGTTCGGGATGGCCTACGGGCCCTGGTGGCGCGACCAGGACTACTATGACAAGGGCGGCTGGAAGGGCACGCTGGCCATGGACGGCGGGGGGGCGCTGATGAACCAGGGCATCCATACGATCGACCTGCTGCAGTGGTTGATGGGCCCGGTGAAACAGGTAACCGCCTACACGAGAACGCTGGCCCACGAGCGGATCGAGGTGGAGGACACCGGTGCGGCGGCAATCGAGTTCGCCAGCGGGGCGTTGGGGACGATCGCGTGCACGACAAGCATGTGGCCCGGGCACTTCCGGATCGTCGAGGTCGCGGGTGATCGAGGCACGGTCGCGATGGCCGACAGCAAGTTCTTCTTCTGGCAGTTTGCCGAGGAAACCGGGGAGGACGAACGAATCCGCAAGGAGTACGTTGAGTTCCCGGCGGTTTCGGTAGGGGCGGCCGATCCCTCGGCGGGCGTGACTGCCGATTGCCACCGGGCCAACTTCGCCGATTTCCTCGAGGCGGTCGAGCAGGGCAGGGAACCATCGGTCTCCGGGCGGGAGGCCCGACGGTCGGTGGAGATCATCCTGGCGGTCTACGAGTCGGCCCGGACAGGGAGGACGGTATCGCTGTAATTACCTGCAAGTCGCAGATGAACGTGGATGACTTGAGAATTGAGAATGGAGAATTGAGGATTGGAAGAAGCTGCCGCTGCCCGCGAACGCTGTTGCCGGGTGGGACCTTTCTCAGTTGTCAACTCTCAGTTCTCAACTCTCAATTCGCAACTCTCAGTTTTTCACACGCTGTGATGCACGAGTGATGATACGTTATCTGTTGGCGGTTATCCTGTTGTTTGCCGTTGTGGCGGCGGTGGTGATCAGCGCCGGCACGGCACATGAGAAGGCTGATTTCACCTTTATCAATCGGGGAACCATCAGCACGCTCGATCCGGCGGCCATGAGCTGGATGCAGGATATCCGCATGGCCCTGACGATCTGGGAGGGCCTGTGCACGTACGATCCCGAGACGACCGAGCCGATCCCCGGGTCGGCGTTCGCCCCCCGGATCAGCGACGATCAACGGACCTACACGTTCCGGATCCGCCCCGAGGCCCGGTGGAGCAACGGCGATCCGGTGACTTCGCACGATTTCGCTTACGGCTGGCGGCGGGCGCTGGAGCCCGGGACGGCGGGCGACTATGCGTTCTTCTTCGATCTCGTCGAAGGAGTCAAGCCGTACGCGGCGTGGCGGAACCAGGAGATCCGGCACCTCGGCAAGATCAGTGATCCCGGTGAGAAGCGCGCCGCCCGGGATGCCCATCTGGCCGAAGCGGATCGACGTTTCGACGAAACGGTCGGCATTGTCGCCGTCGATGACAAGACGCTCCGGGTTCAACTGGTCCGACCTGTCCCCTATTTCCTCGATCTCTGTGCGTTCAGCACCTTTCTGCCGGTGCACCGGGCTTCCATCGATCGGTTCAAGATCGTCAGTGACGAAGGGCTGATCTATTACGATGAGCAGTGGGTCAAGCCGTACAACGCTTTCCACAACGGTCCCTTCCAGATGACGGAGTGGAAGTTCAAGCAGCACATCTTGTTAAAGAAGAACCCTTATTACTGGAATCGCGACATCGTGAAGCTGAACACGATGAAGGAGCTGGAAGTCGAGGACGCCAACACCGCGTGGCTGCTTTACTCGGGCGGGAGCGTGGACTGGCTGAGCTACGTCCAGACGGTTTATGCGCCCAAGCTGATCGCGTTGAGCGGGTCCCCTCTTGAAATTGCGCTCAACCGGAAAGGCACGCAGCGTCATGACGTCCACGTGATTCCTGCGTTCGGCACCTACTTCTACAACTTCAACTGCACGGGCGCGCTGCCCGGCGGCAAGCCCAACCCGTTCACCGACATTCGTGTCCGACAGGCGTTCACGATGGCGGTGGACAAGCAGAAACTTCTCGATCAGGTGGTGCGTCAGGGCAACCAGGCGGCCACGACGTTCATTCCACCAGGTACGATCCGCGGATATCCGGAGGTCACCGGTCTGCCCTACGATCCCCGGCAAGCCCGGCGACTGTTCACTCAAGCGGGTTACCCCGGCGGCAAAGGATTCCCCGAAGTGGTCATCCTTTACAATACCGGCTTTCAGCACGGCGAGATAGGCCAGGCCATCATCGGCATGTGGGAGCAGGTTCTTGGGATCAGGGGACGAATCGAGGGCAAGGAGGGCAAGACCTTCCTCGAGGACAAGAAACGCGTCAACTACGTGGTTTGCCGCGCGGGCTGGTACGGCGATTACGCCGACCCGACAACCTTCCTGGAGATGTTCCAATCCGACAACGGCAACAACGACTCGGGCTATCGTGATCCGGTTTACGATCAGATGCTGGTCGATGCCGAGAGGGAGATGGATCCCCAGAGGCGGCTGGAAAGGCTCGCCGAGATCGAGCGCTACCTGGTTAACGACGCGCTCCCGCTGTTGCCGCTCTATTACGAGGTGAACGTGTGTGCCTTTGATCCCGACAGGATCAAGCACCTTTACATGACGCCCCGGCTGATGACCATGCTGCACGTGGTCGAGGTACTGAAATGACGGGCCGCATTGTTTCTCGACTGGTGCAGGGCATCATCGTTGTCTGGGTGATTTACACCGTCACGTTTGTTCTCGTGATCATGATGCCGGGCAATCCCTTCGAGACCGAAGGCCGCCGGATGTCGCCGGTGATCGAACAGGCCCTGCGGCAGCGGTACGGCATGGAAGACAACTGGATCTTCTACAGAAGGTATCTGGGTCGCCTGTTGCGGCTGGATTTCGGGGAGTCGCTTTTTTACAAGGACTGGACCTGCAACCAGATCATTGCCCACAGCCTTCCGGTTTCGGCGGCTTTGGGGGCGTGGGCCCTGCTGCTGGCCCTGGTGTTCGGCGTGTTGTTCGGCGTGTCGGGGGCGGTGCATCGCTACGGCGTGATCGATTACACGACGCTGCTGGTGGCGATCGTCGGCATCTCCGTGCCCTCGTTCGTGGTGGCGGCGGGTTTGCTGATCGTTTTCGGGATCATGCTCGGCTGGGCCCCGGTAGGGGGGTGGGAAACTCTGTCGCACATCTGGCTGCCGGGCATCGCCTTGTCGTTGCCGTTCATGGCCTATATCACGCGGCTGACGCGGCTCGGCATGCTCGACATTCTCAGCAGCGATTACGTCCGCACGGCAAGGGCAAAGGGATGCACACCGGCGGCGGTGGTGTGGAAGCATGCGCTCAAGAATGCGTTCCTCCCGGTGCTGAGTTTTCTCGGGCCGGCGGCGGCCTACGTCATGACCGGCTCGTTCGTCATCGAGAAGGTGTTTAACATCCCCGGCATGGGGACGCATTTCGTCCAGAGCGTGCTCAACAAGGACCAGATGCTGATCCTGGCCGTGGTCATGGTTCTCAGTGCCCTGATCGTGGTATTCAACCTTCTCGTCGATATCGCATACGGGTGGCTCGATCCGCGAATCGGCGTGGAAGGAATGTGAAGGAGTGAGAAGTCAGAAGCGAGAAGTGCGAGAGACCGGGCAGGAATTCCCGGTCCAGGCGGCCACGGAGCGAATGATGAATGCACAGCGAGGAATGATGGATGATGGATCGCGAGGCGCGCGGTCCAGGATTCATCATTCATCATTCATCGTTCATCATTTCCTTTCTGATCGCCGGTGGCGGACGTTCTGGCGGAACCGTCCGGCGGTGGCGAGCCTGATCGCGCTGGCGGTGATCGCGTCGGCGTGCGTGGTGACGCTGCCGTGGTCGGCGCCGGCGTACAACGCCCAGGTGCTGGATGCGGCGCGGTTCTCGCCGGACCAGGCCCCGCCGATTGGGACCGACCTTCTAGGCCGGCCGATGTGGGCACGGTGCCTGTTCGGGGGAATCATCAGTCTGGTGGTCGGGCTGGCGGCGGCGACCATCTCCGTTGTCGCGGGTGTCACGTGGGGGGCACTGGCGGGAATGGCCGGCGGACGCGTGGACGCCTTCATGATGCGGGTGGTGGACATCCTCTACGGGCTTCCCTACATCCTGCTGGTCATCCTGATCAAGATCGCCTTCGAGGAACCGCTCAGATCGATGATCGGAAAGCTGCGGCCGGAGGACGCCGCCCAGATCGCGAACGTGATCATCCTGTTCGTCAGCATCGGGGCGGTCAGTTGGCTGACGATGGCCCGGGTGATTCGCGGTCAGGTGCTGTCGCTGAAGGCCCGGCCTTTTGTGGAAGCAGCCCGGGCCCTCGGCGTGGGAACGGGCGGCGTTCTCCTCCGGCACCTGCTGCCCAACCTGATCGGGCCGATCATCGTCTACGCCACCCTTACCGTCCCCCAGGCGATCCTCCAGGAGTCGTTCCTCAGCTTCCTGGGGATCGGGATTCAGCCGCCCGTCCCCAGTTGGGGGAACCTGGCCAGCGACGGCGTGACCGCGATCAACAACGTCGAGAGCTTCTGGTGGCTGCTCGTCTTTCCGTGTGCATTCCTGAGTGTTACTCTGTTGTGCCTGAACTTCCTCGGTGACGGGCTGCGTGACGCGTTCGACCCCAAGACAAGCAGGATATGATGACATGAATCGAAGGATCGAGATACGGTGCGTTGTATCGTTGGTCGTTGCGGCGCTTGTCGTCGGGAGCGGCTGTCGCAAGCCCGGCCCGACGACGAGACCCGCGGGCCCCGCCTATGATCCCGAGAAGGACCCGCTGGTCAACCCGCCGTCGCTGTTCGAGCCGACGCCCGACGATCTCTCGCAGATCGCCACCGATGAGACGCTGTACATCACTCTGCGGGCCAATCCCAATACGATGAACCCTTTGTTCGTTTCATCGGTGTACGATTTCATCGTCGTCGATGCCTTGTATACGGGTCTCTTCACCTTCGGGAGGGACATGAAGTGGCGGCTCAACGAGGAGATGGTGGAGTCGTTCGAGGAGTCCGAGGACCACACGGAGTTCATCATCAAGATCAAACCGGGGTCCACCTGGCATGATGGCGAGCCCTGGACTGCCCATGACGTGGTGTTTTCCTGGAAGCAGATCCTGGACCCCCGAGTGCCGTGCCCGGCTCAGAAGCCCAGTACCGAGCCGATCAAGCAATGCGTCGCCCTTGACGACTACACCGTCAAATACGTCCAGCCCGAGCCCCTGGCGACCCGGCGATGGAACCTCTCCTTTCCCGTCATCCCCAAGCACATCTTCGAGAAGCACAAGGATACCCACCCGGATCTCAAGACCGGCGATTACTACAACCGACAGGCTCGCCAGCCGGTCGGCAGCGGCCCCTATCGTTTCGTGGAATGGAAAGAGAACTCCAAGATTGTCTTCGAGCGATGGGAGGACTATCCGGGCAAGAAGCCCTGCTTCAGGATCATTGTCTTCCGGATCATTCCGGACGACAACGTGGCCCTGCTCTCGTTCGAGAAGCAGGAAGTGGACGTGGTCAACGACCTGAGTGCGCGGAAGTTCGCCCTGGAGACCAACAGCAAAACCTTCGCCCAGGTGGGGTATAAGGCGTGGGGGGTTCAGTGGCTGTTCGGCTACGTCGGCTGGAACATGGATGGAAGCAACCCGTTCTTCACCGATAAGCGGGTGCGCTATGCCATGACCCACGCATTCAATAGCCCGCTCCTGCTCGACAAGGTGTTCTACAACCTGGCCACGATCTGCACGGGGATCTATCATCCCGAATCGTGGATGTACAACCCGAACGTCAAGCTGCTGGCCTATGATCCGGCCAAGGCCCGGGCCTTGCTCGATGAGGCGGGCTGGAAGGTTGATCCTCAACAGGGCTGGCGGCACAAGGAGATCAATGGCCAGAGAGTCCCCTTCGAATTCACGTTGCTGATGCCCAAGGAATCGCCGACCTCCCCGTTGATTGCGGCCATCTTTCAGGAAGACCTCAAGCGGATCGGCGTGAGGATGAAGACGCGGAAGATGGAATGGTCCAGCTTCGTGGAGAAGGTCCGCAATCACGAGTTCCAGGCGGAGATCGCAGCCTGGGGCACGGGCGTCGATCCGGACCAGGGCTGGAACCTCTGGCGGAGCGAGGAGTACGAGAAAGGGCGGAATTACGGCGGCTATTCCAATCCTCGCGTTGACGAGCTTTTCGCCCGCGGCCGTCGCGAATTCGACGTCGAGGCCCGCCGCAAGATCTACCAGGAGATCCACAAGATCATTTACGACGACCAACCCTATATCTGGATTTACAACCGCCCCATCCTGGCTGCGTTCAACCGGCGGATTCACGGCGTCCAGTTCAGTCCTCGGGGCATCTACAACTTCGATCCCAGCTTCGAGGGGTGGTGGGTGGCCACCGGGCAGGCAGGCGCAGCAGCGATACCCGGATAGTCCGTCATGATGGAATAGCTCGCCCTCATGTTAAGCTACATCATTCGACGCATTCTGGTTGCCGTCCCCACCCTGATCGGGATCACCATCGTCACGTTCGTGATCATCAGCCTGGCGCCGGGCGACCCGGCTCAGTTCCAGACTCAGGGCATCATGGACCCTGAGGTATCGACCCGCATCTACGAGCAGCTTCGCCAGTATTACGGGCTCGACAGACCGGTCTACGAGCGCTATGTCCGCTGGATGGGCCGCTTGGCCACACTGGACTTCGGCGATTCCATGTCTACCGACCGGCGCCGAGTCCTGGACAAGATAAAGGAGCGGCTGTGGCCCACCATGTCGCTGGCGATGCTTTCGATTGGCATCAGCTTAGCTCTGTCGATACCCATCGGGATCTATGCCGCAGCCAGACAGAACAGGCTCTTTGACACGGTCTCCAGCACCGTTCTTTACGCGCTGTACTCCGTGCCGAGTTACGTGATGGCCGTGCCCTTGATCCTGTTTGTTGGGGTGAAGTGGGACTTGCTGCCATTTCAAGGGATGCAGTCGGACGACTATGACGACCTGACGGCCGCCGGCAAGTTCGCCGACCTGTTCAGGCATTACGTGCTGATCACGGTCTGCTTCAGCTACGGCGCGTGGGCGTATTATTCCCGCTTCGTTCGCCAGAACATGCTCGAGGTCCTGCGGCAGGACTACATTCGTACCGCCCGGGCCAAAGGGGTCTCTGAGCCCACGGTCATCGGGCGGCACGCGTTTCGCAATACGCTGATCCCCGTGATGACGCTGTTCGGGCTGCTGCTTCCCGACATCATCGGCGGGTCGGTGATCCTCGAGGTCATGTTCAACTGGCCGGGAATGG
>CAZOIA010000008.1:17695-60338 GCA_964579675.1 uncultured Planctomycetales bacterium | reverse complement strand
CGCTGGTACAGACCCGTGTTGGCGGTCAGGAACCCGATTGATCTTTTTACCCGGCTGGGATCGCGGACGACGTCGGTGCCGTTGACGACGGCCCGCCCGGCAGTGGGTGTCATCAGCCCCGAGAGGATTCGCAGCGTTGTCGTTTTGCCCGCCCCGTTGGGCCCGAGCAACCCGTAAATCTCCCCCCCAGCGACCCGAAAGCTGATCCCCGCCACCGCACGTTTCTCCCGCCCCGCCGGGGTTGGGAACGTCTTGACGAGATCGTGGGCCTCGATCATGCGTGCGCGCGTACTCCGATAGGGCGATGCCAACTGGGCGCCGCTGATTGTCGCCGCCGGGCCATCCGTTGACAAGCGGCGGACGCGGGCAAACCATCAACGCTGACATCCCTGCCTACGTGGATCGCCCCGGCGGGTTCAGTCCGAGCCGGATCCCCACAACCTGCGGGTCAAAGGGGCTCACGGTAAGCGCTGGTCGGCACCCTGAGGCGGACCGCCTTTTCCTGGTCCGCAACCAAAGAGGAACCTTGTGGACAAAGATGCTCGCGAAGGGCGCTCACGTCTCGCCGCAAGGTTCTAATACTGCTGATCTGTACCCCGGTCTTGCCGGTCGTCCTCCTGCTCCGGCTGGCCGCTGTCGGGAGACTGTTGACCCGTGTCCTGGTACTGCTCATCGGTCTCCTGGGACTGTGACCGCTCGCCCTCATATCGCTGATCGGTAGTCTGGTCCTGCTGCTGGTCCGTGGCCTGATCCTGATATTGTTGTTGATCGGTGCTCTGGTCCTGCCGACCCGTGTCCCGGTACTGTGGTTCGCCGCGCAGGTATTCGAGCAGTCTGGCCACCTCCTCGCGGGTGTCATAGCGGTCCATGATGACCCATGCGCCGGGCTCGGTCTTGTCCGGCGAGCGGATGAGCGTCCAGACATCGCCCGTGCACGTGTCGAGCAAATACGTGTCCTTGGGCGGGCGAAGCACCATCTGAAATCGGTTCATTTCCCCGCTGCACGATTGAAGCGCATCGCGTGATCTGACGGCAATCGTGCGGTGAGGAGCCAGCAGGAGCCAAAGCGTCCCGACGAGAGCCAGTGTTCCCAGGCCAAGTCCGACGTTTCTCATGGGTTTCGCTTGCATCTTCGTTATCTCCTTCGTTGTGCCGGCCTCGCCTGCTTCGTCAGGCAAGGCCCTGCCCTGTCATACCCGCACACGCCCGCCAGGATGCCACAGACCTGACGGGATTTCCAGGGTAGCGCGCGTGCTGGGCCGCTAACGCCCGGTCAATAAGGCCGGCGAGGCGGCGGGGCCGTAGGTTACGCATCTGCGTCAGGTTAAGCGCACGTCCAAACAGCCGAGTGACGTTGGAGACGGAGAGTCGGAGAGTCGTTATGAAGGGCATTGCGTTTGCGGTGGGTTGTATTCCGTATTCCGGGCCGGGGCTCTATGAGCCCGGTGGCCCTTCGGGGGCGTGAAGTTTGCCCGTGCGAGGAGGCACCGGCCTGACAGAGGCCGGCTCTGATCGCGGCGGAACCGGCTCTGATCAGGCCGATTGTGATCGCGCCGAGAAGCGCTGACTGCGTACCCCCCTTTCCAAGCAAGGAGTGCAGGGGCGTTCTCGTTGCCGGCGACCAAGAAACCCGCTCAATGCCCGCTTGGAAAAGGGGGGAGGTTCTGTTAGAGCTCCGTAGCCGGATGAACACAGGAATCAACGGCGGGGGCCGGCGGGGGCGTCGGGGCTGGCTGCTGTCGGTTGGGTGTCGGGTTGATAGGCGTCGAGCCAGGCCTGGCGGACTTCGGGAACGGTGGCCTGGCGGCGTAAGAGCTGATCTTCGAGCTTGCCTGCGGATCGGGTGGCGGCGGGGCCCTTGAGCCGGAGCTGGCTGAAGGTATCGAGGCGCCGATCGCCGCCGCCCAGCCCAGGGACGTCCGGGGTTTTCTCGTATGGCGGATCAGGGACTCCGGCGAACAGGTTGTGGCCGACCTCGGCAAGCGTCCCGATGCGCCGGGCGCCGTCGAGGATGGGGGCTGAACGATACCGGGCGATGACATTGCGCCGCAGAACGGCGGCGATGGGCTGGTCGGTGGGCTTACGAGTGGGCGGGTTGAAGTGCACGGCCCGGGGAGCGATGCCCCATCCGTCGAAGAAGTTGTTCTCAATCCGCGGTTGAACCGCGGGCGAGCCGACGGCGAGGGCGGCGTAGGCGGGGCCAAGCAGGAGGTTGTCGGCAACAACGGCCGACGGGGGCAGGTTTGCTATCAGATAATGGGTGGTGGTAGTCGATTCGAGCTTCTCCACGTCGAGCCCGGGGAGACCGAAGTTCGCCTGGAGGCCGGCGACGCCGACGAGCACGTTGCCGGTCACCGTGGCGGGGGCGCTCTCGATCACGTAGGTGCCGCCTCGGAGAACATTCCGTGAAACGACGGCGTTCGGGGTGCTGCACTTGAGGGCATAGTGCCCGCTGTCCAACTGGGTGGTGCAGTGGACGTAGTTGCCGATGATGGCAACGCCGTCGCCGGTGGTGGTGGGGACGGCGATAGCGGCTGAGTCGCCGATGAGCACGTTGTCGCGGAGCAGGACCTGCGGGCATTCGATGCGAAAGGCGGCGTCGGCGATGTTGTCGGCAACGACCCGGACACCGTCACCGGTGCCGATAAGGACCAGTGCGGTCTGACCGACGGTGCCGGCGAACGTGCAACGGGTGATTTCGGCGGTGGCGCCGGAACCGATGAATTCGGCATGGACGGGTCCGCACTCCTCGAATCGGCAATCGGTGATCCACAGGTCATTGTCGGGTGAGGTGAGCACGAGAAAGACGGCTGGCTCGGAGCGTCGTGCGGAGACCGGCTTGCCGAGGCGACGGAAGATGACGTGGCGGGCGACGATCGAGCAGCCGGTCATGGGACCGGCGGCGATCACGCCGGGGGGGTTGCCCGCAGGGGTCTCGACGATGATGGGCTTCTCGGCGGTCCCGGCGAGGACGAGCCTGGCTTGGGTCCGCGGGCGGCCGCTGGTCAAAGGGGTGCCGGTTAGCCGGATGACCGGTGCCGACGCGCCGGGGGCGGGAGCGATGAAGCGGATAGCTGAGCCAGGCTCCACGCGGACCGTTGCCCCGGTGATCCTGACGTCGCTGGTTATCGTGACGCCCCCGCTCCAGAGCGCGTCATGGTAGATCGTGCCCGGCGGCACGGTTTGGGCGGGAAGAACCTTTGGGAGGGAGAGAACTCCCGTCATCGCGATCGCTAACATGCCCAAACTGACCGGTTTCTGTCCGCCCGTCGTACGTAACATCAAAGAGCCGCGGGCTTCAGCCCGCGCGGCTCTTCCAATGAGTTCAGAGCTTCGTGTCCGTTCGCAAGGCCGCGCAGGCTGAAGCCTGCGGCTCCTTACGTTGGAATCAATCAGTTTGAGTAGCATGGGTCAGGTCCGGAGCGCGAGTTCGTGTTGGCCGAGGAACTTGATGAATCCGGCGCGGAAGTCCTGAATATCCTGCTCGGTAAGCGTTCGGGGGGCTTCTCCGATGGTGGCGCGGAATGTGAAGCTGCGGCGGCCCGGGGCAACGGAGCCGCCCTCGTAGCTGTCGAGGAACGCCAGGCGGCGAAGCAGCGGATGGTCGTAGCGCCCAACCACCTTCTCGATTTCGGTATATGGGCGTTGGGCAGGAGCCAACACGGAGAAGTCGAGGTCGATCCGCGGGTGAACCGGGACGGGGGCGAGCTTGCCTGTATCCGGGGGGCGATCCTGGACGGCGGAGAGGTTGATCTCGCTGACGGCGATCGACCAGGCGGCGAGGTGCTCGTCAATGCGGCGTCTGCAGGCGGCGGGCAGAACGGTGAGGCGGCCTATCGCCCCGCCGTCGATGGTGATCGCGGCCGTCTTGGCATCATGCTCCCATGGGGCAGCGGGTTCGGCAGCGGAGAACCGCAGAGGGGCGCTGAGGACCTGGCGAGCCCAGGTTTCCAGGTCGGTCTTGAGGCGGCGCAAGAGGGCATCCTCGCGGGCGGCCTTTCTGCCGGGAGCGACGAGCACCAGGCCGAGGAGGCGGTGCTCGGCCTCATCGGGCCTGGTCGTGACGCCGGGGCGGAAGATGCTGCCGATCTCGACCAGTTCGAACTCATCGAAGTGATGACGGTTGAGATCGACGGCGGCGAGCAGGCCCGGGATCAGCGTGGTGCGCAGACGTTCCATACCGGCGGCGGATGGATTGCAAAGGGCGAGGGTCTTGCCGGGATCGTACCCGAGCTTGCCGAGCCAGTCCGCATCGAACCAGACGCAGCGGTGGACCTCGGCATAACTCATGCCGCCGCAGAGCAGGCTGAGCGACTGCCTTTCAAGTCGGCCCAGATTGTCGGGGGCGGTGTAGCGAACCGTGACCACGGGCAGCACCGGTTCGATGGAGTCGTAACCGACGAACCGGGCGATCTCTTCGATCAGGTCGGCCTCGATGGAAATGTCCCTGGTGGCGCGGAAGCTGGGGACGGTCACGTCGAGTCTGCCGTCGGCCTCGCGCACGGCGAATTCCAGGGCGGTCAGGATGCGCTTGATCTCGCTGGTCGGGACGTGCCGGCCGACGTAGCGGTCTACGAACTGGGGATCGACGCGGATGACAATGGCCTTGGGCGGTTCCGGGAACCCGTCGGAGAGCCGGCTGGTGAGCTGGAGGCCGGGCAGTTCGCCACGGGCGAGATATACGAATCGCTGGATGCCGAGCACGGTGTTGTGCGGGTCCTGCCCCTTCTCGAAACGGGCGCTGGCGTCGGTGCGGTGGCCGAGGGCGGCGGCGCAGCGGCGGATGGTGGCGGGCTCGAAGTTGGCGCTCTCAAGGAGCAGGTCCGTGGTGTGCTCGGTAACTTCGGTGTCCGCGCCGCCCATGATGCCAGCCAGGGCAACCGACTTGCGGTTGCACTGGATCATGAGGGCGCCCTCGGGCATGGCGCGTTCGACGCCGTCGAGCGTGGTGAACTTCTCACCGGGCTCGGCGAGTGCGACTTCGATGCGGTCGATGTGGCCGCCGTCGAAAGCGTGCATCGGCTGGCCGAGTTCGACCATGATGTAGTTGGTCAGGTCCACGAGGATGTCGATCGGTCGCAGGCCGACGTGGGCGAGCCGGACCTGCATCCACAGCGGCGCCGGTTGGGGACGGACACCGGTGAACCGCAGCCCGCTGTACCGCGGGCACCGGGCCGGGTCGTCGATGATGATCGGGATCGCGGGCAGGTCGGCGTTATCCAGCTCCTCGCGGGGAACGACCGGGTAGGGTTTGAGCGACAAGCCGTAGATGGCCGCTATCTCACGGGCGACACCGTAATGCCCCCACAGGTCGGGCCGATGGGTGATCGACTTGTTGTCGATCTCCATGATCCAGTCGTCAAACGGGCTCATGTCGATCACAGTGCCGGGCTTGGCGGTCGGGGATAGCCAGATCGCCCGCTGCCCGACGCTGGCCAGACCGAGGGCGTCTCCGGGGAGAATCATACCCGCGCTGCGGCGGCCCGTGATTCTTCGCCCGGTGATCCTGCCGATGCCGGGCACGGTTGAACCGGGCGGAGCGAAGATGACCCGGTCGCCGGGGGACAGGTCCTCGGCAGCGGTGATGGTATCGAAGCGGCCCTGGCCGGTGCTGATGTTCACCGCGAAGAGGCGGGCGGTTGCGGAAATTGACTCGACGGATCGGACCTCCGCGGCGAGAGGGCCGGTCGCCTCGCAGGTGACGTGCTCGACACCGTCGACCTCGGCGGCGGTGCAGGTGAACCGCTCGGCCAACGCGCGGGGGTCGAGGTCGTGGGGTAGATCAACGAAGTCGCGTATCCAGTTGAGCGAAACGAACACCGAGGCACTTCCTTATTCATCGTTCATCGTTCATCGTTCATCATTCATCGTTCATCGCTCATCATCCATCGTTCATCGTTCCGCGGTCAGTCCTTCTCGATGATGGCGGCACCGCTTCGCTGCTCGGGCCGGACGATGGCGCGGAGGTCGCCGCTATTGAGGCCTCGGATGTCCCTCATGCCGTACTTCATCATCGCCAGCCGCGTCAGGCCGAGTCCGAATGCAAACCCGGTGTATTCGTGCGGATCAATGTTGCCGAACCGCAGCACGTTCGGATGCACCATGCCGCAGGGCAGGATCTCGATCCAGCCGCTCTTCTTGCAGGTGGCACAGCCGGCCCCGCCGCAGATCCCGCACTCCATATCCAACTCAAAGCCCGGCTCAACGAACGGAAAGTAGCCGGGCCGAAGCCGGATTCGCACCTCGTGGTGGAATATCTCGCTCAGGATCAGCTTCATCACCGCGATCAGGTTGGCGATGGAGATGTTGCGGTCGATCATCAGACCTTCCAATTGGAAGAAGGTGTTGGCATGGGAGGCGTCCTCGGTTTCGTAACGGAAGCAGCGTCCGGGGGCGATGATCCGCAACGGCGGGCCGAGCCTTTCCATCGCCCGAACCTGACAGGGCGAGGTATGGGTGCGCAGAAGCCAGCCGTTGGCCAGCCAGAACGTGTCCTGCATGTCACGAGCGGGATGCATGGCGGGGATGTTCAGGGCCTCGAAGTTGTAGTAGTCGGTTTCCATCTCCGGCCCGGCGACGACCACGAAGCCCAGGCGGCCCAATATGTCCTCGATCTCCCACTGGACCGCGGTGACGGGATGCACACTCCCGCGGGGCACGACGGGACCGGGTAGGGCGGGGTCGAAGGCGCGGGCCTCGGCAGCGGCTTGTCTGTCGGCGGATTGCTCCAGACCGGCCCGGGCGGCGGCAAACCGATCGGTGATCCTTTTCTTGGCGAGGTTGATCTGCTTGCCGGCGGCGGCGCGATGATCGGGCGGGAGCTTGCCGAGGGAGGCGAGGAGCTTGCCGAGGGAGCCCTTCTTGCCCGTGAGTTGGCTTTCCGCCTGGCGAAGATCATCGACGCTCCCGGCCTCGGCGATCAGGCGATCGACCTCCGCATCGAGCTGTTTGAGACTGTCCGGCAGTTCTTCGAGCATCATCGCTCCCGGGGCACGGTGCCGAGAAGGCGTTTTCGTCGCGGTCCTTGTCGAAACGGGAACGGCACGATAGGGCGCGTTGGAAGCCAATGCAAGCTGGCCGCTGGTGAGCTATCGGCCGAAGACGGGGCTCCAGCCCGGCCGCCGCTCAGGATGCCAGATAGAGGGTGCGAGTTCATCGCTCGGGAGTTCGAGCTGCTCAAGCAGGAGTCTCTCCACGTGGGTATCCATGAACCCCACGTTGGCCCGGCGGCCATGGCGCAAGGCAGCCATCTTCTCAGGCCTGTCGATCCGGTAGCCGCCCGCTCCCGTGGTGTACGGATCGACGGTCGGTCCCTTGACCTGGAGCGCCGTTTCCGTGACCGCCGTCCAGTCCTTGTAATCGAGGTAGAGCAGGTTCCAGGGCTTGGTGCCGGGGAGGCCCGCCGACAGATTCATGCCATAGCCGCCCCAGAGCACCGGGACGCGGTAATGACTCGTGGTGGCTGGTCGCATCAAGCCCGCTTCGAGCGCCCTGCCCCGCCAGTGGTGCAAGGCGAGCTCCCGCCCCGTGCTGCCTACGGTCATCCAGACTTCGCCGTTTTTCGCCTTGGCGCGCTCGGGCTTGTAGTACACAAAAGCGTCGTCGAAGTCATCGCTCGTATCGTTGATGCCGGGATCTCTGGTGACGTCGGTTTCCATGTCGGCCTGGTAGACGCCGCTGCTGTCGGGTTCGGGGTGACGTATGAAGTACGCGCCGTCGAGGGAGACGAAGGGATACCACAGATCGCCCCCGCTGGGAAGCCGGCCCCGACCGACCTGGGAGATCGTGACGGCCGGGATCGGTACGGGGTTTTCGTTGGAGGGGCAGGCGAAGGGGTCGGTCTCGCCGCTCATGGCTTTCATGACCTGAGGCGCCCAGCCACGATTGACGGGAGCACTTTCCTTGGCTCGGAGTTCCATGAGCCACATCGTCCCGGCGGCGGTGAGTTGCTTGATGTTATGGGCGCACAACGATGCCCTTGCCTGCTCCTTGGCCCGGAGCAGCGACGGTAGCAGAATGGCAATGAGCAGGGCAATGATCGCGACGACGACCAGCAACTCGATCAACGTGAACGCGCTGACGGACCGACGGGTTCGGCGGGCAAGATTCTGTGACATGGCTCTCACCACCTTCTCGGCTCGCGGTTTCCGCCAGACGATCCGAAGATATGTACTCCAGTATTTTAACTTGACCCGCCCCGTGCAGGCAAGCCCAAGTGCGAACCGCGCCCGTGAGGAAGCGAACACCGAGCCCGAACCGCGCCCGTGAGGAAGCGGACCGCCCTGTACGAGGCCGTGGGTCCCCTCCCTGACGGTCGGGGTTCGGAAAAGCGAGGTCCCGCCCCGCTGCCCGCCTGAAGGTCGCCGCCGGAGCTGCTATGCACGCCCGCGCGACGGCCTCACGACGCCCGGGTTGCCCCAACCGGCCCGGTCGATACGATACTGAGGGCGCCCCTTGGCCAAGCCCGGCAACCGAAGAAGGAGCGTGCCTTGATCCGCAGCGCTGTGATGTCCGACGTACCCGAGATTCATCGGCTGATCACCCGTCACGCTGAACAGAACCGCATGCTGTTTCGTTCGCATGCCGATCTCTATGAGCACCTGCGGGATTTCGTGGTCTGCGTGGAGCCGGCGGATGACGGGGAGTGGGTCGTCGGGTGCGTCGCGGTGGAGCTGGTCTGGCGCGATCTGGCTGAGATCAAGAGCCTGGCCGTCGGGGATCGATACCAGGGCCGGGGCATCGGGCGGCAGCTTGTCCGGGCCTCGGTTGACCAGGGCCGACGACTGGGACTGTCGCGACTCTTCGCCCTGACCCGCGAGGAGGCATTCTTCAGTCAGTTGGGCTTTGTGGTCGTACCCAAGGAGACACTGCCCCACAAGGTATGGACGGATTGCATCGGTTGCCCGCTGCGGGAGAACTGCGACGAGATCGCGATGGTCCACGAGTTGGGCTGACAAGCTGACGGGGAGTGGTCGAAGGCGGCAGCCCGAACCGCTCTGAGCTCATCAGGTCCGTTTACAGGAAGCACACAAGATGGCACGATCGAAACGGCATCCACGGTTCCCGTTGAAACCCGCCGCTTATGCCCTGTTGGCCCTGGCGGTTGGCCTCGCGCTGCTGATCCTGAGCTGGAAGGTCAAGCCTTCGGAGGCGCCGGAGCCGGAGGCCCCCGCGACGGCGCCGGCAACCGCACCCGCTGGTCAACCTCAGGACGGTGACTCCTCGCGTTCACGTGAAGAAGCCGCCGCCGAGAACCTCAGCGGCTTACTCCTGCTGTTCAGCGCGGCAGGCTTCCTGCTCTGCCTGATCTGTATCGGCTGGCTCGTGGTCGAGATCCGCAAGGGCCGACCCGCCTGGAAAACGCAAAAGAAATATCCCAAGATGCGGTGATCTCATTCTGCCCGTCTCAAGGCCGGCTGACGGACGATTTAACCGGTCGTCTTGTTGCCCGAAGGGGCGGCCGGTGATACACTCGTATCGGGACGGTTTAGACGTATTCGTCCGGTAACGAAGTGTTTTTGTATGCCGATCTCGTACGAACGCAAGACGCGTGCGGGGATCAAGCTACAATGGCAACCCACGAGTCTGAGAGGAGGGCGCAAGAGGCAGCGTCGGTCGAGAAGCTGTGGTATGTTCCATTGCGGCCTCGTGCGTCTCAAGGCTGGCTCGTTTACACGCTGGATCGGGTCCTGGCGACCCTCCAGGGGTGCGTTCCAGAGCCTGAGAAGGTCAACCGCACGACGGGGTGGCTGATTGTCGGGACGATCGCCCGATGCGGCATGGCGCTCGCCCAGGCCGTCGTCATGCTGCTGGCCTGGATCCCGATTGTCTCATCGTTACTGGAGACGTTCGTCCGCGTCTTTGCCCGGAATGCCGTGGGATCGTTCCTCCGCGTCTGCTATTGGAAGGCCAGACTCCAGCACCTGGGGCAGGATACCGTCATCGACCAGTACGTGGACATCTGGGGAGCGGACTCGATCTCGATCGGGTCGCGGTGCCACATTGACACCCATGTCCGCCTCGCCGCCGGTGAGCGGCGACAGGGACAGCACGGTTTCATCAAGATCGGGAACCACGTTCACCTGGCTCGTGGCGTGCACATTACGGGGCGGGGCGGAGTTGAGATCCATGATATGGCTGCCGTCTCGGCCAACGCGCACATCTACAGTGCGACCAACACCATCGAGCTGCCATCCGATCCCGGACAGCTCATCAGCATGTCCCACGTCGCTCCCCATGACCAGCAGCACATCGTCGAAGCGCCGGTCATCATCGAAGAGATGGCGTTCATCGGGTTGCTGTCCCGCATCATGCCCGGCGTGCGGGTCGGACGGGCTGCAATCGTCCATGCCAATACCGAACTGACGCGGGACGTTCCGCCGTTCGCAAACATCGGCGGCATCCCGCGTGGTCGGCAGATCGGCTGGCGCAAGCCCCGCCATGCGAGCCCCAAGCTGGAGGTCCAGGCCGGGACCTCCGAATCATCGGGAGGAGGGAGCGATGAGTAGGCAGCAGCTCGGCCGATTCCGTCATGTGGGCGTTGCGGTGCGTGACGTCGATGCTGCGGCGGAGCGGTTCGCCGCCTTGTTGGGCGCCGTGCCCGATGCCGAAGCCGTGCATGATGCCGAGCAGGGAGTTCGCCTGCGATTGATCAGGCTGGGCGATCTGCAAATCGAATTGCTTGAGCCGGCGGCCGAGCCCTCCCCGCTGGATTCGGTCATTAAACACGGTCTGGGCATCTATCACGTTTGTTATGAGGTCGATGACCTCGACGCTGAGTTGTCGCGCCTGCAGGCATCCGGTGTCAGAACGGTTTCACCCCCGAAGCCGGCGGCTGCCTTCGGCGGTTGCCGGGTGGCGTTCGTCGTGTGCCAGGGGCTGATGATCGAGTTGCTGGAGTCCCCCGGACCACGACCTCCAACCACCGAGTCGTCTCGGCCAGGTCCCGAATGAACCAGGCAGCCCAATCAGTAGAGCATATTGGTCCGGTTGAGGCTCGCGCGATCCTCGCGGGAGTCGCCGCTGACCCGAGCATCGTCAACGTGACCCGAGCGGCCCAGAGACTCAGCCGGCTTCAGCCCGCCCTGAAACGGGTCTCGCTGCGGGTCGGCTGTCTGTCCTCTTTCACGTTCGACCCCTTGAGCCCCGCTCTGCAACTGCAGGCCCTGCAAGCCGGTTTGGCGATCGATCCCTACATCGCACCGTTCGGCCAATTCGAACAGGAGTTGATCGACCCCACGTCGGGTCTGGCGTCTTTTCATCCCCAGGTGGTGATCCTTGCGACTCGATTGCAGGATGTGTGTCCGGCCATCTATGATCGCTTCAACGCCCTGAACGAGAGTCAAGCCCGGCAGCTTGTTGAGGACTGGCTCGGGCGACTGGGATCCGCGCTGCGGGCTTTTCGGGCGCGCTGTCCCGCCCATATTCTGATCCAGAACTACGACCTTCCCGCATTGCCCGCCCTCGGAATCGCCGATCGCACCGCCACGCCGTCCCAGAAGGCCGTTGTCGAGCGAGCCAACGACGCCCTCACCTCACTCGCCGCGTCGCTCGAAAACGCCCACGTCATGGATTATGATGCCCTTGTCGCCCGACACGGGCGGCTGAACTGGACCGACCCGCGCGTGGCTCTCTATGCCAGGATCCCGATTGCGGCTGATCATTACTGGCATCTCGCCGGCTTCTACGTTCGGCACATCCGACCCCTGTATGGGCTGTCCAAGAAGGTGCTGGTGATGGATGCGGACAACACCCTCTGGGGAGGCGTGGTCGGCGACATTGGAATCGAAGGCATCGCGCTGGGACATGACTATCCCGGCAACGCCTATCGCGCTTTCCAGGAACGGGTTCTCGATCTGCACAATCGCGGCGTAGTGTTGGGCATCGCCAGCAAGAACGAACCCGGCAGCGTGGAGGAGGTTCTCGAAAAGCACCCGGAAATGGTCCTCAGGGCTGAACATTTCGCCGCCATGAGGATCAACTGGGAGCCCAAGCCCGACAACCTTCGGGCGATGGCGGCGGACCTCAATCTGGGTCTCGACAGTTTCGTATTCATGGACGACAACCCGGTCGAATGCGAATTGATGCGTACGACGTTGCCGGAAGTGCAGACGGTGCAGCTCCCGGAGGAGCCGGCCTATTTCGCCCGGGTGATTGAATCGCTCGACTGCTTCGATCAGTGGACTGTTTCGACCGAGGACCGCAGGCGTGGGAAGCTGTACAAGGCGGAAGCCGACCGGCGGTCTCTGCAGGAATCCGTCACCGACCTGCCCACGTTCTACCGGCAACTGGGCATGAAGATGACGCTATCGATTGATCGACGTGGCCACGTGGCCCGGGCGGCACAAATGACCAACCGCACCAACCAGTTCAACATGCAGACAACGCGGTGCACGGAAGACGACATCCGCCGGTTCATGGCTGCCGACGATTATCACGTGATCACCCTTGCCCTCAAGGACCGCTTGGGCGACAATGGTGTTGTCGGGCTGGCGGTGGCAAGGCGGGAACGCGACCGGTGGATCCTGGACCTGTTCCTGATGAGCTGCCGGGTCCTTGGCCGGACCGTCGAGCAGGCATTTGTCGGCTGGATCGCGCAGCGGGCCCGCGCTGCGGGCGCGAAGTCCCTGGTAGGCTTGTTCACGCCGACTCGCAAGAACAACCCGTTTGCCGGCTTCTATAAGGGTTGCGGCTTCGTCGAGGCGGAACCGGACGGCGAAACCCAGCGGTGGGTGTTGGAACTGGACGGTGCGGAAACCGCCACCGCGGATTACATTGAGATCGAGGTTACCGAGCCCGAAAACGCGTGATTGGAAGATGGACGACAGCGAGAAGTTCCGCTCTATTGTAAGCACGATCTTGGGTGTCTCAGAAGAACGGGTCACCGACGATTTGTCTGCCGAGACCGTCGATACCTGGGACTCGCTGAATCACATCAATCTCCTTGGGGCGCTGGAGCAGGAATTCGACGTGACCCTGGCCACGGAAAAGCTGGGCGATTCCCAGTCCGTCCCCAGACTCAAGGCCCTGCTTGCCGAGCACGGAATCGCCGTGCAGCCGCCGTGATGCTCATTACTCCTGATCCGATGGAAGCGGTAGGGTGCCGATGACGGGGCAACGCGATCAGCCTGACCCCGGTCGCAGACGCCTCGTCGCGTGTGCGGTCGCGTTCGGGTTGGTGCTGTACGGTCTGACCTGCGCACCGGGCGTGGTGTGGCAAGACAGCGCCATGTTTCAGTTCCGGGTCTGGCACGGCAATCTGAGCGGTCAGCTCGGCCTGCCGCTCGCCCACCCGCTGTACATCCTGTTGGCCAGGGCATTCACCGTCCTGCCGCTCGGCGACTTCGCTTTCCGGGTCAATCTCTTCTCCGCCCTGTGCGGTGCGGCCTGCCTGGGTCTTGCGATGGACCTGTTGCTCTGCCTCACGCGCTCCCGATTCGCGGCGATCGCGGGCACGATCCTGCTCGCGGTAAGTCACACCTTCTGGACCCACGCGGTCATCGCAGAGCTCTATGACCTGTACGCCCTGGGCCTGTTGGCAGAACTCCGGGTCCTGGAAAGGTTTTTCACCCGGCGACAATGTCGCTGGCTGATCCTGGCTCTCTTTCTTAACGGCCTCAACGTGTCCAATCACCTACTGGCCCTGCTGCACGGGCCCGCTTACGTCGGCGTAGTCATCTGGGCCCTTTTCGCCAGACGCATCCGCGTCAGACAACTACCACTTCTGGCAATGGCTTTCCTGGCCGGCACGCTCCCGTACCTGCTTCTCATTATCAGCGAGATTGCAGGCGGTCAGCCGGTCCTTTTGGCGCTCAAGGAGGCCCTGGTCGGCCCGCCACACCGTGCCCACAAGGTGTTGACCCACGCGTTTCCGGTCGTCCGTCAGAGCGTGCGCTCGGTGGAGTATTTCGCGTTGAATTTCCCGACGCCGCTGGTCCTGCTCGCACCGCTCGGGGTCTGGTTCGCATGGAAGCAGCCGCGAACACGGTGGTTTATCGCCGTGGGGGCGACGATCTTCGTGATTGCGTTCGTTTTTGCGTTTCGATATCTCGTGCCGGACCAGTACGTCTTCTTCACGCCCTGCTACGTGCTGCTTGCCCTGTTCGTCGCCCTGGCTATTCCGCGTTTCGTTTCCCAGACGAGGCCTCGCCGCATCGCGTGCCTCGGCCTGGCCATCCTCCCCGCGGGCGTGTATGAACTCGCGCCGCCGATGATGAAGCACTGGGACGTGTCGATCGGGGTCAAACGCGAGATACCGTTCCGCGACAGCCTCACTTACTTTCTCCGCCCCCGGAAAAACGGCGAGCACAGCGCATCACGATTCGCGACGGCTGCACTCCGGCAGGCCGCCCCTGACAGCCTGCTCATTGCCGATTCGACGATCAAGAATGCGTTGGTCTACGTCCGCGACGTTGAAGGCGTCAGCCGCAACGTGGCGTTGAACCACGGCCCGGATACCACCCCGGCGCCGCCTGCCGTAGCGCTGACCCCCGAGGCCGTCCGGCTTTTCGCTGAACTCAAGGCGGCCTACATCTGTGACGACACCCCCGAATACGTCCCGGCCTGGATTCTCCGGCAGTACGACGCGGTACCCGACGGAATTCTGTTTCGGCTCAAAGAAAAGCCGATGAAATCCTCTCCGTAGGGCCGGTGCCGACGACTACAGCACTTAACGTTTGAGTGTAGCGGTTTCCCGGCCGAAAAACGCCTGTTGGCAGGGGTTTTCCGCCTCGACACCCTACAAGAGAAGGGCAAGTGCCCTATTCCAGGGTGATCGCGGCAATCTCATAGACCTCCACCGCATCCACGGTGAAGGTGATCATGCCGGCTTGCTCTTTGAAAGGCAGCTCGGTGTCGCTGTCTCGCTGCGGACTTGCCAGGGTTACGCTCTTGACAGTTCTGCGGGCCGGGATGCGGACGGCGACGGCAACGTTTTCGACCGCCCCGTCGGACCGGTAGTTGACCAGGTGCACGAGGCGTCGATCCGCCTGTCGGGTCAGCTCGGCACAAAGCCCCTCCGCAGCGTCGACTGATAACGATAGCTCATTGTCGCACGCCTGGCTGATCGCGTCGAGGCAATCGTCCTTCCCGATGATGCGGATCGCGCGGTCGGGCGGAAGGTCATCGAGGACAGGTCTCGTCCGGGGAATCATCCACTCGTCGTGGGTGGCGACCGGGCCGATGATGCACAGCCGGCCGCCGGATGCGACGTACCGTTCGATCCGCCCGATCTGGTGGTCGGAAAGGGCGATGCAGCCGGCGAGGACGACCGCGCGGTAGCGCTTCAGGTCGTCGAGATGATGGTCGTAGATGATCTGGAATGGAATGCGGTTATTGATGAGCGCCTGTTCAACGCGGGCGGTGAGCTGGGCGTAGGCGGGATCGGCAAACACCTGAGACGGGAAACTGCGCAGCACCGCTGCGTCTGCCACCACGACCGCATCGCGGAGCAGCTCGCGACGCGCGTGGAAGAAGCGGATGAACGGAGCAAGGTCGGGTGAGACCGGGTCTTTCGAGCCGGGCCTGGCGACAAGATTGCCGTATTCAAACCAGCAGATGCACCCCAGGCAGTCGCGGTTGAACGCCATCGACTCAGCCATCTCCAGCGGCGTGGTGGCATAGGCGAACGTCATGTTGTCCATTCGGCGGGCGACCTTGTAGGTGCAGATGCGCGAGCACAGTCGCCCTTCGTGGTAGCCGGGGTGCCGGCCCTCATCCCAGAACGCTTCGCCGCCCCGCAGAAGCCGGCCGTGGTCCACCGGCGGGCTGATCCAGCCGCGTACGCCGCCGGGATTGCATTCCACGAGAACGTCCGGGCGAAGCGTGCGGGCATAGCGAACCATCTCGTGGTAGGAATCAGCCAGCGACCGGCAGGAGAAGTCGAGCCACGCCCGGCGAAGCAGGTTGTCCGGCGGGCCCGTCATTGCCGGCTCCACCGCATCCAGGTCCTCGATGCCCATCCGGTCAAGCTGGTCGGGCGTGAACGTCTCGCGAAGGTACCGGCGGAACCGCAGGACGGAGTCCACGTCGCGGCCGGGGCCGATGCTATAGTTGTCGAAGTGGAGCAGGTCAACCTTGACGTCGTTGACCGCGAATCGGATGAGGTTGCGGTAGAACGCCTGGGCGTCGGGATGGTTTCGGTTCCAGTAGTAGCGGTATGCCGCCGTCGGCGAGTAGGTCCGCGGCTTGCCGTTCTCGTCGAGGACGACCCAGTCCCGGGCCTCGGGAACCTCTTTGAAGAACAGCTCCCAGATGAACGCGCCGCTGTAGTTGTAGACGCCGACCCGCAGACCTGCGTCGTGACAGAGCTCCGCGAAGCGGACCGCGTCGGCCATGCTTTCTCGCTCAGCCTTCAGGCCGCCGCCCTTATAACAGTGCATCATGACGAAGTTGACGCCGAGATCCTTCAATCGGCCGACCATCTCGGGAGAATGCTCGCGCAGGTAGGCTGCGTGCTGCTCGGGAGTCGGGTTATACCCCTCGCTTCCATCGCGGCGGACGCGGAACAGCAGCGGCTCCCAACTGCCCGCCATCACGATGCCGTCCTGCTCGAGCCAGTTCGGCCTTTGATCCAACGGCAGAGTCAGCGGCTCGGCCCAGGCCAGCCCGGTAAGCCAACAGCACAGCAGCAGGACCCGTTTGACGGACATGATCGTTACCTCTCAAAGGGATGAGATCCGGGACGGGCGGCGATTGTATCTGCGGCGCGACGGACCGGCAACGCTCACGGGACGACTCCCGGCGAGAAGGATTCGAGACCACGGACGGACCACGAATGAAGACGAGGTGAGCCGGGGCATTGACTGCACTGCGCCGACGCTGCGGACCGCCGGATGCTCCTTGACGCCGTCCGGGTATCGCCTTGACCTCGCGCTTGCCCTGCCCGAAGATCCTGGCAAGCGTACCGGCTGGTGTTGGGCTTCATTTTGCCGATGGAGTAGTGGTTCATGAGATTACGCGACTTCATGATGAGGTTACTGACTTCGGTTCTGTGGGTCGGAGTGCTGTCGGCGGCCGCGATGGCCGGCGGCGACCCTCCGGTCAAGGTCGGCAGCCAGGCATTTTACCTGGTCTCCACCTCCGTAGAGCACCAGGTGCCGTGCGTCTCGGCCCTGCGCCTCGCGGTCACGGGCCGGGAAAACGTCGATGGCAAGGAGATGTTCTGGTGGGAGCTGACCGCGGGGACCCGCAACGCAAAGCGCTACGGTGTCCGAATCCTGTCCGAGCGGGTGGCCATGACCTCCCCGGACGGACTCGGGCGAATCGAGCGGTACATGTACCGCGATGCGAACGCCAGGGTGATCGAGTATCGTGACGGCTCCACCGGCAGGGCACTTCTTCCGGGTCTGCAGTTCGAGGAATCATTCCTGCCCCGGCCCGCCTGCGACGCGGTGTACGAGGACGGGTTCGCGTCGGCCGGAGCGTTCATCGGCCACGTATGCGTTCGCACGCCGTTCTTCGATGAGCCGGCACGCGTATCGTTTGACGATCCAATCGTTCTGGACCTGAGATGCGATCTCCTGATAGGAGCCCAGACGATGGAGCTCGTGGAGCCGCCGACCAAGGGTGCCGACCCGAAGCGGCGGCTTTATGCCCGCGAGGATTTCGACACGATGGTCCGGGCGGGCCTGAACTACTTCCCCGCCGGAAACGTGGAGCGACTCGGATGGATGCTCGATCGTGCAGTGTTCTTCCGCACGACGCCCGCGTTTCCGGACACCTTCTACCGGAGCAACTGGGTTCCGGGCGGGGGATTTCTCGATGAGCCTATGGTTCGCCTCGGCTGGAGCGGCGGCATACCCCATAATCCGCTGGGACCCGAACAGGTGGCGGAGGCACTCCGGCAGCGGGTCGCGTCGTTCTATACGCTCGAACGTTACCGGATCACGCCCGCCCACCAGGTAGACCTGGGCACCCTCGACCTGTACGCCCGCAATCGTGTCTCGTGGGATACCGACTACTGGTCGGCGTGGTACCAACTGGCGGCCGGCGCACCGGGGATCGTACACGAGGGTCGGTACGTGACGCGCGGGTACGGCTGGCATCCCGAGGAACTGTTCGGCAATGAGGGTTTGGACAGCCTGACATTCCGGGATCAAGTGAACTGCCTGAACGCATTTCTCCGTGGAGCCGCCCGGGCGTTCGACGGCGACTGGGGCGTGAGCGTTTACCCCGAGGGCGATCCGGAACTTCGCCTGCCCGCGATGAAGCAGGCGTACGACATGGGAGCGAAGTACGTCTGGTTCTGGGCTCACTACCCCGAGATGCCGTTCCATGTCCAGGAGGCGATTGCCCGCGGCCTCAAGGATCACATCGCGAAGCATCCCCGCGGCGACATCCGAAAACTGAACCGCAGCGCCAGGGTCGGCATTGCGTTCCCGTCCGGTTACGTTTTCTCGTGGCACGGCACCTGGGGGTCAGAGCCCGAGCAGCACTCGCGTGAGGGTGCCAGCTACGCCGACATCTCGGCCGCCGGCCTGTGGGAGGGTATCATCTGTTCGCGCCGGGGGATCCCCTTCGACTTCCTGGTGGATGAGCCGCGGATTCGTGATCTCGGGTACGAGCGATTGGCCATCGTTCGCCCGGACGGCTCAGTGGATGTGGAACCCCCGCGGCGTCAAGCCCGGGCCGCCACGAGTCTCTCGCTCGAATTCGAGGACGATCCGGTGCCCAACGTAACTGACCGGGCCGCCGGCCAGCCCGACTGCCTCGCCAAACGCGCCGGCAAGATCATAATCGACGGCAGGCTTGCCGACTGGAACAACGCGGATTGGATTTCGCTGGACAGTGGCGCACATGGCTTCCCGGACGTGGTCGATGCCGAGGCAACGGTCGTCAATGACATCTCCAACGAGAAGTGGCGAAAGGACTTCGAGACCTTCAAGGGCATGCTGGGCATGAAGCTCGAGCAGATCACGCCGGAGTTCGAGAAGAAGTACGTCCTGGAAGACTTCCGCGGCAAGGGTGTCGTCGTTACCGGGGTCGAGGCCGGCTCACCCGCGGCCAAGGCGGGCATCCGGGAAGGCGACGTTATCACCGGGTCGGGTAATGGGAAGATCGACTGGCACTTCCAGATGTTTCAGAGGCTCCGCCGGTACATGGGTCAACGTGACGGGGAGAGGATCCCCTTTAAGCTGCGGCGCAGCGGCCGGTATCACTTCGGCGCTCCCGGTGATCTGGCAGCGGAGGTTGCCCTGGCCGTTGATGACGACCATCTGTACGTCGCCGCCCGCGTGACGGACGACGTTCACTCGCAACGGTGCTGGGGATGGGAGTACTGGAAGGGTGACTGCGTCCAGTTCGGCTTCGACCCGACGCTGGAGCGGCGTTCCGGCGGGAAGTACGGCGAGGAGGATCACGAGATCGGCCTTATTCTCAAGGAAGGCCGGGCTTTTGCGTGGCGCTGGCACGGCCGGCGGGGCCAGCCGCTGGGGCTGATGACAAGCGTCCGCGTCAGGATCGTTCCCGAGCAGGGCCGGACGATCTACGAGGCGGCGATTCCGCTTGCTGAACTCATGCCGATGGTGCCGGACCTCTGGCCTGCGGTCGGGTTTGACATCGTGGTGAACGACAACGACGGCGGCGGGCAGCGGGAAGGGCGGCTCGAACTGCGTCTGCCCGCGATGACGCTCGGGAAGAATACGCGGGATTTCGCCACCCTCCGTTTCGACCCCTCACCCAGGAAGGACTTGGTTTCGGCCGCATTGCTGTGGCGGCGGCGGGCGACTGAGGAGGGGGGCAGCTTCCGACTGGTTGTTGCGGCGAGGTCACCCGCCGGGCGGGACTCCGGTGCAAAACTGGAGAGGTTGCAATCTCTCGACGCACCAGAGGCCGACGTGGTGGCGGTGCTCCAGTCGCTCGACTCGCCCCATACGCCGCCCGTCATGAGCCGGATAAACCTGCCGCTGTCACCCCAAGCTCGGGAGCACAGCCTTACCGTCAGGACGCAGTCACCGCCGGGACGCTATCGCCTCACGGTAAGAGTCGAGACCGCCGACGGGACTGTGTGCGCGGAGGACAGCCTGCCGGTCTACATCTACCCCCGCGAATAGTCCGGGCCGACCGCGGCGTGGCGAAACGGCAAGCAGCCTGGCAGCAACACGAAGCGGAGAACCAGTCGCTCCATCAGCAACTTCAACAACTCGAGGCGGAGAATGACTCGCTCCGCCAGAACGTTCACGAGCTTGAGCAACTCGTGCCCCAGCTTCGGCGGCGCATCGAGGAATTGGAACGAGCCACCGCACGCCAGGCCGCCCCCTTTCGGCGCAAGGACAAGGACAAGAAGCCGCCAGACCAGCACAAGCGTCCGGGGCGGCCGGTGCCGTCGGGATCGTTGGCGACGAGCAGGTCGTCGGCGTGGAGGGTGTCGGTGGTTCTGCCGGTGAAGAAGTAGGGATTGTCCAGGGCGCTGTACGTCGTCTCGACGGCCTGGTTGATGGCTGGGTTGTTCACGATTGCCACCACCGCGTACACGTCGTCCATATCCACGTCGCCGTCGAAGTCCGCATCGCACAGCGGATCGAACTCCCCGGCATCTTGCATGCTCCAGATCAAACCCGAATCCTCCCAGCCCGTCGTCCCGTCGCGATTCGAGATATCTCCAGGAGGCCAGGCCCGGATATCAGCATCGCCGTAGGTGTCGTAAACCGCCACCTCCTCCAGCCACCCCCGGCAGTCCGCCAACCCCGCCACCGTGTACAGCTCGGCCAGCAGGTAGTAGTGGTCCTGGATCTCGCCGGCCTCGTAGCAGCGCATCACCCCCCGCTCGTCGATGTACTGCGGGCCATTCACGTACGCACGCTGCGTATCGTCGCTCTCGTCCGTCTCGAGGATCACGTTCTGACCGTCGTAGTAGTACCGCGTCGTCAGGCTGCGGGTGTGGTCGATGTACTCGATCCGCCGGCCGTTGGCATCATACCGATACTCGGCCACGACCGTCAACGGGTTCTGCCCGTCTCCGTCGTCGTCGTAGCCGACCTCGGTCAGCCGGTTTTCCAGGTCGTAGCTGTACTCGAAGCGGTCATCGCTGTCGTCATCGAACCCGTCGTCGCGGCTCAGGTTGCCCCGGACGTCATAAAGAACACCCTGGTTAACTCCGTCCGCCGCGATCTGAGTGTACTCGTTGGCCACGTTCGGCGTATACGTCCGCGTGATACCGTTCAGCGTGTCCGTGACGGCCTCCCGGTTGCCGACCAGGTCATACTCAAAGACCGTGGTGACCTGGGAGGGGGAGGTGTAGCCGATCATGGCCGACCGCTGTATACGCGCAAGTCGAAGTCGCCAGACGGCGCATCTGACGTCGGAGATGAACAGTGGTGGACAGCAAAGCCCTTGACGCGAGACGAACGCGTCAGCGTTGCACAGCGGCGCAGCCGCGTCGCGTGTCAAGGGTGGATCGTCGGGGGACTGGTGCTGCTGTGCGTGGTGAGGGGGTGTTGAGGCAACAATCTGTAGCGAGGCAGGTATGGTGGCCAAGGATAAGACACGGAGCAACTAGAGACAAGATGACCCGTGCGGACTGCAATCCTCTCCGAACGGCATTCCGCATTCGGGGCAACGTTTCTCGTATAGGCCACGAAGATTATAGCCGCAGTGCTGACAATGTCCGGGTCCTACGGTCCACTTGCGGGCCAGCCAATCTGCCCAGAAGAATGGGCCATAGAGGAGCGCCAAAACGTAGTAGGCAGGGAACAGTGCCGCGAATGGGAGCAGAACCCAATGTGGTATCCAGACCACACTTCGCATGTAGCCGCCATACATTCTTCCTTCTTCACCGGGAGCATTACAGCGGGCGAAGGCAATCCCCTGTGGTCCGGTTGCGAGCATCATCTGTCCATGCTCAGCGGTGAGCCCGCCCCAGAAGTCACTTGCAAAATCGTTGAACTGAACAACGCCCCACCGAGCGCGCATCGAGTCCCATACGACCGGGGGAAGTGCTCCCTTTCCTGACCACTCCTGACCTATTGTCGCCAGACCACGAGCCCTCTCAGGGCTCATGTACAGAAGCGTCGGGCCTTGCAAACCGAGTAGAAAGAAAGCGAGTTCTGCGAGCAGGGGGACGCTCAGTAGCGTGGCGCCAAAGACAATCATCGCTTTGCGGGTACGTCGCCGCATAAGAATTACGGCCCTCCACAGGCGGAATAGGACGGTGCGGGCTTGCAAGCGCCCTCGCATTGTTGGAGGCACTTCTCTTTCTTGTCTGGTGGCGTATATGTTTCGTCTGAGCAGTACTGCTCGCAAGCGCCCATACACGAGTTCTGGCCTGAGCACTGCAAGAAGCCAAGATGCGCATTCGTAGCAGGTGGATATGCCTCACACCACTGAAACGTCCACATTGGGTGCTCACCATAGGTTTTCAGATGTGTGGGCTTGCAAATAGAACCTTGAGCATCCTTGACCATATGGCAATACCGATCGATCCAATTACCAGCGTGGCAGGGGTTGTTCTTACATCCGCCCCGGCATTTCGCCTCATCGAGGATGCAACGTTTGCGCAAGGTGGAGGTCAAGCCCCCACGCCAATCATGCTCGCATATCTTCTTGACCAGCGTGCAACACATCGGCCAATACTTGCCGTGGACATTGGAGTACCCCTGGGCGCCCGCCATGATTCTGTTGTAGTCTTTCTGTGACCAGCAAGGCTTGTCGTTCTTATCACAGCACTCCTCGGCCTCGCCGCACGTCGCGTTCGCTATGTACTCTTTCCGTTCCTTAGCGGTCCATCCCTTCCTCAGGTACTTGATGCAGCATGGAATCGTCGTTCGGCATCTCTCGCCTCCCAAGCTAGCCACCAGTGGCCGTTTGATGCACAACTCGCACGTGCCACTGTCGTCATAATCCCAGTACTCAAGGCCACTTGGATCGAGGCCTAAGGTTGGCTTGGTCTTAACGTATTCATAGACATTGATCCCGTCCTGGAATCCCGCACCTGCGCGCGGGTTGCGTGTCAACGGGTCTCGCTGCAACCACCTGCCATGCTTCGGATCGTACATTCGGTTGCGGTTGTCCTGGACGCGTTTGAAGTCCCCATCGTTCTCGATGAGCAGGTCGTCGGCGTGGAGGGTGTCGGTGGTTCTGCCGGTGAAGAAGTAGGGATTGTCCAGGGCGCTGTACGTCGTCTCGACGGCCTGGTTGATGGCTGGGTTGTTCACGATTGCCACCACCGCGTACACGTCGTCCATATCCACGTCGCCGTCGAAGTCCGCATCGCACAGCGGATCGAACTCCCCGGCATCTTGCATGCTCCAGATCAAACCCGAATCCTCCCAGCCCGTCGTCCCGTCGCGATTCGAGATATCTCCAGGAGGCCAGGCCCGGATATCAGCATCGCCGTAGGTGTCGTAAACCGCCACCTCCTCCAGCCACCCCCGGCAGTCCGCCAACCCCGCCACCGTGTACAGCTCGGCCAGCAGGTAGTAGTGGTCCTGGATCTCGCCGGCCTCGTAGCAGCGCATCACCCCCCGCTCGTCGATGTACTGCGGGCCATTCACGTACGCACGCTGCGTATCGTCGCTCTCGTCCGTCTCGAGGATCACGTTCTGACCGTCGTAGTAGTACCGCGTCGTCAGGCTGCGGGTATGGTCGATGTACTCGATCCGCCGACCGGTGGCATCATACCGATACTCGGCCACGACCGTCAACGGGTTCTGCGCGTCTCCGTCGTCGTCGTAGCCCACCTCGGTCAGCCGGTTTTCCAGGTCGTAGCTGTACTCGAAGCGGTCGTCGCTGTCGCCGTCGAACCCGTCGTCGCGGCTCAGGTTGCCCTTGACGCACGGCGAATACTTCGTGTTGAAAGGCGGCCCACCCGCGCCGCAAGAAACGGAGGCCCAAAGAGCACAGCCTTATGGTCAAACCGAGAGCGTGGTATCGCTTGCACGGAGACCCCCATGCACGTTAGCTTCATGCCATTCGCCGCTGTCACCCCAAGCTCGGGAGCACAGCCTTGCCGTCAGGACGCAGTCACCACTGGGACGCTATCGCCTGACGGTAAGAGTCGAGACCGCCGACGGGACCGTGTGCGCGGAGGACAGCCTGCCGGTCTACATCTATCCCCGCGAATAGTCTGGGCCGACCGCGGCGTCGCGAAGCGGCAAGCAGCCTGGCAGCAACACGCAACGGGAAGCGTCGCGAAGCGGCAAGCGACTGTTCAGTATCGGATCACGATATCGAGCGGCTCGCCGGTCTGGGGAAGGCGGATGCGTTCCGCGGACGGGTCAATGTCCGTCCAGTCCTTGCCGTTGATCTCTACCCGCGTGATCGTCTTTTTCCCGGGCAGGCGGGCGTAGAGCCAGAGGTTCTTGGGGTTAGCTCGCGCCGGCGGATCGACATGGGCGACGACGGTGTTCGGCTCGGCGCCGGCGTGGAGCGTGAACGCCACCGGGCCGAAATACGAATTGACCCGGTCCACCCGGATGCCGTCCTTTGAGGCAAGCCAGCGTCGCGGCGTGCCCGAGGCGAGCCAGAGGTCCTCGTCCGATTCGAGCACCAGCACGTCGCGCAGCCGGTTCACGAACCGGGCTTCGTCGGGGCTCTTGTAGAACGGGCCGCTGGCGCGACCCCACATGCGGTACTCCTCGGTTAGCGTGTTGACTTCGGGGTACAGGCACGCGACGAAGTTGTTGTAAAGGTTGCGGATCGCAGCCGGCACTTCGTGGCGCTTCAGATAGGCGAGCACGGGGTTTTGCAGGTTGGACTGCCAGACCATGCCGCCCTGGCTGAACCAGAGCTTCTCATCCGTGAAGCCATGGACGTTAAAGCCCCCTTCACCGGAGAGGGTCAGGTTGTCTTCCCAGTCGTCGAGGATCCAGTCAGCCACCACGTCGTCAGGGTCCAGGATCTCCAGATCGAGCAGGATCATGGGCCCGTACAGCACTTCCCGCGTGCCTGAGAGTCTGAAGCAGGGTAGCACGCCGGCCGGAGGGTTGTAGCGGCTGTAGAACTGTCCCTGCAGCGGGCCGAATTGACGGAACCGCTGGCGGGCCCTGGTCGGCACGTAGGGTGAGTACGTCCCGTCGCGCATGCGCACCACGGGGGCCAGCTCGGCGGTACGGACGACGGCCGAGCGGAGATCCTTGCGATAGGCCTCAGCCTGCCCGGATATGCGCCTGGCTTCGGGATGCCCGATGTCCGCCATCGCCCGGGCCATCTCGATCATACCGGCCACGCAGTAGGCATTGATGCTGAACCAGTAGCCCCAGTCGTCGTTGTCCTCGAGATGCCCCGCCGGCAGCAGGCCGTATTCGGGCACCCGCTGGCCGTGAACGTCCGTCTTCCTGGTCCCAGCCCGTTGCCGCTCGATCCATTCGACCGCCTTGAACATGCTCGGCAAGGTCCGCTGGAGCCATGCCCGGTCGCCGGTGTAGAAATAGTGGCGAGCCAGCGACCACAGGACCGTGCCGTGATCGAGGTTGTAATCGCTGGCCGTGTAGTCGTACTCGTCGCTGACCTTCGCGCCGTGATACACGCCGTCGTGAGGCTCCACGTAGTTCCCGGGGAAGGACCTGGTCCCCTGAAGCTCGACGAACGTCTGAAGGTACTCACCGGCGGTGTCCGTATCACCCAGCGCGTCCAGTAGCATGGCCTGGAAGCAGGCCTCGTTGGCGAAGACCCGGTAACCCAGGCTTGCCGCGGGCACCATGTAAAGGCCGCTGGCGGGGTCCTTGGTGGTGCTGATGTGAATGTGCGGGACGACGAACCGGGCGAGGTGGTTGAACTCGGGCTCGGGGGTGGCAAAGCGGGTGGTGCTCTCGACAAGACCCCTCCAGTAATCGGCAACCCGCTGGCGCTGTCGCCCGTAATCGAGCGCCTGCAACTTGTCCGCGTCGCCGCCGGTCACGTCGGAAACGAACGGGATGTGCACGAACAGCGTCCGCGTCGCGCCCGCCGGCGCGGCGTATTCGCAGGTGACGGCGTTCTCTGTTCCCGCTGCGGACGCTCCGATCCGGGCCGCCGTCATCTCCCCATCATCCGGCGGGAGAACCACCGCCCGCAGGATGGGCCTGTCATACGCGCCCTTCTCGTTTGCGGTCGCATGGATGCGGCTGGCGGAGACCTCAAGGTTCTCGTCAGGTTCGATCTTGAACCAGAAGCAAGCGCGGCGGGGCTCCCGGCTCGGGTTGTGGGCCCGGAGCTGCAGCATGAGGACCGCCGGTGTCTGCTCGCTTCGGGCGGGATCGTTGGGATCGAGCGGGCCTTGAAGCAGGGTGGCGAACGCTTCCTGCTCATAGCGGAGCCCGTCGCTTTCCCACCGGTTGATCGTGATCGGCAGGCACTCTTCAGCGACGGACATGCTGGCCTTGTGGTCCTCACGGAAATACGGCTTGCTGCCGGTGCCGATCCGGAACTGGATCGTGTCGTCTTTCCATTGCAACCGCTTCAGCTCGGAGCCGAACGCCTTGGTCCCGTGCTTGCTGATGAAGATGTTGCCGTCGTACCTGACCGCGAACTTTTGCCAACTGGCGTCGGCGGCCAGGGGCAGATAGACCATGTCGCCGTGCTGGCGGACCCACGGGTCCTGCGGGGGGATCTCGCTGCTGGCCCGCTGGAACGTCTGCTCGGGCTCGGCGGGGATCCTGTCACGGATCTTGTCGCTGCCGGCGAAGGCATCGGGGTTGAAGTGCTTCGGGTCGTCCGCTCGGGTGACGTAGGCATGGCGATCGGGCACGTAGATCGGCCCGCGGTTCAGATCGAGGGTGTTGAAGGAGAAGGTGCGGGGTAAGGTTTCGCCTTCGACTCGTGCCTCCGCGCGAACGGTGACCACGGTCATGTCGTTTGAGCCGGCGGGTGCGGGATCGGAGGCGAGCAGGTCCGCGATGATTCCCTTCGGTTGATCGCCGGTCCGCACGTTCTTGAAGCTACCGGGCGATTCGAAGACGTCTCCGTCGGCGAAGTTCCAGGGTTTGACCGACACGATCGTGCCGTTGTAGATCTCGATCCGGCCGCTCCACCGGGCGGCTGGCTCCTGGCCGCAGCCGAACTCGATGCGGACCGACAGCGGCTTGACGGTGGAATCGGAGAAGACCTCCAGCGACTCGACCCCGGGCGAGCCTTGGGGTATGGGGAGCCTGATCTTGAGGGTCCGCCGGTACGTGAGCCCGGGCAGGTGCCTCGCGTTGGGGTTCTCTTGTTCGTTCAGCGGCTCGAACGTCAGGACGCAGGTGCCGCGGCGCGCGGCCGACAGGGTCCGGGCGGTCAGCCACTTGCCCCTCCAGAGGTCGTCGATCTTGTCCTCCATCACGGGCATTTTCGGCGGGGGCGGCGGCCAGGTCAGGAACCAGTACTCGGCGCGGATGCCTTCGGGAACATCGTCGCCGGCGAATCGCACGCGGACCTCGCGCACGTCCCGCGGGTCATCCCACACGACGCCGACGGCGTTTGCTGCTGGGGGCAGCTCGTCCAGGGCCCGCAACTCGCGGACCTGGTCCTGCCCCGCGCCGGTCCACGCGACCAGCCTTCCGAAATCGGCGAGATTGAGATAGGAACCCTCGCCGGCCATTGCGCGTGGCGCTGCGTTCACCAGCAACACCCCGGCGGCCGAGGCCACTATAGTGAAAGCGAACGTGTTCATGTCGGTCACCTGTTCCATGTTCCGTTTGGATAAGAGACGATCCTCAACCATCATGCCGCGATCGCGCTCCCACCAGCACCGGGAGCATGGTGCATCTCGTCCCCCGAGGTGGAGCGACAATGTATCCCCAGCCGAGAGCCCTGGCAATAGCGGGGTGCGCCACGCAGCACCGGCGTTTCGCTTGGATCAAACTCGACCCTGGTAAGAGTAAGGGGTAGGATTCGCGACGATGTTCCGGTTTGTCGCATTGTTCGTGATCGCGGTGCTGGTGGGCCTCGGTGCGTGGCTCGGACAGCCTGATCCGGCGTTTCTCGCTCGTCAGTTGGCGCGGACCCGACTGGAGCCGGCACTGGCCGGGGTCGTCGAAGACGCCGGCACCACACCCGTTCGCATCGCGCTGGATGCAAGCGATGGGACTCCTGACGCCGGACCGACTCCTGGGCCCGCTCCTCCCCTGGATGAGCAGTTCAATCGCCGGATCGAGTGGGTGGCTGCCGACACGCCGGCGGACGAGGTTGATCACCGACTCCACGTGCGGTTTCAATCCTCGTCCCACGGCGTGACCCTGCGATATGCCCTGGACGATGAGCCACGACGGGTTCACCGAATCGCATGGTACGCGGTTCTACCCCCGCTGCTGGCCATTGTCGCCGCCATTCTGTTTCGGCACGTCATTCTATGTCTGGTCCTGGGCGTGCTCGCGGGCGGGGTGCTCGCGGTCTGGCCGACGGATCACTTTCCGGGTTACGGCCTGTGGCATGCGTTCTACGCTTATTTCATTCAGCACGCCCTGCTCGACGAGTTCCGCCTGGAGATCATCTCATTCGTGTTGCTGATAAGCGCGACGGTCGCGCTCGCGCGGCAATCGGGGGGCATCCAGGGGTTGATTGAGGTTGTGGTCCGGTTTTGCCGGACCCCGCGATCGGCGCGTATCGGCACGACCGTCGCCGGCTTGCTGCTGTTCTTCGACGACTACCTCAATTGCATCGTGGTGGGCAACACGCTTCGGCCGCTGACGGACCGGCACCGGGTGAGCCGGGCCAAGCTGGCCTACATCGTGGATTCGACGGCCGCCCCGCTGGCCGGCTTTGCGGTGTTCTCCACCTGGATCGCGTTCGAGTTGAGCCAGATCGAGGAGGGGCTCCTAGCCGCGGATGTCGCGATCGAGCCTTTCGACATGTTCGTTCGTACGGTGCCCCTGCGCTTCTACTGCCTGTTCACGCTGCTGCTTGTGTTCGCGTTGGCGTGGACGGGGCGGGACTACGGGCCGATGCTGGCGGCGGAACGGCGAGCGGCGTCGGGCACCGGGCCGACTGATGATCCGCAGGCCGAGGGCGGCGGCGGGAAGGACGCCAGGGGTCAGGCGCGGTACGCGGTGGTTCCGATCGGCTTCACGTTGATCGCCACGCTCGTTGCCCTGTGGTGGTCGGGGTGGCAGCGGGCCGGCCGGCCGTCGTTGCAGGCGGCCGGTGCGTTCGCGTACTTGCGGCAAGTGCTCGCGAGCACCGATTCCATGTGGGCGTTTTCTCGGGCGTCGGCCCTGGGATTCCTGCTCGCGGTCGTGATGATCGCCGGCGGAAAGGCCATGCCGATCAAGGAAATCGTGCGGGCGTCGTTTGCCTCGGTCCGCGTCATTCTTAAGGCGGTGGTCATCCTGTTTCTCGCGTGGTCGATCGGGGCTGCTTGTCAGGACGTGGGCACCGCCGATTATCTGGTCGCCCTGTTCCGTGAGGTGATCAGCCCGGTTGGCTTCTCGACTGTGGTCTTCAGCCTCGGTTGTCTGGTGGCATTCGCCACCGGATCGTCCTTCAGCACGATGGCGATCCTGCTGCCGAACGTGATACCGCTGGCGTTCGCGGTCGGCGATGCGTCAGCGTTCACCGGGACCACCCTGGCGACGATATCGGTCGGCGCCGTTCTGGACGGGGCGATCTTCGGCGATCACTGTTCGCCGATCTCCGATACGACGATCCTCTCCGCCCTGGCGTCCCGCTGCGACGCGATCGAGCACGTACGCACCCAGATGCCTTATGCCCTTACCGCCATGCTCCTGGCTATGGTCGTGGGTTATATCCCGGTTTCGCTTGGCCTGCCTGCTTACATCAGCCTGCTCGCCGGCGGGGCTGCGGTCGTGCTGATCGTCAGGCTGCTGGGCCGTAGGATCCAAGAAGAACCTCCGACGGCCAGGTAGACTAACAAGCCGGGGCGGTAGAAGGTCGGGACGGGAAAAGGGCGGCGGCTGGGACATTGGCTAGCTCCCACTGATAATGCACGCCAATGCACCACTCACTGTCGAACTCGACCGTATCGTCCGGGTCCTCGAGCCGGTACCCCAATGGGTTCCAGGACACACTTCAAGTCCTCTTGGCGGTTTCTTCTCTTGTCTGCGTTCATTTGCGGTTTCTTGTCTTCGAGGACCGGGATGCTTCTGCCGGCCAGAGATCGCGGATGATCGCGAACGCCTCGGCCGCCCCCATCCCGACCACGCTGCCGCGGAACCGGGCCAGGGCCTTGATCGCCTCAATCGACCGTGCGGGGATTTGCTCTTCCAGTTGCGATTCGTACTGCCGCATCGCCGAGACCTTCTCGTCGAGCGTTTGGGTGATGTCCACGTACCAGTTCGGCTCGAAGGGCGGCTCGATACCCGGGGCAGCCCAGTGCGTTTCGGAGACGGTTTCGTAGCAGCAGATACGCCTCGGTGGAGGCCGGCGGCCGTCGGGACGCATGGCCACCATGGCCGCGTCGAATACCTGGCGATGATCTTCGTGACGATCGCCCGGAAAGGGCACCAGCACGGTGTCGGGCGCCACCTTGTCCATCAGATCGCACAACACCTTGTTGATCTTGTGCTCGGGCATCAGGTGGAGCGTGGTCACCGGCAGATCGAGGAACACAAGCGTTTCCACGCCGAGCTGCCGGTTGGCCTTGCGGGCCTCAGCACGAACCCGCCGAACGTCCGAGGCGGGGAACAAGGGTGTACCTTTGGTGACGACCGCGACCGTCACCCTCTGCCCGTCGCGTACCAGGCGGGCGATCGTACCGCCACAACCGAGCACTTCGTCATCCGGATGGGGAGCTATCACCAGAACGTCTTGCATGTGCGAATCCTAGCCGAGCTTGTGGCCTGCCGCCAAGCCTGCGTCCGGCGCGCCCACGATTTCGAGCTCCGTCAGGGCCAGCAACCCGCTGGCCGTCTGCACCACGGGGCCGTCCTCCCGCACCGCCGTCACCAGGCCGGGGTCTGATCCAGTGTCGGGGCCTTCAACGGGCCGCGCTCGCCAGACGAGGACTTTCCTGCCGCGGGAAAACGTGAACGCCCCGGGATACGGTCGGCTCACCGCCCTGACGAGCCGGTAGACCGCCCCGGCCGGCTGATTCCAGTCTATGATCCCATCCTCCGGGCGCCGCCGGCCGTACCGGGTGGCTTTGGTGTGATCCTGGGGCGTGCGAGGCACCTTGCCCGACGCGAATGCGGGGCAGAGGTCGGCCACCATCTGTTCCAGGACCACATTGGTCCGTGCGATCAAATCGGCGGCGTAATCGTCGGGTCGGACTTCCACCGGCCGCTGCTCGACGATGTCGCCGACGTCCGGTTCGTCGGTGAGGAAGAACAGATTGACGGCGGCCGGCCGCTCCAGAAGAATCGTCCAGGCAATCGGCGCCCGCCCGCGCCCCTCGGGAAGCAGCGTCGGATGGAACCCGATCGCGCCCGCCCCGGCGATGCTGCAAAGCCCCGCGGGCACCAGTTGCGAAAGGCCGATCACGAACAGCCAGTCGGGCCGGTGTGCCTCGAGAAACGCCGACACCGTCGGCTCGGTGACCTTGTCGAAGTCGAGAAACGCCACGCCCGCATCTTCAGCCAGCGGCCCGAGCGCACAGTAGTCGCTCACCCGCGCCGCGTGCCGCTCGTGCAGACCCAACACACCGGTCACCTCGAGCCCGCCGCGAAGCATGCCCCGCAGCGCGGCAACGCTCGAACTGACACTGCCTATCAGTGCTGCGTTCATTTGCATCATGAGTTACAGGACTCGGCTCCCCGGATCCTGCGCGGGCCGGACCGTCACCCGACGCGCGTCAGCGGATTCTCCACCTTCAAATCGCCAAAGCGGCTGAAGTCTCTATCAGCCGACCAGAGCACCCTGACCCCGTGTTCGACGCAAACCGCAACGATCCGTGCGTCGTGAACCAATGGCCCCGCAATTCTGCTCGTTTCCATGACCGACCTGGCAATCGTCCAGTGGTCGGCCGTTTCTCCAATAAGAAACAGGGAAGGAGACTCCAACCAGCAATCGACCTGAATGAGGGCATCGTGGAGCGGCGTTGGTGGTTTGTAGATCCGCGGATGAGTTACGATCGCCAGGAACTCGTGAAGACAAGGCCACGGTATTGCCCAGGGAGCGACGCTCTCGGCGAGCTGCGTGAGGCACTCATCGGCGGCCTGATGCCAGGAGCTGTCGTCCCGGTGGGCGTACACGAGGATATTCGTGTCAACTGCGATCATCCGCCCCGGCCTTCGTAAACACGACCGCGAATGGTTTCCCAGTCGCTGTCCGAGAGTCCCTCCTGTAACCCCTGACCACCGAAGGGATGCTTCTTGAGCCTGAACTCCTGGAGGCGAGACTGTCCGGAAGCCAGAAGCTCGCGAAGGGCGGACTCGACAACGGCTTTCAGGGACAGGTGGTGCCGCGAGGCAAAGGACTTGAGTTCCCTGAACAGCGGGTCGGGTATATCTATGGTCGTCTTCATATGGCTAAGTATACCATAGGAACCATAAACATGGCAAGCCGGCGTGTGCGTTTCCCGGCCGGCTCCTGAACTCGGAGCGTAGTCCCGTCTCTGTGAAACCACCTCACCGGCGGTCAGAGATCCTGGCGGCCGGGGCGGCACGCGTATGGGCTCTGGTCGAACGGCCGGGCGAAGCGCGACTCGCCCAGGGCAATGACCACCACCGTCTTGCCCAGGATCATCAGGTCCAGGGCGAAGCTGAGATTCTCCACGTAATGGACATCGTAGCGAATCCGCTCGTCCCAGCTCAATACCGTGTTCCCGTTGACCTGGGCCAGGCCCGTGATTCCCGGTCGGACTTCGAGCCGGCGGCGTTGAAAGCCGTCGTACGCCCGTACCTGCTCCATGATCGTGGGGCGGGGACCGATCAACGACATGTCGCCGATCAGCACGTTGAACAACTGGGGCATCTCGTCGATCTTCGTCCGGCGGAGTAGCCGCCCCATGGCCGTGATGCCCGGGTGCGAGAGAGGCACGATCTCGTCGGGATCGTGGACGTGGTCGGCGCGCATCGTGCGGTACTTCAGCGAGGTGAACGGCCGCCCCCGGCGCCCCCCCCGGGTCTGCACGAAGAAAACCGGACCCGGAGAAGTCAGCTTGACCCCGGCCGCGGCGAGCACCAACACCGGTGTGAGCAGCACGATCAGCACGAAACTGAGCAAGATGTCGATCGTTCTTTTGATGAATGGATAGATCACGGCCTGTCGTCGTTTGAGAGGTGCAAGGATCTGTCCGGATAACGCTCGTCGCCCGGATGGGGATATTCTCGGTCCGACGTGCCTGCCATGATCGGCAGCCTAACACCGCAGAGCCGGCGGTTCAATGGCTCTGCCGCGCGGTGATCCGTTATCGGGACTTTCGGGGGCCTGTTCTTTTTCTTGGCCTGGTCCTTGACAAGCGGAATCATAGCCGCCTATACGTTTGTGAGCGCCGACTTTGGGGAAAGTCAACTCGCCGTAGGGGTCCAAGCAAAAAGAAAGGTAGGGAGAGAGATGCGGATCACGTCCAGTGTTCGCGCCGCAGCATCCGGGGTAGGCGCGATAATGGCTGTATTGGCGGTGCCGTCGAGCCTGAGCGCAGGGACGATTGCCACGTTTGCCGACCCGGCGCCGGACGGGAGCATGCACCTGTTCGAAATCAACCTGGTGACGGACATCGTTAGCGGCGGGTGGCCGGACTCGAGGACGGGTCTGACCCTGCAGGTGCCATGGACCGGAATGAACTACACGGATGCATTCTTCGAGATGGAAGACCTGGAGTACACGGGCGGCATAAGCGGTGGAATCAGCGGGGCCGGTACGATTCAGTTCCTCCGGGACGGGGATATCCCGGGCACGGTTGATCCGCTTCTGCAGATCAGCTTCGACAGCGCCCAGCTTACGCTTCAGGGCCTGGCAGGTGACAATATCTACTTCTTCCACGCCGACAACAACGTGGTTATCACGGTGTGGGAAACCACGGGCCCGGTGGCGCTGACGGAGGAGGCCTCCTTCTCATTCGGCTTCGCCAACCAGGCGCCGCTGCCGTGCGGGGAGGGGTTCACGGCCACCGCGTCGTTCGATTCGTCGGCGATTCCGGAGCCGGCGTCGGTTGCCGGCCTGCTGGCGGGGACAACTGTGCTGGGGTTCAGTGTGCGGGTTCGCCGCGGTTGACCAGGACGTAGCCGACGCCGCCGTTGGCGAGCCAGACCTTCTCCATGTCCTCCTTGGCGTACGTGACGACGCCTTGAGCAGAAGTGGCCCCGGCCGGGTCGTTGACGTGGACGTTACCGTCGGCGTCGAAGCCGACGATGACCAGGAGGTGCCCGCTGGATTGCCGATAGGGCGCGCCACGGAGCTGGCCGGGGGCGGCCCGGATGCTGGCGATGATCGGCTGATCGTTGGCGATGTGGCGTTTGACCGCGTCGAGGTCTCCAAACCGCTCGACGTAGCCCGGCACGCCGAGAGTGTACGCTCCCTGCACCGCCCGGGCCCAGTTTCCGAAGATCTCATACTCGGCGTCCCAGACGACCTCGCACACCCGAGCGGTGGGGTGATTGACGCCGCGGTACGCCATCACCATTGCGGTGGCGGTGGGGCTGCAGACCCGGCCACGAATCGCCCGGCCCTCACCCTTCTGGCTGCGGAACGGTACGGGCAGCCGCCGGGCCCAGCGGTGCCTCGGCCCGGGGTCGATGGGTTTGCGATGCCGGCGTGCGAGCTGCTCGTCGTTCAGCGTGTTGCTGTAGGCCAGTGCGAAGCGGCGGAGGGCGGGCAGGCGGCGTGGATCGGCTGCGGCCAGGTGAACGCGGTACTGAATGCGGTCGAACCACCGGCGGGAGCGGAAGTAGTCGATCTCCACAACGCCGCCGGCGTCGCGCAGGACTTTGTGCTCAATCCCGGGTGCGTCTCCCCAACTCCCGAGGTAGTAGAAAGGCGTCCAGGACCCGCCCCCGCCTCGACCGACCCGCAACTCAACCACAAACCCGCTGCCCGGCGGAACGTCCACGTTCCAGGACGGAATGAGTTCGTTGAAAGGGAAACCGGTAACGATCACACGCGAAGTGTGCACTGCCCGGCAAAGGTCATGCTCCCGGTGTCGGTCGGGCCCGTCGCAACGCAACGATACGCCGGCGGGCATGGTGCTGATGGTGACGCCGTCGGTGGTGCCTTGCCGGAATACCCCGGCCGTCTCGTCGATGATCAGCGCGTGGATGTCGTTGGGCGTGGCTCTGAGCTTGTTGTGCCCGGAGCGATCGGCTGGCTGAGAGACGGCCGGCAGGCCCGATGCCCGACAAACCAGCAAGTGCAGCGGCAACAGCAGTAGGAGCAGTGTCGTTGCTGGCTTCATGCGGTCACAACCCGCGTATCCATTCCAGGAACCGGCGGGATTCGACGAGCGGGTCCACTTCGTTGAAGCCCTCGATGTATTCGGCCACGTAGAACCCGTCGTAGCCGCTTGCTTCCAGCTTGCGGACGATTTCCGCGAAGTCGATCGGTCCCTGGCCCCACGGCAACTGGATTTCCTTCCAGCTCATTCCCCCAGCGCGGAACCCCGTGCCCTGCGTGAGTGGACAGAGATCGTCGAAATCCTTGCCCTGATGTGGACCGGCGTAATAGTGACTCGGGTCCAGCGTGAGGCCCAGCCCCGGGACCTGGCGGCAGAGCCATTCCGCATCCTTGGGCAGCTCGGTGATCTGATTGCAATGGGTCTCGACGGTCAGCAGCACGCCGTCGCGGCTGGCGATCTCCTGACAGATTCGCAGCTTGGCGACCTGATCCCCGCGATCCGCCTTCGCCGAGGGAGCCATCAGATTGATAAGCCGGGCGTCCAGGCGTGCAGCCAGCTTCACCACGGCCCGGAACTGCTCCTTGTATTCGTCGAACGGCCGGGCCTCCACCGGGTCAAAGGTCAGATTTGAGACCTTGAGATGATTCGCTGCCAGTGCCGACTCGACCCGGGTTGCCTCACGGTCGAAGTCCTTCACCAGCTCAGGCACCGAGACATGGGGAGCCCACGGCAGACAGGACAGATCTACATGGCGGAACCCCATGTCGGCGATCGTCTTCAACGTCTTGTCCAGGGGTTGTTTCGCCTGGCACAGCGATGAGCAGGACGCCCGGTCAAAGGGGGTGGGGCGGGGCGTCTGACAGCCGGCCAGGGCGGTTAGCAGCACGGCACACGTGAGGATCGAAATCAGGGCATTCGATTTCATTCGCAGCACTCCTGCAGAGCTTCTCGACCGGACAGGCAACGCGTAGAATCGGCTCATGCTACTCTATGGTCGCCGGTTGGCAAGTTGATATCCAACGCAGGCAGCGGGTATCTTGGTGGCGCCATGGTCGATGGACCGCTTCGACACGCCTGGTTGCGGGCACTGGGACCGGACGAGATGCCCGAGCGGATTACGCTGGCCGGCGGGGAGTACCGGCACGTGCGCACGTTCAAGCACGATTTCTTCGCCGCTACCGGGCTGTACGAAGGTCCGTCGGGCCGGGTGATCCTGAAGCTCGGTCGGGTGGCCAGTGTGCTCGGGTTGCCCATGGGCTGGCTTGGACGATGCCTCGCGGCACGAGAGCAGGCCATCTACCGGGCGGTGGATGATCTCCCCGGCGTGCCGCGGTACCTCGGCCGCTGGGGTCAGACGGGCCTGGTGCACGTGTACGTCGAGGGCCATCCCCTCCAGCCGAATGAGCGGGTGGACGATAAGTTCTTCCCGCGACTGGCCCGGCTGTTGGCTCAAATGCATGGTCGCGGCATCGCCTACGTGGATTTGGAGAAGCGTGAGAACATTCTCGTCGATGCCGAAGGGCATCCGTGGCTGATCGATTTTCAGATTTCGTGGCGGTGGCCGGCAGGCGGAAACGGGCGGCGCCAGGGGCTTCAGCGACTCATCCCCGCCGAACTCGGGCGGTGTCTGCTGACCGCTCTGCAGGAGGGGGATCGCTACCACGTGCTCAAGCATTGCCGGCGGCATCGCCCGGACGGGTTGACGCCCGAACAACTGGAGGCGTCTCATCGCCGCAGCCGCTATATCGACCTCCACCGTTGGCTGTTTCGCCCGTTCACCCTGGTTCGCCGCAGGATCCTTAAACGCCTGACTGGCCGATCGCGGTCGCCGAAACAACAGGGCCCGGAGTTCCTGTGACCATCGCACGCCTGCGAACGCGGCCAGGCCGCAAGCGGCAGGAAGTCGGAGCTATGCCTCTGGATGACCGAGCACGTCAGATCGTCCGTGAGTTCCGGGCCTGGATCATCTCGGCGGTCGGCGGCGAACTACAGTTCCGAGCGATGGAATGCCGTGATCGTGAGGATGAATCGACGCTCGGCACCCGGTGGGAGGTGGATCACCACCTCTGGTACGAAATCGCGATTCGGCCATTCCTGCCCCAGGTGCGAATCGCGATCCTGACCGATGATCCATGGCGGAGCAGGGATTTCGAGCAGATGATCGAAGGTGCCACCCTGACGGTCCAGGAGTTCGTGGGGCTCGGTTTCGAGTCGGCGGGACTTGCGTGGCGCGATCCGCCGGTCGAGCATTACTGCGAGAAGGGCCGGCACTATTACTTCGCCACGCCGTTGGATCTGGAGTCGATCGACCAGCTCACCGACCAGGCGTTCCGCGAGAAAACACGCAAGGTTTTAGACGGCTACTGCCGGGCGTTCTCGGGAACCACGAACGTCTAGTCGGGGACTTTGGCAGGCACGGCCGTCAAGGCACGAAGAGAGCGAAGTGTTCCGATGGCAGACATCTTCGCGAAACATGCAAGTCGGTTGACGATTCGCCGATATTCAGGGGCGCTGGAATTGAGAGCGTGATCCGCGATGACCGCTGGTATGCAAGAACAATCTCCCGGGCCGATCCGGGTCCTGATGGTCGTTGACGGCGAGGTGTTTGACCGTCTGGGGAGCGTCGTTCGGCACCTGTGCGTCGGGATGCTGGAGGAAGCGGTCCGGATGACGGTGTTGTCGCGGTCGGTCCAGCGGGAGGCCGACGACGCGATCGGGCCGGCGCGGGTGGTCAACGTGCCGCAAAGGCACCGCCTCTGGCCCTGGCGCAGGCCCACCGCGGCCGAGGTGCTTCAGGGGATCGGGGGCGACCGGCCGCACGTCGTGCATTGCCTGTCGGCCGATTTGTCTCGATGGGCAGGGGCCTGGGCTGCCGAGTGGAAGAGCGCCCTGGCGGTGCATCTGACGGACATGGTGGACATCCGCCAGTTCCGGAGATGCGCCCCCCCGGGCGACGGGACGATAGGCATCGCCGCCACGCCCACCATTGAACGGGTGCTGCGCGAGAAGCACCCGGGGAGCGCCGGGCAGATTCGCGTGGTGCCGTTCGGTATCCCTGCGGAGTCTGAGCCGGTCTGCCTGGCCCGCCCGGAACGCGTGCCGGCGGCGGCGGTCACGACCTCGCTGACCGGAGATTGTGGTGTGGGCGCCGTGTTCAAGGCGCTGAAGTCCATTGTAAAGGGCGGCCAGGAGGTGCAGTTGTTCGTGCTCGCCGGCGGGCCGGCGGAGCGCAGGTTTCGCCGGCAGGTGGACCAGCTCGGCCTGCGATCCTACGTGACCTTCGCCGGTCGGATCGGCGACTGGACCACCGTGCGGGAAGCGATGCGAGGCGCCGACTTCTACATCCTTCCCAACTCCCGTCGGCGCTTCACGATCAGCACGCTGACGGCGATGGCCAACGGGATGGCGGTCCTTGCGCCGGCCGGGACGATCGGCGACTACCTGATCGACGGGGAGACGGCCAGCCTGTTCGACCCGCAGGCTTCCGGTCAGTTGGCTGAGAAGTGGGGATCGCTGCTGGACGATCGCTCCACCGCCCGGCGGCTGGCCCACGGGGCGCTGGACCACATCCGTGCTCACCACCAGGCCAGCGCGATGGTCAGTGCGATCGCCGGGGTTTATCGTGAACTCTGCGGCCTGCAACCGGCAGGGGCCGGTGCCCGGCAGACAAACGCCGGTGATGAGCCGGCGGACACAAGTGGTCGGCCGGCGGACGCCGGCGCGGGTTCCGCGACTTCGTAGTGCGACGCCCCACAAGTGGGGCCCGGGAATCGCCCAGGGGTGCTGCCGGTCCGCCTGTCCGGAGGTGTGGGGGCCTGGCGGGCAGGGAACTGGCTCGACGCGCGTCCGGGCTCGCCGGTCTCGCGGGCGATTAGAAATATGCGCCCGGATTCAAGTTGCCGGGGTTGGGGGCCCGACGTAAAATGACATGAATAGCTGCCAGCTCTCTGGTGCTCATGAAGCGACGGGGCTCGTTTGGGTGAGGGTTTCTCCGGCGCGGGCGGCGAGGCGGTTCCGATGAGAACGGGCAACACAGTCAGTGGGCGGGTCAAGCCGGTCGTGCTTGCCGGCTCGATTATCGCAGGTCTGGGCTTGACCGTGCTGACGGTTCGCGAAGGACTCGCCCAGAGCGCGTCTTCAGCCCCGTCTTCGGCCGTCACCCGGCCCGCTTCTTTTAATCGTGCCTTTGTCATTACGATCGAGGATGACATCAGCGACATCACCTACGATAGCCTCGAACGCCGCCTCACATCCATTCGCGACAAGAACCCCGGACTGATCATCATCGAGCTCGACACGCCGGGTGGGGCATTGGGGGCGACGCTGGACATCTGTGACGCGATCAAGGACCTGCGAGACGACGGGGTCAAGGTTTACGCGTGGATCAACAACCGGGCCTACAGTGCCGGCACGATCATCGCCCTGGCGACGGATGGTATTGTGATGGCCTCGAAGACCGCTACCATCGGTGATTGCCAGCCGATCCAGATCACACCCAGCGGCGCGTCGGCCATCCCCGATGAGATCGAGGCAAAAGCCACCAGCCCGCTGCTGGCGGAATTGCGTGATTCGGCTCGTCGCGGCGGCTACAACCTCGACATGGTCCTCGCGCTCATCCGTCCGGAAATGGAGGTATTCTGGCTTGAGAATACCGAAACCGGTGAGCGACGCTTCGTCGATGTTCGCGGCCGCGACGAACTGTTCGGGCTGATCGATGCCAATGGAGATGAATCCGGCAAGCGGCGCGGCGGGCTGCTGGGGCTGTTCGGCGAGGAAAAAGCCGAGACCCAGGAGCGGGAACCCGGCCAGATCCTCTCCGATGAGAAAAGCCAAACCGCGTGGAGGTACGTGAAGTCTCACCCGGACCTGGGCGAGATCGAACAGCCGATCGTCTCCCATCGTGAGTTGTTGACCATGAAGGGCCACGAAGCGGCGGCGTACGGGTTTTCGCTCGCCATGCTGCGCAGCGAGGACGACCTCAAAACGTACTTTCACATCACCGGGGTGGTGGAGCGGCTGGAGAACACGTGGATCGAATCGGCGATTGAGTGGTTGGCGTCTCCGATGGTCCGGGGCGTCCTGTTCCTGTTGATGCTGCTGGGGGCGTACACGGAGTTCCAGACTCCGGGCTTCGGTCTGCCGGGAGGCGTAGCCCTGGTGGCGCTGGTGCTGTTCCTGGGTGCGCCATACCTGGCGGGCTTCACGGTCACTTGGGAGATCGTGGCCATCGTTTTGGGCATCGTCTTGCTCGCGATCGAGGCGTTCGTGATTCCCGGGTTCGGCGTGGCGGGGATTACGGGGATCATTTTACTGGCGGTCGGTCTGCTGGCGTCGTTCGTGCCGGAGGAGCCGACCGCGCCGGCCTTTGAGAATGACTGGTTCCGCCTGCCGACCCTGCCCGCGACTTACCGCTATCTGAGGCACGGCTTGTATTCGCTGGCGGCCGGTCTGACCGGCTCGATCTTCGGGATGGTGTTGATCGCCAAGTACTTTCCCCAGGTGCCGATCGCGGGCAGGATTATTGCCCCGAACCCGGACCACGACGCGATCCAGATGGCCGATCCCTACGACGGCACCGCCCGGGTGGGTGACATCGGCCAGGCGGAGAGCCTGCTCCGCCCCGCGGGCAAGGCACGGTTCGGGGCGACCCTGGTTGACGTCGTCTCCGAGGGCGAGTACATCGAAGCCGGCACCCGGGTGGAGGTCGTCCAGCGCCACGGGAATCGGGTCGTGGTCCGGCGGGTGGATTGATCGATCGGCCGGACGAAAAGGATCTACTGGCATGTCCGACTGGCTGGGAATTGGTTTTCTGTACCTCTTGGGGTCAGTCATCCTGATATCGGAACTGTTCCTGCCCGCCCATGGCCTGTTGGGGGTCGTGGGCGTAGGAGTGCTGGGCTACGGTGTGTACGAGACGTTCATGGTGAGCCAGGCCGCGGGCCTGATCGGCCTGGTCGCCCTGGCGGTGTTGCTGCCCACGGGCCTGGTGGTGAGCGTGAAGAACTGGCATCGTCTCCCGGTGGGCCGGCGCATTTCACCGCCCAACCCGAAACTGACCGCGAGAGATCGCATGCCGGTGGAGGACCTCGAGCCGTTGATCGGCCGCGTCGGCCGATCGCTTACGCCGCTCAGGCCGGTGGGCACCTGTCTGTTCGACGGCCGGCGCGTGGAATGCAAGGCCGAGCACGGTATGATCGAGAAGGACGTCCGGGTCGAGGCGCTTCGCCTGGTCGATCGCACCGTCTCCGTGCGGGCCGTCTCCCCGCCTGCCGACGAGACAAGTCACGGTTAACGTCGCGACCGGCGAAGCGAAAGCTTGGTTTCTGTGATGAAAGGATTCGCCATGATGTTCGATCCGATCGCTGCAACAGACAGCGGGTTGCCCTGGGAATGGATTGTTCCCATTATCCTGATCGTCGTCGCGGTGGTGGTGCTGGGCTTTCTGCTCCAGTTCGTGCAGTTGTGGGTTCAGGCGTTCATGAGCAACGCCAGCGTGTCGATGTTCGATCTGATCGGTATGAGGTTCCGCAAGGTGGACGCCCGCGCGATCGTGACGAGCAAGATCCGCGCGGTCAAGGCGGGTCTGGACATAACGACCAACGACCTGGAAACGCACTACCTGGCGGGGGGGCGCGTGCAGAACGTCATATTGTCGTTGATCGCGGCGGACCGGGCCCGGATCGAGCTGGGATACCGGACCGCCTGCGCGATCGACCTGGCGGGCCGCGACGTCCTGGAAGCCGTCCACACCTCGGTGAACCCGAAGGTCATCGACTGTCCCGGCGCTGCCAGCGCCAAGCCCAGCATCGACGCGGTGGCCAAGGATGGCATCCAGCTCAAGGCCCGGGCCCGGGTAACGGTACGGACGAACATCGAGCGGCTCGTCGGGGGTGCGACTGAGGAGACGATCATTGCCAGGGTCGGCGAAGGGATCGTGACGAGCATCGGCTCGGCCGACACCTACAAAGCGGTGCTCGAGAACCCGGACGGCATCTCGAAGCGTGTCCTGGAGAAGGGCCTGGATTCGGGGACGGCGTTCGAGATTCTGTCGATCGACATCGCGGACGTGGACGTGGGGACGAACGTGGGGGCCGCTCTTCAGGCGGACCAGGCCGAGGCCGACAAGCGGCGGTTCCAGGCCGAGGCCGAGAAACGCGCCGCCATGGCCCGGGCCCGCGAGGCGGAAATGTCCGCCCTGGTCGAGGAGAACCGGGCCAAGGTCGTCGAGGCCGAGGCCACCGTACCCCTCGCCATCGCCGAGGCGTTCCGTAGCGGCAATCTCGGCGTGATGGATTACTACAGGTTCCGCAACATCCAGGCCGATACCTCGATGCGGGATTCGATCGGCGGCAAGGGAACGTCCGGCGCTGCCAGCAAGACGTGATCGTCGGTTGGCGTAAAGGTACCCCATCCCCGCCGGAGCAGGTGTGGCAGGTTTAGCCGCGACCCGAAGGAGTGCAGTGCGTGGGGTTTAGCCGCGACCCGAAGGAGTGCAGTGCGTGAGGTTTAGCCGCGACCCGAAGG
>CAZOIA010000008.1:0-17595 GCA_964579675.1 uncultured Planctomycetales bacterium | reverse complement strand
GTTTAGCCGCGACCCGAAGGAGTGCAGTGCGTGAGGTTTAGCCGCGACCCGAAGGGGAGCAGTGCGTGAGGTTTAGCCGCGACCCGAAGGGGAGCGCGTCATCATCCCATCCCTGCAAGAGCAGCCGTGACAGGGCCTGGTGTGGATCGATTGGACACAAGGTGACTTGCTGATGTGGCTCTGGCCGACAATCCTGGGTGAACGAGGCAGCGACGGCTCCGAGTTGATCTACGTCATCGCGGTGCTCATTCTCGCGGCGGTCGGGGCGATCTTTGAGAAGATCAAGCGCAAGATGGCCGAGCCGGAGGACAAGCCCGGGCGGCCGCCGGTGCCGAGAGGCATTGCGGATCAACACAAGCGGGTGCGTCCGGCCCCACCGCCGAGGCCTTCAGGCCGACGACAGCCACCGCGAGCCTGGCCCGTTGGCCAGGCGCCGCCACCGAGGGCCGCGGCTCCGGCCGTTCGCCTGCCGCTGGAAACGCCCCGCCTCGTACCGGATGAATCACCTCGCGGGGTCTCAAGGCCCGCTCCCGCGGAACCCGAACTCCGACCTGCGGTGGAGGCCGAAGTCATCCCTCAGCTTGTCGGCGAGCTGTCGCGTGGCCCTGAGAGGCGACCGGCGGCCACCCCGGGGCGTCGCCCATCTGACCTGGTTGCCGACGTCGGATCATTCCGCAAGCTCAGCCTCGCCGAGGTCCGCCGGGCCATCGTGCTCAACGAAATCCTCAGCCCGCCACTGGCCCTACGCGATGCCAAACAGACGTGGGACCAATCCTGAGACGACTCATTGCTTTTCCGGACGGATTTCGAGCGCCGCCAGCATGTCGGCGAGCAGTTCGATCGGCAGGCCGACCACGTTGCTGAAGCTGCCGGCGGTGCGTTCGACGAAGGCGTCGGCGCGGTCCTGTATACCGTAGGCGCCGGCCTTGCCCTGCCACTCGCCGGTGGCCAGATATGCTGAGAGTTCCTCGTCGGACATTGGCCGCATCGTGACCTGGGTGACCGCGTGGCCGATCAGCCGCCGGTTGGTGGCGGGCTCGTAGAGCGTCACGCCCGTAATCACCCGGTGCGTCGTGCCCGAAAGGGTCGCGAGGATCCGCCGGGCATCATTCTCGTCGGTCGGTTTGCCGAATAGCTTCCCGCCGAGCGAGACGACCGTGTCCGCGGCCAGGATCAGGCAATCCGGATGGTCATCCGCCACGCTACGGGCCTTGAAGTAGCTCGCCGACTGGGCGAACTCCTCCGGACTGAATCGCCACCGGGCAGTATCCGGCTCGTCGTGCTTGGGCGGAACCGCCTCAAAGACGATCCCTGCCTGGCGCAACAGGGCCGCTCGCCGCGGACTCCGCGACGCCAGGATGATCGGCCTTGTCTCTGTCTCGGTGGCCATTTCCGGATAATCTACGGTGGGTGATGCTTCCATGCACCTGTTACGCCCGCACCCGACGCACGGATCAGCGACTCCAGATTTCGCGAAGAAGTATAACCGCGATGGGAGGGTGACGGTAACCTTGGTGGCGTGGGTCTTACCTGCCGGAGCCTTGCCCCCACAAAGCGTCAAGGAATGTCTCCACGTCAATTCCCGCCTGGCGAATGATTGATTTCAGGGTTCCAGGAGGGATATCGCCTCGATGCAGTGGCACGGTCGCCAGGCGGTTCCCGCGTTTCATTTGAAGATGGCTGCCCTTTTGCCGGAGGCTCACAAACCCCAGTGCGCCGAGAGCCTTAATGACCTGGCGGGCGGTTACAACCGGGAGTTCAGGCATGAGCTTTGACTGAGATCTCGATGGTCAACGTGAATTGCTCGACGATTCTCTCGGGTTCGCTGTTGAGGGGATGATCATCCGCAGGCATGGGACGCAAGTAAGGCAAATTGTTCTCAATCGCGGACTCGACGTACAATTGGCATGCCTCGATTAGTGACTGCTGGGCCTCCACCGCGGTCTTGCCAAAGCTGGCCACGTCCAACTCGGGGCAGATGGATTCAAATGTGCTCCCCGACCGGAGCACAAAGCCACCAAACTTGAGCGGGTTTGCACTCATCGTCCCTTATTGTACCTTGGAGATCAGGTTGCTACCAGTCCAGGGTCGACCGCCACGCAGTTGAGCATGAGTCCAAGTCGATGCTGAAAGTGCTGTCGTTATCGGCCTTCCAGTCGAACCGCTGATCGTTGCGGGACTGGCCGATCTGGTGAACGGCGATGCCTTCGCCTTGGTCGGCCACTCTGCTGATCTCGCTGCGGCTGGCTTCGCTGGCTTGCAGGATGTAGCCGCAGGGAATCGCGGCAAAAGGTTCCGGAGCGGAGAAGGCCGTCTCGAGCCCGCATTGTCCTGCGAACGCCATCTCCGCCAGCGCCGGCAGGATACCTTCCTCACCGCAGTCGTGGGCCGCGAGCACCACGCCCGAACGGATCAGTTCGCCGACCGCATGGTGGAGCGCAGCCGCCTGTTCCATGTCAACCTCCTGCCAGTGCCGGGCCTCCAGCCCCACCAGGAAGAAATGCGTTGTCTCGCCGTCGATCCGCTTGGCGTCCATCGTGACGCACCGGTTGACGTCGTCGATGATGCTCACGGCGCTGATCAGCAGCGTCCCGGGGATGCGGATGCGATTGTTGTGAAGCGGGATTCGACCGGCGAGGCGTTGGGCATCGCCAGGGTCCAGGGCGAACTCGTTATTGAGCGAGTCCTTGCCCGAGATAAAGGGCGTGCCGTAGGTGACGGCGGCGTCGTAACAGCCCTGGCACGCCCGCACGAGTGCCCCCATCGTGTGCGGGTCTTCACAGTTGCCCCAGCAGAAGTTGTCCAGGATCGCGGTCCGGTCCGGGTCCCCCCCGACGCAGACGACGTTGCGGACGGCTTCGTCGATGGCGGCCACTGCCATCCAGTAGGGATCGATGTCGCTCATCGCGGGGCAGATGCCGTTGGCGATCGCGATGCCCTTCTCGTCCCGCAGCCGCGGCCGGATGACCGCGGCATCGGACGGACCTGGCCCGGGCCCGACCAGCGGCTTGATCACGCTGGTTCCCTGCACCTCATGATCGTATTGCCGGATGATCCATTCCTTGCTCGCGGTATTGAGTTCCGCGAGCTTGGCCAGAAGCGTGTCCCTCGCCGTGAGTGAAGATACGCCGGCGTGAATTCCCGCGATCCTTTGTTGATCAGGACCGCGGCAAGTTCTTGCCGCAACACCCCTTGAAGAGCAACCTATTGAGGAAACCGGTTGCCAGCTCGCCTCCCGGCGGGTCTTGGGGATACCGCCGTGGAGGAAGTCTGCGTCGATGTCGCCGACGGTTTGGCCGTCGTAGCGGATCAGCAGTCGGCCGTCGTCGCGGAAGGTCCCGATCACCGTGGCTTCGACGTTCTCGGCCTGGCAGATCGCTCGCACCGCCTCCCAGTTGTCGGGCGGGACGCTGAGCACCATCCGCTCCTGGGCCTCGCTGATCCAGATTTCGTCGTAGCGCAGGCCGGCGTACTTGAGCGGGACCTTCTCCAGATCGACGGTTGCCCCCAGCTTCGATCCCATCTCGCCGACCGCGCTGCTCAGCCCGCCGGCGCCGCAGTCGGTGGTGGCGGTGTAGAGGCATCCGCGGGCATGGTCCCGGGCCTGGAGCATGACGTCGAGCACCTGTTTTTCGGTGATGGCGTTGCCGATCTGGACCGCGTGCGAGAACTCGTCGGCATGGGTGTCGGTGAGCTCGGCGGACGAGAAGGTGGCCCCGTGGATGCCGTCCCGGCCGGTTCGACCGCCGATCAGCACGATCGCATCGCCGGGCTGGGGCTTCTTGTTGATCCGGTCCCGGGGGATCAGCCCCGCGCACCCGCAGAACACGAGCGGGTTGCCCAGGTAGCGGTCGTCGAAAAGCACCGCCCCGTTGATCGTTGGGATGCCCATGCGGTTGCCGTAGTCGCGTACGCCAGCCACCACGCCCTTGAGCACCCGCCGCGGGTGCAGGACCCCCCGGGGCAGGGCGTCCATCGGGAAATCGGGCCTGCCCACGCAGAAGATGTCGGTGTTGGCGATCGGCTTGGCCCCGAGCCCGCAGCCGAGCACGTCGCGGATGCACCCGCCGATGCCGGTGGCGGCCCCGCCGTAGGGCTCGATCGCCGACGGGTGGTTGTGCGTCTCCACCTTGAACGCGATACCGAAGTCCTCATCGAACGCGATGACGCCCGCGTTGTCCTCGAAGACCGACAGACACCAGTCCACCCGCCCGCTCTCGATCAGCTCGCGGGTCGCCCGGGCGATCGTGTCCCTGAGCAGGTTGCCGTAGGTCACCTCCACCGTGCCGTCGTCGCGCCGGTATTGCCGGGCCCGCGAGGTATTCGGCAACGGCGCCCCGCGATAGCGCACCGCACTCTTGAGCGTCTTATGCACGCAATGCTCGCTCCAGGTCTGGGCGAACGTTTCGAGTTCCAGGTCGGTCGGGTCGCGGTGTTGTTCGCGGTAGCGGTTCCGGATCGTCCGCATCTCCTCCAGCGACAGGAACAGGTGTCCGTCCCGCGACAGGCCAACCAGCGCGTTGTCGTCGAGCTGAAGGATGGGGACGTGTCTCAGCTCGAACGCCTGCGTTGGCGCGACCGGCAGGCGGTCCGGCCGGGGGTCGTGCCGCCCGAAGCCGCTGAAATACACGTCCTCAATGCAGTCGTTGCAAAGGAGCCGCCGGGCGATGGAATCCAGCTCGTCGATATCCGCGATACTCTTGAGTTGATACAGGCGCGCGGTGGCGACCGCCAGTCCGCTCGTGTCCACGCCCATGTCGGCCAGGGCCGCCAGCGTCGAGGCGGCCACCGGATCCATAACACCTCCCTTGAGGTGCACCTCGATGGCGGCATCGAACTCCGCACCCGGCAGACTGCGGTCATCCCCGCCGCGGTGGAGGCTGAACCCCTCAGTGACCGGGTCCGCCAGCAACTCGGCGGCAATCCGCTCGATCGTCTCAGGCCCCAGGTCGCCTTGAAGCAGGAAAAGCCGGCTCGATGCGACCCGCTCCGCGCGGTCCAGGCCCAGCTCGTGGATGTCGCGGAGCATCGCCGCCCCGTGGGCGTCCAACTGGCGGCGCTGAGGCAGGATACGGATCCGCCAGAGGATCGGTTCTGCGCGCTGCGCGAGGGTCATGGAGGCAGCACCTTGCTCTTGTAACGTCGTGAAATCCACCGATCGCGCGCCTCCTTGCTCGCGGTCAGCCACTTGAGGATGGCGTCGGCATCGTCGCGATCGAGTCGGCGGCGGAACGTAGAAAGCTCGTTGATCAACCGATCGACGGCCTTGATCACCGCCCGGCGGTTGGTCCGGAAGATATCGGTCCACATGGCCGGGCTGCCGCTGGCGATGCGGGTCGTATCGGCGAAGCCCGGGCCGGCCAGCTCGATGGCGGATTCCCTGACCGACAGGTTCACCAGAGCGGCGGCGGCCGCGTGGGGCAAATGACTCACCCGGGCCAGCAGGTCATCGTGTTCGCGGGGCGTGAGGGTCAGGGTTCGCCCACCAATTACCTCCCAGAACCCGCGGATCCATCGGACGGCGGCGGGTGGTGTCTTCGGCCCCGGCGCCACCAGGCAGAGCGAACGCTCGAACAGATCGGCCCGGGCGAACTCGACCCCCGTTTTCTCCGAGCCGGCCATCGGGTGCGACCCGACGAACCGGACCGTCCCGGGCAGCAGTCGCCCCGCGAGACGAACCACCTTCACCTTCGTGCTCGCCACGTCCGTAACGTAGGTTCCCGGCATCAGCGCGTGCGCCATGCCCCGCAAGAGGCCTTCGAATCGGCCGATCGGTGTGCAGAGGACGACCAGTTGAGCCCGGGCCACCCCGGCCGCCACGTCGCGAGTCACCTCATCAACCGCTTCGCAGGCGAGGGCTTTGCGGAGCGAGGAGGCCCGCCGGCCCACGCCAACCCGCGTGCCGGTGAAACCAGCAGCCCGCAGGGCCAACCCGATCGAGCCCCCCAGCAACCCGACGCCGATGATCGAAACCCTGTCTAAGCTGTTTATTTCAAAGTTCTTACGCACGACCTCGCAGCAGCCTCCAACTGGCCGTACTTTAGCCGCCGGCCGGCGGAGGCGTCAAATCCTCCTTGCTTCGTCGGGCCTAACTGGTACGCTATGAATATGAGCACGCAACCTGGACCACGCCCGGTCGGCGAGAGCCCGGTCACAGCAGGGGCCGTCCTGGAGTTCGAGAAACCGCTCGTCCGTATCGAGCAGGAGATCGCCGAGCTGGAGGCGGCCCAGGTCGAGACGAAACGCGACATGTCCGCCGACATCCGCGAGCTGCGGGCCACACTCGAGAACCTCACCCGGCGGACCTACGCCAAGTTGACCCCGTGGGAGACGGTTCTGGTGGCCCGGCATCCCCGCCGGCCGGGCCTCCGCGATTACATCGACGGGTGCGTCAAGGACTTCTGTGAGCTGCACGGCGATCGTTGCTTCGCCGACGACAAGGCGATCGTGACCGGTTTCGGGCGGATCGGTGGGCAGAAGGTCCTCCTGGTCGGGCACGACAAGGGGCGGGACACCAGGCAAAAGATCGAACGCCACTTCGGCTGTGCCCATCCGGAAGGATACCGCAAGGCATTGCAGAAAATGCGACTGGCCGAGAAGTTCAGGCGCCCGGTGGTCACGATCATCGATACCCAGGGGGCCTACCCCGGTGACAAGGCCGAGGAACGCGGAATCGCCCAGGCCATCGCGGTCAACCTGATGGAAATGTCCCGCCTCCGGGTGCCCATTTGTTGCCTGGTGATCGGCGAAGGGGGCAGCGGTGGCGCACTGGGCATCGGCGTGGGCGACCGCCTGGCAATGTTCGAGCACGCCTACTACTCGGTCATTACGCCCGAGGGCTGTGCCGCCATTCTCTTCAAGAGCGCCGAGAAGGCTGACGAGGCCGCCAAGTCGTTGAAGCTCACCGCCCGGGACCTCAAGAAGCTCAACCTCATCGATCACATCCTGCCCGAACCGCTGGGCGGGGGGCACCGTGATCCGGGCGCGATGATCGCGGCGTTCGAGCGACACGTCGTGGACACGCTCCGTGAGCTGAAGCGCGTCCGCATCGACACGCTGCTGAAACGTCGCTACGAGCGGCTGCGCGGCCTGGGGAGCTTCTTTGAAAGCGCCTCAGCCAAGAAGACGACCCCCAAGGCCAAGCCCAGGAGCGGCATGTCGCCGCGAGCCGCCAGCGATTCCAATGACGGCACGTCAGGCGGCACCCGTTTGCGGGTGGGCAGCCGGAGCGCCAAAGCAAAAGAGGTCACCGCCGCTGCGAAGTCATCCCTCAAACCGCCCCTGATGAAAAAGGGGTGAAAAACGGCAAAAACAGGAAGCTGCTCTTCCAGTGGTTGGTCGGGCCGACGAAAGTAACGACGACAAGGAGCATGCTGCAGATCCGGTTGCCCGCCCCTGTCAGTATGGCATGGTGGTGGGGGCGGCTGCCAGGGTGGCACGGGCCGGCGGGGCCGGCGGCCGGCGGCTTGTGTGGCCTAACATCTTTTGTGGCATAGGCTTGCGTTCCTTCCAGGGTGAGGCTGCCGTTCTGGCACTGCGATTGCACAGGGGTTTTCGGACGGGGGAGATTCCCTGTCAAAAAGTGCAGAGTGTGGCCCTGCTCGCTGGTGCCTGGGCAGATGGGCTTGAAGGAGATCTAAGGACATGGCTGTGAAACAAATGGCGTTTGAGGATGAGGCCCGTGCGGGTCTGATGGCCGGTGTGGAGAAGCTGGCCCGGGCGGTCAAGTGCACGCTAGGCCCCCGGGGCCGAAATGCGGTCCTGGACAAGGGCTGGGGTTCGCCGAACGTGACCAAAGACGGGGTCACGGTGGCGGAAGAGGTGGAGCTCCTGGACAAGTACGAGAACATGGGAGCTCAGCTCGTGAAGGAGGCGGCGACGAAAACTTCCGAGGCGGCCGGCGACGGGACCACGACCGCGACGGTGCTGGCTGAAGCCATCTACAAGGAGGGGCTCAAGAACGTCGTGGCCGGCGCCGACGCGATGGCCCTGTGTCGAGGGATCGCCAAGGGCGTCGTCGCTGCGGTGGAGGCACTGGGCAAGATGGCCAAGCCGGTGAAGGTCTCGGCCCGAGAGGATCTGGTCAACATCGGCTCGATCTCCGCTAACAATGATCGCAGCGTTGGCGAGCTGCTGGCGGAGTGCTTCGACAAGGTTGGCAAGGACGGGGTGATAACGGTCGAGGAGGGTAAGAGCGCGGACACGAATTACGACCTCGTGGAAGGGATGCAGTTCGACCGCGGCTACCTGAGTCCCCATTTCGTCACGGATCAGGATGCGATGGAGGCGGTGCTCGACAAGCCCTACATCCTGATTCACGAAGAGAAGATCTCGAGCGTGACCAAGCTGGTGCCCCTCCTGGAGAAAATCGCCAAGGCCAAGCGTTCGCTGCTGATCATTGCCGAGGACGTGGAGGGCGAGGCGCTGGCGACGCTGGTGGTGAACAAGCTGCGTGGGATTGTGCAAGTTTGCGCGGTGAAGGCTCCGGGCTACGGCGATCGCCGCAAGGCGATGCTACAGGACATTGCGATCCTGACCGGCGGAAAGTGCATCATGAAGGACCTGGGCATCGAGCTGGACAAGGTCACGATTGCCGATCTCGGGGTGGTGAAGAAGGTCCGGGTGGACAACGACAACACGACGATGATCGAGGGCGCGGGCAGGACGAAAGAGATCCAGGCCCGTTGCGAGCAGATCAGGCGGGAGATCGAGATCACCACAAGCGACTACGATCGCGAGAAGCTGCAGGAGCGGCTGGCGAAGCTCTCGGGCGGGGTGGCCCAGATCAACGTGGGGGCGGTCACCGAGACGGAGCTGAAGGAGAGAAAGGCCCGGATCGAGGACGCGTTGCACGCCACGCGGGCGGCGATTGAGGAAGGGATCGTGCCCGGCGGCGGGGTGGCGCTGGTACGCTGCATCGGCGCCGTGGACAGCGTGAAGGCCAACGGGGATGAGCAGACCGGCGTGGAGGCCGTCCGTCATGCGTTGACGATGCCCCTGCGCCAGATTGCGGTCAACGCGGGGCAGGAGGGGGGCGTCGTGCTGGCGAAGGTGACGGCCAATAGCGGGCCTTTCGGCTACAACGCGGAGACCGGCGTGTTCGGCGACCTGATGAAGGACGGCGTGATCGACCCGGCCAAGGTGGTGCGCGTCGCGCTGGAAAACGGCAGCAGCGTGGCCCGGGTGCTCTTGAGCACGGACTGTGTGGTGGCTGAGAAGCCCAAGGAGGAAGAGGAGTCAGCCGGCCCCGGGGGCCCGGGCGGCCCCGGAATGGACGGCATGGGCGGCATGGGCGGCATGGGCGGCATGATGTAGGAGACTGCCATGACTGATCAGGAAGCGCGACAGGCCATCATGGAAAGGTTCTACGAAGCCTATCAGCAGGGTGGGCTGCACGTGATCCTGAACGCCGGCGCGGTTGCGGACGAGTTGAAGTTGGATGGGCCCCAAGCCAGGAGGTGTTTCGACTATCTCGCGGCGAAAGGCTTCCTCGAACCGATGACCCTCGGTGGGGGATATGGCCCGACGGTCGAGCTCGTCGATGAGGTGGAGTCAACTGCGGAGCGGAACTGATGGCCGACATTGGACGGTATGACCCCCTGCGTCTCCACCAACTGCTCGTGCAGTTGGACGGTGCCGCGATCTGCCTGGAGCGGTTGGGACCGTACCTGGCGACCACGAGTTTGAAGCCGTGGCTTCGAGATCTTGCCCGCGGTCTGCTGGAGGAGGTCGAGAATAACCTCCCAGACCCTCACTCATTTCAGGGGATACGTTCAGCCAAGGGGAAGCAGGTCAGACCATCTCAGCTCGCCGGGCAGGTGAGCGAGTGCTGGGAGTTGGCAGTGCTGCTCAGCATGGGGCGGGCGGCAATCAGGATGTTTCTGGAGGGCTGGCGACAGCCGATGGGCTTCGGCCCGAAGCAGGCTGATTGAGGACGATGGTTCCTATTGACGATTCCTTTGATTTAGGAGATAGCCGTAATGGCCAAGATGAAGATTAGGCCTTTGGACGATCGTATTCTGGTCGAGCAGTGCAAGGCGGAGGAGAAGTCAGCGGGCGGCATCGTGCTGCCCGATGCGGCAAGGGAGAAGCCGCAACGGGCCAAAGTGCTGGCGGCGGGCCCGGGCCGGCTGCTGGACAGCGGCCAGCGCGGCACGATGAGCGTCAAGGTCGGCGACGAGATCTTCTACGGGAAGTACGCCGGCTCGGATGTGGAGATCGACGGCAAGAAGTACGTCATTCTCAAAGAGAACGACGTCCTGGCCATCATCGAGTCGTAAACGATTGATGAGCACGCTGCAATCGCATAACGCGAGGAGCAAACAGATATGGCCAAACAGATGATGTTTGAGGACGCAGCCCGGCAGGACCTGCTGGAAGGGCTGTCGAAGCTGGCGGCGACGGTGAAGGTGACGATGGGTCCAACGGGGCGGAACGTGATCCTGCACAAGTCGTTCGGCTCACCTCGGGTCACGAAAGACGGCGTGACGGTGAGCAAGGAGATCGAGTTGCCCGAACCGTTCGAGAACATGGGCGCCAAGATGGTCAACGAGGTCGCGAGCAAGACCAGCGACGATGCGGGCGACGGCACGACCACCGCGACGGTATTCGCGGAAGCGATCTTTCGCCAGGGGCTCAAGAACGTTACGGCGGGTGCCAATCCGATGGCCCTCAAACGAGGGATCGATGCCGCCGTCCAGGCCGCCGTGGCGAGCATTGCCGAGCAGTCCACGAAGGTCAAAGGCGACGACATCGCCAAGGTCGCCGCCATCAGCGCGAACGGCGACGAGGAGGTCGGGCGATTGCTGGCGGAAGCCCTGGAGGAGGTTGGCACCGAGGGCATCGTCGAGATCGAAGAGGGCAAGAGCCTCGAAACCGAGAAAGAGCTCGTCGAGGGGATGCAGTTCGACAAGGGCTACATCTCCCCTTACTTCATGACCGATCCCAGTACGCTGGAATGCGTGCTGGAGGACGCCTACATCCTGATCTTCGAGAAGAAGATCTCGAACGTCCGCGAGCTGATTCCGCTTCTGGAGAAGCTGGTCGGCGCCGCCAGACCGCTCCTGGTGATTGCCGAGGACGTTGAGGGTGAGGCCCTGGCGGCACTGGTGGTCAACAAGCTGCGGGGCGTGTTGAACGTCTGCGCAGTCAAGGCGCCGGGCTTCGGCGATCGCCGCAAGGCCCTGCTGGGCGACATCGCGGTCCTGACCAGCGGGCAGTTGATCAGCGAGGACCTGGGCATCAAGCTCGAAAACGTGGAGACGTCGTCTCTTGGTCGGGCGAAGAAGATCGTGGTGGACAAGGATTCGACGACCATCATTGAAGGCGCGGGCAAGAAGAGCGATATCAAGGCCCGGTGCGATCAGCTTCGCCAGGGAATCGAGACCACCACCAGCGACTACGATCGCGAGAAGCTGCAGGAAAGGCTGGCCAAGCTCACCGGGGGCGTGGCGATCATTCGGGTGGGCGGGGCTACCGAGGCTGCGGTCAAGGAGCGCAAGGACCTGGTGGATGACGCCTTCCACGCGACCCGAGCGGCGGTGGAGGAAGGCGTGGTCCCGGGCGGGGGCGTCGTTTTCCTCCGGGCCATCGATGCGGTCAAGAAGGCTCGCGACCGGGCCCGGGGCGAGGAGAAGATCGGCTGCGATATCGTGGTTCGGGCCCTGGAGGCACCGACCAGGCAGATCGCGGATAACTGCGGTCAGGACGGCGCGGTGATCGTCTCGGAGGTCCTGGCCCGGGGCGGGAAGATCGGTTACGACGCCCGCAACGGGGAGTTCGTCGATATGTTCAAGGCGGGGATCATCGACCCGGCCAAGGTCGCCCGGATCGCGCTGGAGAACGCGGCCAGCGTGGCGGGTCTGATGCTCACCACGCAGGTCCTGGTGACGGATCTGAAGGACGAGAAGAAAGAGATCGCCGGAGCTGTCCGATAACGTATAGGAGGCAGGTGCGACGACGCCGGTGCACGGTTATGGATGAGCAGGGAGCATATGACGACGTGGTTGTGAGATGGTGGTGACGAGCAAACGCGATTACTACGAGGTGCTCGAGGTCTCACGCGACGCCGGGGCCGGGGAGATTAAGAAGGCCTACCGCAAAGCCGCCCTGAAATACCACCCCGACCGCAACAAGGATGACCCCGACGCGGAAGCTAAGTTCAAGGAGGCGGCCGAGGCTTACGAAGTCCTTTCCGATCCCGAGAAACGTCAGCGGTACGATCGGTTCGGGCATCGCGGCCTCGAGGGGGCGGGAATGCACGACTTCGGGGGCATGGGTGTCGAGGACATCTTCTCGATGTTCAACGACATCTTCGGGGGCGGCATCTTCGGAGGCGGCCGGACGTGGCGAGGGGGTACTGATCTCGAGATGCAGGTCGAGCTGTCGCTCGAAGAGGTCGCCGCCGGCGTTGAGAAGACCATCGAGTTCGACCGCCGCGACCTCTGCGATCACTGCAGCGGCAGCGGCAGTGAGCCGGGCTCCAGGAAGCGCAACTGCCCCACCTGTGGCGGGTATGGACAGGTGGAGCAGAGCACGGGTTTCGGGTCGTTGTTCGGTCGGGTGGTCACCACCTGTCCCGCATGCCGGGGCAAGGGGTCGGTCATCGTGTCGCCTTGCCCGCGTTGTCGGGGTACCGGTCGGCAGCGAAAGCACCGGATCCTGAGTGTGCACATCCCCGGGGGGATCGGTGACGGGCAGGGCGTCCGCGTGGCGGGCGAAGGTGAGCCCAGCGACAGCGGCGGAGCCAGGGGCGATCTGCACGTCTACGTTCGCGTCAAACCGCACCCCTTCTTCGAGCGCCACGGTCAGGATCTCCTTTGCCGCGTGCCGATCAGCTTTGCCCAGGCGGCGTTGGGGGCAAAGGTGCAGGTCCCCTCGCTGACCGGTCGAATCGAGTGCACCATTCCGCCGGGTACGCAGCACGGGCAGATGTTTCGCCTGGCGGGCAAGGGTCTGCCGGGGTTGCGGTCGAGGCGGCGGGGCGACGAAATCGTGCAGGTCTGGGTGGAGATACCCAGGAAACTGAACAAGAAGCAGGAGGAACTGCTTCGCGAGTATGCCGCCAGTGAGGACGAGCACGTGCTGCCGGAATCGAAAGGATTCTTCGAGAAGCTGGCGGAGTTTTTCTCCGGCTCGCCTTCGGACAACGCCGGGGAGGACGAGGGATAGACGCTAAGCGATGAGCGGCAAGAGGAAGAAGATCGTGTTACCTACCGAGGAAGACGTCGCTGAGTACGGGGGCGAGTCCGCTCCCGCGAAACAGGCGGCATCCGAGGCGGAACCGGCCGGGGAGTCACCGCAGGCCCAGACCCCTGCAGCGCCGGGTGAATCGCGAACTGAAGCTGAGGAATGGAAGGAGAAGTTCCTCCGCGCCAAGGCCGACCTGGCAAACTATCAGCGCCGGACGGAGAAAGACCGGGCCGAGGTCCTCAGGTACGCCAACGCCGGCCTTGTTCAGAAGCTGCTGCCGATCCTCGACGACATCGAGCGGGTAATCGCTTCCGGATCGGAGCAAGGCAGCGGCGTCGAGGCGGTTGTCGGTGGTGTCAAGTTGACGCTGGAGAACTTCCTCAAGGTCTTGGGCGACTTCAACGTGTCGCGCATCGAGTCGGAGGGCCAACCGTTCGACCCGGCGGTGCACGAGGCGATGATGCAGCGACCCTCCGACGAGCATGGGGAACCCACGGTGCTCGAGGAAGTTGTGAAGGGTTATCGGCTCGGCGATCGTGTTCTTCGTCCGGCTCGCGTGGTCGTGTCCAAGCCGCCGGACAGTGATGAGGATACCAGGCAAGAGGGAGAGGCTCGCCGGGCGGCCTCCGAGAAGCCGGACGGCGAAGGCGGGAGCTGATCGCTGTCGATCCAACCGGATGTTTTTGTCGGGAGATCAGAGTGTCTTATGCCCACTTATGATTATCAGTGCACTTCGTGTGGCCACAAGTTCGAGCTGTTCCAGTCGATTACCGCCAAGCCTCAGAAAAGGTGTCCGGCCTGCGGTCGCCGCACTGCCCAACGCCTGATCGGTGCCGGGGCGGGGATCATCTTCAAAGGATCGGGCTTCTACGAGACGGATCATCGTAGCGAGAGCTACAAGAAGGCGGCCAAGGCGGAGGCTGAGTCATCATCCGGTGATCACAAGGACAAATCTTCGGAATCCAACAGGGCCAAGGTAGAGCCCGGACCGGCCGGCAAGCAATTGAAGGAATGATACTCCGGGCCGGCGGTCCGGCGCGTTGACGTGGGACGGAGCTGGCTCGTCTGGCGGCCCGGGCACTCAAGCGAGCCATGCCCACGCTCGAATGTCCAATCTGCAGGCGGAATGTGCCTTATGGCTCCTTGAGGGAGGTGCCTTACCGCCCCTTCTGCAGCCAGCGCTGCCAGCAGATCGACCTGGGCCGCTGGCTCAACGAAGAGTATCGCATCAGCGAAGAGTGGCCTGAACTCAGCCGGCCCGACCGGGAGGAGCCCGGGGAGTCGGACGAGCCGGCTGAAGACGGATGATGCCGCCTGCCGGGGTGCCCGGGTTCCCGGGAGCCGGAGGTATAGGCGGTTCGAGGGCGGTCGGGGCGGGTGTTGCCGAGGGCCGCGTCGGACTTATAATATTGCCCGGCAGATTGGCGCGGTCATACGTGCGCTGCGTGGCGCACGGATGCCGGCGGTTCTGGCTCGCCCTGCAGACGGAGGGAAGCCCGGGCCCGGCAGTCCGTTTCCTGGCCCATGACGGCGACCACATCTTCGTTACTCAAGACTGGAGGACTGATCAATGGCGGAGCAACCTACCGAGCTTCGACGGATCAACTGGTCGGAGTGCTTTTCCTTCACCCAGATCTTCCGGACATTCCGGATGGCGATTCACCCCAGCAAGCTCGGCCTGGCGCTGGCGGGTCTGGTGCTGATGGCGTTGTGGGGCTGGATCCTGGACGCGGTCTGGACTTGTTCCGAGTGTCGGCCGGTCGATGGCGAGGTCAATGCCTTCTGGCAGGTGCCGGATGTCGAAACCTGGCGCAAGAGCGTAAAGGCATCGTATCCCGAACGATTGACGCAAGCCTACTTGGCCATGGAAGCCGAGCCCCCGGGCGATCCCGCGCGAAAGCTCGACCAGGACCCGGATGGCGCCGTAGCCGAAGCCCTGGACAAGCGCAAGGAGGTCCATGCCAAGGCTGTCGAAGACCTTACCAAGGGCAAGGGTGAGGAGGATGCGGCCAGCGGGCGCGACCGCAGGGCCGCGATCGCCGAGCTCGCCCGCCAGCACGGCAAGATAAAGGTGGAAATCGAGGGACTGAAGCCACGCGGCGTATTCGCCAGCTTCCTTTCGTTTGAGACCGGGGTGGTTCGTCAACTGATTGAAGCCGCCCGGGGCCTGAACGTCGCGGGCAAGATCAGCGAGGTCGTCAGTGCGCGGACTTCGTCCGCCCCTTCCCAGAAGTCGCTGGAGGACGTCGGTGGTCAAATGCGCGCACTCCTTTCGGAACAAGACAACGTGCTCTCCGGCTTTCTTGAAGCTGCCGAGAAGTCGGCGGGGTCGTCATCGCCGACGGCGCTTCGTTATGAGTCAGTCAGGACCGGCCCCGGCGGCATTGGGGTGCTCTCGTGCATCGTGTTGATGCTGCGGGGTGTACAGTGGCTGGTGCTGGAGCATTGGCTCTTTGCCGTCCCGTTCCTGCTGGTTTCGCTGGCGATCTGGTCGTTGTTCGGAGGGGCGATTTGCCGGATTGCCGCACTGAACGTCGCCCGCGACGAGCGGATCTCGCCGAAAGCGGCATTGAGTTTCGCGCGGCAGAAGTTCCTCGGCTTTCTGACCGCACCGCTATTGCCGGTCGGGCTGATTATCGTGATCGGCGCCTGCATTTTCGTCGGCGGGTTGGTGATGGCGATACCGTACTTCGGGGATATCGTCGGCGGGGTGGGCATGGGCGTGGCCCTTCTCGGCGGGTTCGTGATGGCCCTGGTGGCGGTCGGAGCGGTCGCGGGAATGGGGCTCATGTGGCCGACCATTGCGGTGGAGGGGTCCGACAGCTTCGATGCGATGTCCCGAAGCTACAGCTACATCTACTCCAGGCCGTGGCGGGCGGGTTTCTACGCGGCGGTGGCCACGGTCTATGGCGCGTTGTGCTACCTGTTCGCCCGGTTCTTCGTGCTGGTTCTATTGAAGGCAACGCGGTTCTTCCTGGCCATTGGGATGGGGGTCTTTCGCATGTACCGCCCGGGGACGGGCCTGGCCGGCGGGCAGAAGATAGATGCACTCTGGCCCCATCCAGCGTTCGAGGGTCTCCGGGTCGTGGCGCCACCGTTCGGCGCGGAAAGCTGGGGGGACACCGCTGCCGCCTTCCTGATCGGCATCTGGGTGCTGCTCCTCGTGACGTTGCTGTATGCGCTGCTGGTGTCGTTCTTCTTCTCGGGTTCGACGATCATCTACTACCTGCTGCGGCACAAGGTCGATGCGACGGACATGGAGGACGTGTACCTGGAAGAGGACGAGGAAGAGGAACGGCCGGAAGAAGAAGAGCTTCCGCCGGCTCCCGAGGCCCCGGCCGCGATATCCGAGCCTCCGCCAGGCGAGCCCCCGTTGCCGGAAGAGCCGCCGGCGAAAGAACCCGCTCCGGAAGAGCCACCGCCCGAGACCGAGCAGAAGTCGCAGGAGCCACCCGCTTCCGACGAGTCCCGCGGCAGCCCGGGGGGATGACAAGTCCTGAACGCAGCCGCCGGCCTGCAAACCGGCCCGGCCAAGCGTTCAGCAGACCCATTCCGAGGGTACCGGCCCGTCTGCGGGCCGGACGTCCGAAAGGATAAGGGACGAGAAGTGCGCAGGTGAGAAGGTGCGAAAGTGAGAAAGGGGCGGGCAGGGGCCGCTTTCCCACTCCTGTTGGTGTATCGTCAACGGTGGCTTGGCGGTTTGGGCATCGGTCGGTGTGTGCCACTGCTCTCTGAGCAGTGCCAAGTCTCACCGGGTGGACCGACATCATGGACCAGTGCTCGCAGAGCGGTGGCACACGAACCCGCGAATTCATAGTTGATGGCACACTAAGGCGGATCCTTGATTTCGCACCCGTACACCTTGTCCGACGGAGCATCGCCCTGACCCCGGAGCTGCCCGGCGGGACGCCCTGAAATCGGTAATCATCCTCAGCGGGATTCAATGTCTTGCTCTGCAATGGTGGTTAATGGCCGGCGATTGGGAAATCTCCAAGAGCACCGGGAAGTGTGCGGTGACGGACCGAACGTTTGCCGAGGGCGAACCCTACTTTGCGGCATTGTTCGAGACCTCCGAGGGCATTGAACGTCGCGACTATGCGGTTGAGGCATGGACGGGGCCGCCCAAGGGCTGCTTCTGCTATTGGCGGGGACATGTTCCGGTCCGCGAGCAGAAGCAGACCGCGGTCGCGATTGACAAGGAGATGCTGACCCACCTTTTCCTCCGCCTGGAGGACGAGGAGTCGGAGATGAAACAGCAGTTCCGGTTCGTGTTGGCATTGCTGCTCATGCGAAAGCGACTGCTGAAGTTCGAACAGACGATTGACAGCGGCGAGCGGGAATACTGGCAGACGCGTCTGCTGAGCGAGCAGAGTGTTCACCGCGTATTGAATCCGCGGCTGACCG
>CAZOIA010000007.1:56971-61354 GCA_964579675.1 uncultured Planctomycetales bacterium | reverse complement strand
GTGCCGTCCCCTTCTCCGCCCGAAGGTCCCCGCCGGAACTGTCACGCACCCGGCGGCTTCCGGCCAGGCGGGCTTGGACTTGACAAGAGCATATGGCGATATTACAATAGAGCCATGAAGGAACGATCACGACCCCATTACGAGGCCCGGGCCCGGATCGCCAAGGCCCTTGCTCATCCGAGCCGCCTGCTGATGCTGGATGCCCTGCAGAACAAGGAGCAATGCGTCTGCGAACTCACCGAGCGGGTCGGGGCGGACCAGTCCACGGTGTCCAAGCACCTGGCCATCCTGAAGAACGCCGGCTTGGTGGACGGCCGCAAGGAAGGCTCGATGGTCTACTACCGCACGAAGTGCAAGTGCGTGACCGGGTTCTTCGATTGCATCGAATTGGTGCTCAAGGAGAACCTCCAGGCACAGAAGTCGATGTTGGGTGATTGACGCGTTTTTCTTGGTCAGAGCTATGGCTATATGACCATAATGCCATTGCTGGGAACTGGCCCCCGGACCGAGATGGGAATCCGGGTCCAGGCAGTATTGAGATACATGCCATGAAACAGTGGAAGATACTCCTGGCGTTCGGTTGCATGTTCATGATCGCCTACTACCTGCCCCTGTCGAACGTCAAAGTCACCGCCGCCATCCTCGAAGCATTCAAGATGGTGCAGTGGTACGCCCGGAACCATACGCTGGCCTGCGTGGTGCCGGCGCTGTTCATTGCCGGGGCCATCATGACGTTCCTGTCGAAGGAAGCGGTGCTTCGGCACCTGGGGCCCACCGCCAACAAGTTGGAAGCATACTCGGTGGCGTCGGTCTCGGGGACGGTCCTGGCGGTGTGCTCGTGCAGTGTGCTGCCGATGTTCGCCGGCATTTATCGGCTTGGGGCGGGCCTGGGCCCGGCGTCGGCGTTTCTGTACGCCGGACCCGCGCTGAACGTCCTGGCCGTCTTCCTCACCGCACGCGTGCTGGGCTTCGAGATTGGAGTGGCCCGTGCGGTCGGGGCCGTCGCGTTCGGTCTGGTGATCGGTCTGCTGATGGCGGCGATCTTCAGAAAGGACGAGCGGGATCGATCGGCGGCGGCGGTGCCGTTGCCCGTGCCGGCCAGACCCAGGCGGGCGTTGTGGCAAACCGCTCTCCACTTCGCCTGCATGATCGCGTTTCTGGTGTTCAGCGACTGGTATAACCCCGGAAACGTGGTAGTCAACCGGCTTGACGGGACGACGATTCCCGGCGTCTTGCTCCAGGAGACGCGCGACGAGGTGCTGGTCCAGGTCTCTCGGCCGGTTGCGGGGCTGGCCGTCGGGGATAAGGTCGCGCTCGCCAAGGAGGACATCGTCTCGATTGAGGAAGCGAACACCTGGGTCATCGCCGTTCATCGCGTCCGTTGGCACCTGGCGGCTGGGTGTGGTCTGGCCGTCGTGCTGATGGTCTGGCGGTGGTTTGACCTACCGGAGATCGTGGAGTGGATGCACAACACCTGGGACTTCGCCAAGCTGCTGGTGCCGCTGCTTTTCGGCGGCGTGTTCGTCGTCGGTTTTCTGGGGGCGCTCGTCCCGGACAGACAGGTGGCGGCGTGGGTGGGCGATAACAGCGTGACGTCGAACCTGATCGCTTCGGCGGTCGGGTGCCTGTTCTACTTCGCGACGCTGACCGAGATCCCGATCCTACAGGCGTTGACGGAGCACGGGATGGCCCAGGGGCCGGCGCTGGCGCTGCTGCTGGCGGGGCCGGCGTTGTCGTTGCCGAGCCTGCTGGTGATCCGTAGCGTGATCGGCAATGTGAAGACCGCAGTGTTCACGGTTCTGGTTGTCGTAATGGCCACCGCGGCGGGAATGGTCTACGGGACGTTCTTGGGGGCCTGAGTCTGAAAGGAGTGCGGACCGTGAGGATCGAAATCCTGGGAACCGGTTGTGCAAGGTGCGAGGCCCTGGCCGCCAATGCCAAGGCGGCGGCCGACGAGCTGGGTATCGCCTGCGAACTCTGCAAGGTCACCGATCTCAACGAGATCATGAAGCGGGGCGTCATGATCACCCCCGCCCTGGCGATCGAGGGGGAGGTGAAGGTGTCGGGAAGGGTCCCGGATGAGTCGGAGTTGGCGACGATACTGAGGGACTCGCTGTCGTAATGCAGAACGGCTGCCCCGGAGGTCGGCCGGGGCGATCCACGAGTTCGCCGGCTCATGACGATCGCGGGCATTGGCCAGACGCTGGCGGTGCTGCTGGTGACCGCCGGTGGACCGGTTTCTCGCATTCTCACTTTCGCACGTTCAACTTGCCTGCCTTGTCCCCGGTCCACCTCGGGCGGAAGGTTTGCCCATCCGTTCGTTGGACGCGGACCGTAGCGAGTACACGTCAGGCCACCGGCTTCAACGCAGCATGTCACCCCGAGTCGCACTACCGAATGCCCCACGCCTTGTGCATCTGGACCGACAGCCGCCACTGAGGATGTTCCTTGACGAGCCGGAGGCACCATTCGAGCGTCTTTCGGTCGAGGTGATCCCCGGCGAACGCCGGCGAGATCAGTTGATTCCTGGCCCTGACGACGGTTTGGGGTATCTCCTGCCCGCAGGCGCGAACGTATTTGACTTCGTCGGCGGTCTTCTGGCGAATCGCATGCTCGGCGACTTTCGGGCTGACGGTGATCCAATCGAGCCCCTCCGGCAATTCCATGCTCCCGTTGGTCTCGATGGCAAGCCTGTAGCCCGCATCGTGCAGGCCGGCGATCAGCTCTGCGTCCACCTGAAGGGCGGGCTCACCGCCGGTGAGGATCACCCATTCGCAACCGGGCCCGGCTTCGCGAAGCTCGGCTACGATCTCGGGAAGCGTGAGGCTGCGGCCGTCGGCGGAGTCGGTATCACAATCGAATCCGTGCGTCCGGGCGGTGCACGTCTGGTTGCAGCCCGCGAAACGCAGGAACAGATTGGGCGTGCCAGCGCGGACTCCCTCACCCTGCAGCGAGTAGAAGATTTCGTTGACCAGGTACGCCTTCACAGCGAGGCTTCCGCGCAGCAGTTCTCCGTCTCCCACAGCACGACGCGGACGATTCGGGCACCGGTTCCGGCAAGCTGCTCGGGGGCAACGACGTTGAGCAGATACCTCGCCAGGTTCTCGGCCGTCGGGTTCTCATCGAGCAGGAACAGCTTCTGCCCCGGGATCGCGGACATGGCACGCTGGGCCTCGTGGTCCTGCTTGTAGCAAATGAACGCATGGTCCCAGTGGGTTTCGATCCAGCCCCCGAGCCGATCCTTCAACGCGCTGAAGTCGATTACCCGGCCCAGATCGTCCAGTTGGCTCGCGGCCGCATGAAAGCATACCACGTAATTGTGGCCATGGATGTGGGCGCACTTGCCCTCATGCCTGAACAGGCGATGGCCGGCACAGAACTGAACTCGGCGGACGATAGTGGTCATGCCGGTCGATGCTCTCTGTCGCCGCGGTCGGCCGTCGCGGTGATGCGGATGCCGCCCCGCGGGTTGAACTCCCCGATCACGCGGAGCCAACGGGGCCTGATCTGGCGGTAGAGGTCGCTGGCGATCGAGTCGATCAGGCTTTCGCTGAAGCCCGCCTCGGTCCTGTACTTCCACAAGTACAGTTTCAGCGACTTGGTCTCCGCGATGTGCTTGTCCGGCACGTACTCGATCGTGAGTGTCCCGAAGTCCGGCTGGCCGGTCACCGGGCAGAGCGAGGTGAACTCCGAGCAGTCGAGCCGGACCGTGATCCGATCGCCGGTCCAGTCAATCAGATCGAGTGTATCCGTGGCCTTATTCGACGGCTTGCCCAGGTGCTTGAGTTCGCTCATGGTGTCTACTCCTCCCTGGATCGGGCAAGGTTGTTTGTCTCAGATGGCTGTGTGCAATCAGCCGCCGCTTCTGTAGGGCAGAGGCCGCGCGGGCTGAAGCCCGCGGCTCGTCCTTATCGCCTCATCGCACACGTTAGGTGCTCTCATACACGGTCGGATCGTCAACGCCCGCCATCTCGAAGGCCTCTCGCCGCTCCACGCAGGTCCCGCACTTGCCGCAATGGACCTCGCCGCCTTTGTAGCAGGACCACGTCCGCTCGAACGGAACGCCGAGCTTTGCTCCGATCCGGACGATGTCGGCCTTCGTCTTGTCGATGAACGGCGTGACCAGGCGGATCGGATGCCAGTCGCATAGGGCGGCGACCCGGCCCACGGCTTCCGTGAACTCGGGCCGACAATCCGGATAAATCGGATGGTCTCCCGCGTGGGCTGCGTAGGCAACGGCGTCGAACTTCAGGCTCACCGCCCAGCCGATGGCGATCGACAGCATGATCATGTTCCGGTTCGGCACCACGGTGAGCTTCATGTCCTCATCCGCGTAGTGTCCCTCGGGTACGTCGATGTCACCGGTGAGCGCGCTGCCCGCCA
>CAZOIA010000007.1:0-56961 GCA_964579675.1 uncultured Planctomycetales bacterium | reverse complement strand
AATCGCGCTCAGATCGGCGATCGGGTATTCGACGCCCACCTGCCGGCAGATCGCGCCGGCCGCCGCCAGCTCGCGCTTGTGCCGCTGGCCGTAGTCGATCCCGAGGCCCCGCAGCTCGTGCCCTTGCTCCCCAAGGTAATAGAGCAGGACGGTCGAGTCCAACCCGCCGCTATAGACAAGAACGGTTCGCATGGGCGCCGCCCGCCCTGGCCGAGTTCAACGATCGTCTTTGTCACCCGTGATGGGCAGCCGTCTAATCCGAATGCGCGTATCCTCGAGAACCGCCACCGACCCCGCCTGCAGGTCTTCACTCGCCGCGGGCAGATTGGCCAAGAGTAACGGCAACAGGGCCCCCACGGATTTGGATCGGCAACGGAACAACACCACAGAGGGCCGTGATTGCCCGCGCGTCGCCAACATGGTACCGAAGTCCGTGTCCTGGGCGATGATGACCCGGTTGTGCTGAGCGGCCGCGGCAAAGACCGCCTCATCGTCCGCTGTCGATAGGTCCAGGTCCCGGACATGCAACGCGTCGTGCCCGGCACTCCGAAGCCCCTCGGCCATGCGGGGTGGCAAGCTGTTGTCTATTAGAAACCGCATCATCCGGCTTGGATGGGCAGTTGCCGCTCACGCACGGCTTCTGCGGCGTAGGCCAGAGCTTGGCGGATATCCGCCGGCTTGAGGTCGGGATAGTCGGCCAGAATCTCGGCTTCGTTTCTTCCCTCGGCCACCAAACCGACGACCGTTGCCACCGGTATCCGCAGCCGCCGGATGCAGGGAGCGCCCCCCATCTGTGTCGGGTCAATAGTGATTCGATCAAAATGTCCCATAGACAGAATTCCCACCCCTTACCCCACACTCTTATTATACCACCTACGCGGGCTCATGCCCAACCCGCGGGCCGGCCTGGGCCAAATACTCGCGTCAGTTTGCTGAGCTTGCCGGCTCCGCAAGCGTCGAGCGTGAACAGGCAAGCTGGCCGGCCAGCAACCTGTTTGGCGCTTTGCATAGCTCTCGGCGTCATCGGTGCCCTCACTGCAGGATCTGCGTTCCGATGCCCTTGTCGGTGAAGATCTCGAGGAGCAGGGAGTGGGTGATTCGGCCGTCGATGATGTGGGCTTTCTGGCTCCCGGCGTCGAGGGCCCGCAGGCAGGCCTCGACCTTGGGGATCATACCCTTGGCGATGACCCGCCGTTCGAGGAGATCGGCGATCTCCTTGCGGTTCAAGGATGGGCGAAACGACTCGGGATCATCCCTCCGCTCGCGGATGCCGTGGGTGTCCGAGACCATGACGAGCTTCTCGGCCCCGATGGCGGCGGCGACCTCGCCGGCCACTGAGTCGGCGTTCACGTTGAGCTTGCCCCCGCTGCGGTCCCGGGCGATCGGGGCGATCACCGGGATCGTGCCCGATTCACACAACAGCCTGAGCACCTTGGCGTTGACTTGCTCGATCCGGCCGACCAGGCCGATGTCGATCCGCCGCTTGCCCTGGCCCGTCAGGAACATGCGGTCGGCGAACAGCACGCAACTGGTCAGGCTGTTCAGCCCGATCGCCTCGGCCCCGAGCGATTCGAGCGTCTCCACGATCCGCCGGTTGATCTGGCCGCACAAAAGTTGCTCGGCAATGACCAAGGTCCGTTCGTCGGTGTAGCGCAGACCCTGGACGAAATTGGGTTCGAGCCCCGCTTCGTCCATGGCCGCCGATATCTCCTTGCCCCCGCCGTGGACGATCACCGGCTGCATGCCGACGTAGTGCATGAACACGACGTCGCGCAGCAACTCTCGCTCCGACACCGGGTCGTCCATGACCGACCCCCCGAGCTTGACCGCGACGATCCTGTCGTGGTACGCGCGGATGTACGGCAGGGCCTCGATCAGAACGGATGCTTTCTCAATCGCTTCCTGCACGTGATGAATCGCCTCAGGAATCGTCCCGGTCGGTCACTTCAGTGGTGTTGACGCTACGGACCTCTCGGCAGCAAGTCAAGTCCGGGCGCAGGCGCCGCGTCCCCCAGAGTATGGTGCCGCTTGCACCCGTCGGTACGGGACGAATCAACCCGTCGCTTGCGCTCCGGGCTCTGGTTTGCAACTGCCGGCGCGGGACGCGTCAACCCGTCGCTTGCGCTCCGGGCTCTGGTTCCAAAGGCTCGGGTTGGGGAGGTTCTGGTCGGGCAGCGCAGGCCGCCGGTTTGGGCGAGCGGAGGGGCAGTCTGCGCAGAACCAGCAGGGACACAAGGGCGGTCAGAAAAAGGGCGATGCTGATACCCTGCGAGATCGTCAGGCCGAAGGTATCGCGCGGGTTGTCCACGCGAATGACCTCCGCGACGAACCGCTCGACGGCGTAGAGCATCAAACCGAGCACCATCACCGTGCCGTGCCGCTTGCGCCGATAGAAACAGGCGTTGGTCAGCCAGGCCAGGAGCAGCGCGCCGATCAAGGCGTAGATCTGCGCGGGGTGGAGCGGGCCAGTGCGGAAGGCCGGTCGGGCCGCCAGTTCCCCCAATGAGGCGGGCATCGCGTCGAATCTGGCCAGATGGTCGAGCAGCAGCCCGGCGGCCCGTTGCAGGCGGGCCGAGTCGGCCTGGGCCTTTTCGATTCTTTCAGGATCACCCTCGGCCTTCGCATCCGCCGCCGCGGTGGCCGCCTCCGCAAGTCTGGTCCTGAGCTTGGCCATGTTTTCAGCCGTCAGGGCGAGTATCCGTCGGGGAACCGGTGCTGCCAGCCCGACCGGATCGATGAAGACCAGCTCCGCCGGCAGCGTGGCCAGTCGATGCTCCCATTGCCGCTGGTGCGGCGGGCTGCCATACGGGAACCTGACCGCCCAGGGCAGACCAGGCGGACAGCTTCCGCCCCAGCAGCAGCCGAACAGAAAACAACCGATCCGGCCGATTCCCAGGCCGAACAGCAGTGACGGCGTCACCAGGTCCGCATAAAGGCGTATGGAGAGACCCTTGTACCACAGATAGAGAACGGCCGGCACGAACGCCCCGGCCAATCCGCCGTAGAACTCAAAGCCGCCCGCCCGGAGGTCGAGGATCTGGCCGGGCCGGTCCGCAAACTGTGACTCCCAGTAGTGGACCACGTAAAAAGCGCGGGCGCCGAGCATGCTGAAGAACAACACGATGAACGCCAGGTTGAGCACGATGTCCGGGTCGGCCTTGACGCGGCCTGCCCGGCGGGTCATCCACCAGGTGCCGCCGAGGAAGCCAATCACCAGCATGACACCGTAGCTGGGTACGGTTGTGTTGAGCCAGGGAATCTTGAACAGCTCGGGATGCACGGTACTGCTCTGCCTGTGTTCACCGCCGCGTGTTGTCGTCGGCGAAGACATGCCGGCGCCTTTGCCTGGGGATGCCACGCGACGCCCCGCCGGGCGACCCGATGAGCGTAGCACTGCAAACCGCGAGCGTCCACCGGCCGGCATGGAGCTTCGGGCGAACAAGCGGTTTGGGCCGGTTTCTCTCTCCGGTGAGCAGGCCGGGCCGGACCCCGCCGTGGCCAGCCGGGAGCCTCCGGCGACCCGGGCTGAGGCGGCGTCCCTCGACGTTGACACACCCCACGGGGGTGACTATCGTATTGGCAATGCTGATTGGGATAAGGAAGAGGTCTGGAAAGCCGATACTTCCTGCCAAGAGCCGATGGCGTCCCGAGCTCGCTGGCGCGGCGGATCGAGGACGAGGCTTTTGGGCACCAACGACCGAGAATAGGGGCCGGGATGCCGCCGTCGCGGAGCGCGGTCGGCGTGTGAATGCTGAGCCTTAGACAATCCCGAGTATCCGACCGTCGCCAGCCAGCAGGGAAGCTGCCGGTGGTTAGCGTAACGAGGATACAACAGCCGTGAACGTGTGGTTCGACTCCATCCTGCTGGCGGTGTTTCTGGTCAGCACGGGTATGCTCGCCCTGTACGGGGTGCATCTGTACGTGCTGGTATACCTTTTCAGGCGCCGCAGCAGGCAGAAGACCTCTGAGCAGCGGTCGTTTGTCGAGCGTTACCTGGCCGAGACGCCGGGTCATGAGTGGCTGGGCGTCACCAGCCAGATCCCCATTTACAACGAGGCGGACGTCGCGGCCCGGGTGATTGAGGCGGTCGCGGCAATGGAATACCCCCGCGGCAAGCACACGATTCAGGTGCTCGACGACAGTACGGACGAGACCCGCCTGCTGGTGGACCGGGTGGTTCGGCGGCTGCGGGAGCAGGGCGTGGACATCGGGGTGATCCGGCGGGAGGATCGGAAGGGCTTCAAGGCCGGCGCGCTGAAGGTCGGTCTGGCCCGGAGTCCTCATCCGCTGGTGGCGGTGTTCGACGCGGACTTCGTTCCGCCCAAGGATTTTCTGAAACGGGCCTCGCCCCTGATGGCCCGGGACGAGAAGCTGGCATGCTTGCAGGGACGATGGGCGCACCTCAACGCCCGGGAGTCCTGGCTGACCAAGGCCCAGTCGGTGGGCATCGACGGGCACTTCGCCGTGGAGCAGGGGGCGCGGGCGTGGAACAACCTCCTGATGAATTTCAACGGAACGGCGGGAATGTGGCGACGGGTGGCCATCGAGGACCCCGCCGTCGGTGGGTGGTCGGCCGATACCCTCACCGAAGACCTGGACTTGTCCTATCGCGCCCAGTTGGCCGGCTGGAAAATCGATTACTGTCTGGACTTGGCTTGTCCGGCCGAGTTGCCCAGTACCATCAACGCGCTGAAGGCCCAGCAGCGTCGCTGGGCGACCGGTTCGATTCAGACGGCGGTCAAATTGCTGCCTCGCATCTGGCGGTCACGGCTGCGGATCACCCAGAAGCTGGAGGCGACCATTCACCTGACGCACTACTCGGTGGCACTGTGGATGATGTTCCTGGCTCTGCTGGCCCGGCCGATGCTGGTAATGGTGGACCCGAGCGCCTACTGGTGGTGCTTCGGTTTCGGCTGGACACTGGTGATTCTCAGTGCCCTCGCGCCGCCGGCGGTATACGGGTACGCCCGGTACAGTCTCGGCGGCGGGTGGAGCGGGATCCGGGCGGTCCCGGTCATGGTGCTGCTGGGTACCGGTCTATCGATCAACAACGGACTTGCCGTACTCCGCGGTCTGTGGACACGCGGCGGCGAGTTCGTGCGGACGCCGAAGTCCGGCAGCACGCAGAAGACCAGGCTCCCGAGCCGGTACAAGGCCCAGAAATATTGGTGGATGTGGTTCGCCGAAATGCTTGTCGGCGCCTACTGCCTGGCCAACTGGGCGATCTACCTGGCGGCGGCCCATCGGCTCGCGTTCAGCGTTTTCCTGGGGATCTACGCCGCGTCTTATCTCACCATCGGCTGGATCTCACGTCCCGAAGCAGGTGGGCCCCGGCGCCGGCGGCTGGTGGTGATCGAAGATCTGCCCGTCATGCCCGCAGCGTTTGCACCGGCCGGAAACTCCTTGCAGGCCGGCTGAGGAAATGTAACAAGACACCAATGTGGCACCGGTTTTCACCGGTGCCCGCACAGCGTGGAAACCCGTGCCACAGCCCGGTTGGAGCCTTTGGGCAGATTCCCTGCTACCTGCCATACCGGGCAAACTCATCAATCTGTTGGGCGAGTCCCATCAGGATTTGGGCCTCGGCCCGGGTCAGCTCCGCTCGCGACAACAGGGAGCGGATCGGAAACATCAGGTGGTCGGGCTTCTCTTCTCGCAGATATCCGATGGTCAACAGCGCGTGTTGAAGCTTGGCCATCAGGCGGTTCATCATGGCCAGGTCCGCCGGTTCGGTGCGCCGGCGCGCGGGCCGATCGGTCCGTGAGCTGCCGGCAATGGCGACAAAGACCTCGTAGAGGCAGATCGCAACGGCATGCGAGAGGTTAAACGTCGGGTAATCAGGCCGGGCAGGGATGTTTACGACGGCGTCACACGCGAGCAGGTTCTCGCGGGACAGCCCTTTGTCCTCGGTGCCGAACAGCAGAGCGACGTCGCCGTCGGCGATCCGATCGCGGACGACGCGGGCCATCCCGGGCGGCGAGAGGTCTTCCGCCTGATGCGTCGGGCCTCGACGACGACTGGCGCCGATCGCGTACACCGCGCCTTCGAGAGCTTCGGCAAGCGTGGCGGTAACGCGGGCCGAGTGCAATCGGTGCTCCCCTCGCGTGCTGCGCTGCATCGCCTCGGGCGAAACGGGGTCAGCCACGGGCTGGACCAGCCACAGCCGGCCCACGCCGAAGTTCTCCGCGAGGCGAGCGACGGCCCCGATGTTACCCGCCACCTGCGGGCGAACCAGAACGACGCGAACGCGAGTCATCCAATCGAGTGGCTCCCTGGCGTCTTTCTCAGCCCGCATCATTTGCCCTACCGACACGCATTCTATCCAGCCAGATCTGCCAGGTCGATTCCACCAGGCCTCGACAGCAAGGCAGGCGTAGCCGTAGAATGGCGGGCCGACTACGTTACCCCCTTGCTTATGCTGTTCACCTTGAAGTACTCGGCAACAACATGAAAGACCTCACCCCCAGGCAGATCGTCGAGGCACTGGACCAGTACATCATTGGCCAGGATGACGCCAAGCGCGCGGTGGCGGTGGCGGTGCGGAACCGGTGGCGGCGCCAGCAACTTCCCGAGTTCATGCGGTCCGAGGTCGGCCCGAAGAACATCCTCATGATGGGCCCGACCGGGGTGGGTAAGACCGAGATCGCCCGTCGGCTGGCCCGGCTGGTCAACGCGCCGTTCGTCAAGGTGGAGGCCTCCAAGTACACCGAGGTCGGCTACCATGGCCGCGATGTCGAAAGCATGATCCGGGATCTGCTGGACCTGGCCGTTCACATGGTCCGCCAGGAGCAGACCGAAGTTGTGCGCCAGGAGGCTGAACGCATCGCCGAGGAGCGGCTGCTCGACGCGATGCTGCCGGCCGGCGGGACCGACGCCTATGAAGACGATCCCAACAGCGAAGCCGCCCAGAAACGCCACCGAACGCGCGAGAAGTTCCGCCGGCGCCTCCGCGACGGCGAATTCGATGACCGCGACGTCGAGATCACCTCGGAGGAGAAACCACTGCCGGTCGGCATGATGGCCACGATCGGCATGGACCAGCTTGATCCGGAAGTTCAGAGCTTCTTCGAGAAGATCATACCGCAGCAGTCCAAGAACCGCCGGCTCCCCGTCCGGGAAGCCCGCAAGGTGCTGTTCCATCAGGCTTGCGATCAGTTGATCGACCGCGAGAAGGTAATCGAGATGGCCATCCAGCGAACCGAGAACAGCGGCCTCGTCTTCGTCGATGAGATCGATAAGATCGCCGCGGCGGGCGGTGCCCACGGGCCCGATGTCTCGCGGCAGGGCGTGCAGCGCGATCTGCTGCCGATCGTCGAGGGCTGTGCGGTGAACACGCGGTACGGCCCGGTCAAGACGGATCACATCCTGTTCATTGCCGCCGGTGCCTTCCACGCCAGCAAGCCGTCCGACCTCATGCCTGAGCTCCAGGGCCGATTCCCAATCCGCGTCGAGCTGGGCGATCTGACCAAGGACGACTTCGTTCGCATCCTCACTCAGCCGCAGAATGCCCTGACCCGCCAGCAGGTAGCGATGATGGCCACCGAGGGCGTTAAGCTCGAGTTCACGCCCGACGCCGTCGAGGCCATGGCCGAAATCGCCCACCAGGTCAACCTCAATACGTTGAACATCGGCGCCCGGCGGTTGTATACGATCATCGAGAAGGTGCTGGAGACGCTTTCGTTTGAGGCCCCTGACCGGACGGGCGACACGGTGATCATTGACGCCAAGGAGGTCCGCCAGCGCCTGGCCGAGATCTCCCAGGATGAGGACGTGAGCCGGTTCATCCTGTAGCGGAGCCAACCCCGTATTGACCGATTAGAGGTCACCCGGGCCGGAGCCTTCCGGCCGTCGGGGCACCGGGTCGAGCCCGCCGGCGCTGAACGGATGGCAGCGGGCTAATCGTCGAATCCCCAGCCGCAACCCGCGGATCGCCCCCCACTCGCGAACGGCCTGGATGAAGTAGTCGCTGCAGGAAGGCACGAATTTGCAACTGCCCACCAGCAGCGGCGAGAGAACTACCTGGTACCCGCGGACCAGGCATTCCAGGGCAAGCACCGGCAATCGGCTGATGATGGCGATAACTGCCTGCACGGGGAGTCATTGTACCGATCCGAAGGGACCGTTGCGAGGTCGGCGCTCATTCGTCCGCTTGGAACAACCGCCGGCGGATCGATGCGAAATGATGGACCGTCCTGACGCTGACCTTGAACCAGCCCCGGCCTGCGCAATAGTGCTTGACGGTCTCATCGTAGAGCCGGGCCGAGATCAGCAGCGCGGTGGGATGCTCGATGTTGAGCACTCCGGCCAATCGCCAGAGCCGCCAGCGATCGCGGAGGGACAACCCGAGTTGACGTTGCACGCGAAGGAACAGGCCCATCGGCTGAATGCCCTCTCGCCCGGCCCGGCGTTGTTGGCATCGATTCAGCAGATAGGCCACCCCGAGCAGGCACCCCAACAGTGCCAGGACCAGCATGAGGTTCCACCAGGCGCCGGGATCGGTCCGGGTGAACCGGTCCTGCATGGCCCTCAGTTGCGCCTCCCGGCTCAGTACTGTCTGTGCTAATGCTAAGGCAATGATGGTGCCACCTCCGGGTTGGCATTTCGGGTCGGGCCGGGTGTCGGTTGCCGTTCGGGCAGCCGATCAGCCAGGGTCTTGGCCCGCTCGCGGACCTGCTCGTCGTCGTCGGATTCCGCGATCTTCACGATCCGGGCCGCCAGCGTGAACAGGCCCATGTTGTCGATTAGCCACAGCGCGCTGATTCGCTGGGCCCGGCTGGGGTCTTCGAGCATGACCAGCAGTGTTTCCGCCGCCTGGCGCACGCCGAGTTTTAGCAGGGCCTTGACCGCGTTGGCCCGAACGCGATTGTCCGGCGAGGCCAGCTTGGACAACAACTCGCTCGTCGCGAACTTGCTGCCCGAACACTCCACCGCCTCGACGGCGTTGGCCTGAACGCGAGGATCATCATCGGCCAGGGCTCCGCGGAGGATTCGCCTCGTTGCCCCGTTCTCAAGCTGCCCGAGGGCCTTGACCGCGGTACTTCGGATCTCGGGATGGTTGTCGTGGCTCATCTGGTAGAGCTGATCCGCAAACGCCGCGGCGACTCCGAGAACGGTGATGATGCGAAGGGCCCGTACCCGATCGGCAGGCTCGGATTCGGTGAGTCGGCGGCCGAGAATCCCCTGGGCCGACGAGTCCTGGGCGAGTATCCGCTCGCCGAAGTACCGACCCTCCTCTTCGCTGAGTTGATCGAAAGTGGCCCAGTACTTATCGAAGGTCGCCGGTGCCTCCGCCCCGCCCCACACGCTTTCGCCGTGGGAGCCAGCATCCGGCATCGAGATCAATTCACAAGGCGGGTACTCCAAGGGCCGGCGCCGGGCCAACTCGTACTGGGCGATCCGGGCGAGCTCGGGACAGTCTCCCCGGGCCAGGGCCCTCAATTGAGAGGTGGCGCGTTCGTCGGTTCTGGGGATCAGGGCCCAAGCCGCCGCCCGCCGGGCCCGCCGATGTCCCCGCCGCAGCAACTCCTTGAGCGCGTCGAGTTTCGTCTCTTTGCAGATGCCGGCCGCACTGATGCAGCGGGGAATGTGTCGCTGGGCGTCGGCGGGTAGTTGCATCAGTGCTGCCGCACGGTTCCGGATACACGTCAACTGCCGCAACGCTGCCAGGCCTCTGGCCGTCCTTGACTGCACGACCCGCCACGACTGCCGGAGCCATTCCGCCAGGAATGCGGCGTCGGTACACGTCCCCAGCACCTTGGCCACGTGCGGGCGGAACTCCACGTAGTTGAGGGCCATGATGCTGAAGGGGACCAGGCGGGGATTCTTGGACCCGCTGATGATGCTGATCGCCACGCGAGCCGCCCGGCTTCCGGGCGCCGACACGACGGCCCAGAATTTGACCCCCAGATCGTCTACGAACCACATCGCCGCTTCCACTACGCTCGGATGAAGGTGCAGGCCGAACGATGCCAGACCCGACTCGATCGCGCCGACAACCTGGCGACGATCTTCCGCGTAGGATTCAAGTTGGGCCATTCTTGACCGCATCTCATCGGGATCGAGATCATCGATGTCGAGGTCGGCGACCGGCGACGTGCGGAGCAATTGGTCGGCCAGGGTGTACAGCGTCTCAGCCGCCGCCTCGCGAACCTGGGCCGACCGGTCGTGCAGGGCGGCGTCCACCAGGTACGCGGCCCGATAGGCACATCCCCGCCGAATCAGTTCCAGCGCGTTGAGCCGAACCTGCTTGACCCGCGACTGCGATGCCCCCCGCAGCACCCCGAACAGCTCGTTCATATGCCCCAGAACGTGTTGCCGGATCGACTCGTCGAATTCCTGAAACGCCGCCACCAACCCGTACAGCCCGACCCGGTGATTCCGGACGAGCAACGCATCAACGATCATCTGGGCGGTCGGGGGATCCGCCTCCTGTAGCGCCGTGACCAGGGCATGATCGACGGCCGGCGTGCGCTCGCCGACCAGGATGTCAAAAACGGCCGCTTTGCCGGGCATGCGCGCAGTCCTCCACCAGCGTGTATCGACCGGTTCGGACACCCGAATGAGGTTCACCTGCGTCCGGTAACTTCTCCGCCGCCTCCAGTGGGACGGTCTGGCGCGCGGACAAACGGGTGGCACCCGCCGGCCATGGGTGGAGAATAAAAACAGGTTCATGCGGCTGAAGCGCGCGCCGGCAGCGCGGGTTCTGTGAATGAATGTAGGGAGGGCGACCGGGAGAGCTGCGTGCAACTTCCTGCGGCACACCCGTTGCCGGCTGCGAAATGGTAAAGCCCCGCCGGCTGCTGGCCGATTTGTTGCCAGGAGACCATTGCCCGAGGAGCCGGAACATGCCAGCCAACACGTTGACCGTCAGGGATCTCATGGCCACCCGGGTCGTCACGATCGGTATGGACGATACCCTTAAGACCGCCCGGGGCGTCTTCAATCGACGAAGGTTCCACCACCTGATTGTCCTCGAGAAAGGCAAACCCGTCGGCGTTCTGTCCGATCGCGACTTGCTCAAGCACATCAGCCCCTTTGTCGGGGCGCCGCTCGGCGAACGCCCCCAGGACGCCGCCACCCTCAAGAAACGCGTTCACCAGATGATGACCCGGAAACTGGTCGCCGTTGACCCGGATGCTTCCGCCGCCGAGGCGGCCCTCCGGATGGAGGAACACGACGTCTCCTGCCTGCCCGTCATCGACGCCGACGCACGACTCATCGGCATCATCACAGTCCGGGATATGGTGCGTTGGGTCGTCGCGAAAGAGTCCGACGCTACCCTCTCCGCCTGATGGCCGGCCTGTCGATTGGTTGCTGACCGGGGAAACCCGCTTTCGTGGGTTTCCTAAATCGTTGCACAGAAAGGGTTTATGACAGTATCGGGTCGCTGGTTCAAGTCCAGTCGCCCCTGGCAGCCGGTGGAGCCGACGAGGGCAGGTCTCGGGGGTCTCTCTAGTATGGCAGCGCTAGATCGTTCGTAACTCCTTGTCTTGCCGCCCGAGGTCTTGCACCCAATCGGCGTTTTTGAGGGCATCAGGCCCGGTCGGCGGCGAAAGTAGCGCTGCCATACTAGCAGTACAGCGCAAGGTCGTGCGAACGCACGGCACCGGCAGCCGCCCGGGAGACCGTGCCTGTACGGTGTTTCCTGGCGGGCCACCCACGTGAAGCTCGGAATCGCGCCGTCCCGGTCAGTCGAGCCGCGCGGAAGCGCGCAATCCTCTCTGTCGCATGGACTTACACGCAGAAGAGGCTTGGTACCTTGCGCTGTACTGCTAGGGGCGCCTGGCAAGTACGCTTTAGCCGGATCACCCTAAAAACAGGTTCATCCGGCTAAAGCGTACTTGCCGAGTGCCCCAGGAGATACCCCCGAGACCCGCTCTCGTGGGCTCCGCCGGCCGCCAGGGGCGACTGTATTTGAAGCAGACACCAAGCGAAAAAACCGCATTCCTGATAGCGCCAGAGGGGGTATCAGCGGAATAAGTCTCAGGTTAAATCTCAGGAAGACCGCCGTTTTCGATAGTGCCAGAGCCGTTTTCTACCCCTCTGACGCTGCCAGACTACGGCTTGCCCATCTTCCCTCCTCGTCGGATGCCCGCTGCCGAGTTTTTTTGATTTTTCGGACTTTTCTCTTGCGTTCGTGACGGGGGGGGGTAGCCTGCCAGGCGTTGCGAAGCGGAAGGGGGCGGAAGAGCAGCCCATCCCCAATCGGCGCATCCCTTCTGCAAAAGGTTGGCTTCTATCAGGGCGAGAGAGACGCTCCGTGGCGGGCGATCTTTTCAGTTCTTCAACCCTCCATGGTGACTGCGTTCAGAGAGGATGAGGATACGGACTCTTTTTGGAGGGCATGACGATGCGAACGGTAACAATGCTTGCGGTTCTGGCGGTGGCGGTGGTCGGCATCACGCCCGCCGCCCTGGGGACGCCGATTTTCACGGAGACGGTCGACGTTTACACCGTGCTCGATGGGCGGCTTCCCGGCCCTCCCTCGGCCGTCTGGACGCATACCTTCGACGGCTCTGTGAGCCCGATTACCAGCGTAACCCTCACCATCGTGGCCGAGGGCGTTGACGACGGCGAGCAGGACCCCGTCTACTTCGAAGGGCACTTCCTCGGATACCTCCAGAACCAGGGATTCTACTATAGCGGCTGGGATATGCAGCCGGGACCCGGCGCCCTGGGCTATCCGCAGACTGAGTTGACCACAACCGTATTCAGTCTGGATCCGTCTTGGATTGAGGGACTGACCAGCGCCAGCGTCGAGGTGGATAACTACTGGATCATGGAGGTAGAAACCTCGACGCTGACGATTATCCCCGAACCCACCACCCTCTCCCTGCTTGCTCTCGGCGGTCTGGCGGTGATGCGGCGACGGCGGCGGTGAGGTCTCTTGCGATAATCAAATGTCTAGCCGGGATCAGTCTTCTTCGGATTGGTCCCGGTTTTCTTTCGCGCCAAGCGAATCCCCGGGCACCGTCCGGCTGGGGAGACGAAGTACGCTTTAGCCGGATGAACCTAAAAACATCCGTTCACAGCGGACGCCTGCCGGGTCCTGTGGTCGTGCCGACACGGGCGGGCTGGACCAGCGGTGGCCGGACCTCTCGGGCCTCCTTCCGCCAGCCGACGCCATCTCGGGTTCCGGCGAGGGACTTTTGGACGGCAAACGAGTGGACACTTTGTGGTCTCATATAATTGCCCTGACCGCTGATTACTGCATTCCACCGTCGGAGGAGATCCTAACCATGCGACGACTTTGGGTGATTACGCTGGCGGGGGCCTGCCTGGCGGCCAGCGGAGCGGACTGTGCGCGACCGTGGGGCGACATTCGCCCACGGGTGGCTGGCCTGATGGGCTTTTCGTCGGCCGACGAGCTGCGGGCGTTTCTCGCCGACCAGGCCGGGGCGACTATGCGCAATCAGGGCAACGGGTTCCCATTCTTCCTGGGCGGGTTAATGCCGCCGGCGGCGGCTCCGGCGCCGATGGCTGAAGCGACCGCGGACCTCGACGCCGGCAGCGACGGCGGGAGGAGCGCAGACCCGTTCTCGACCACCAACATTCAGGAAGCCGGCGTCGACGAGAGCGACATCGTCAAAAACGACGGACAGACCATCTATGTCCTCGACGGCGACACGATCCACATCGTGCAGGCCACGCCGCCGGTAGGTGTCACCGAACTGGCCACGGTCGAGATCGACTCCTCCGGCGATTCGCTCTATCTGCGAGGCAGCAAGCTCGTTGCCCTGTCCCGGCAATACACCGACCGGTGGATTTGGAGTTCCCCCGAGCCGGACGAGGCCGACAGCATCCTCGGCGGCGAGTGGAACGACGGGGCCCAGACCACGGTGACCGTGATCGACGTTAGCGACCCGGCCAACCCGCTGGTGGAAGCGACGGTCCGGTTCGAAGGCAACCTGGCCACGAGCCGGCTCATCGAAAGCCGGTTGCACCTCGTCTTGACCACCCAGCCCCGGTTGCCGGATTCCCCCGTCCCAATCGCCTTGGCCGGCATGACGCTGGACGAGTGGCTTCCCGACTACGAGTTGGTGTGTCCGGACGGGACTGTGCGGTCGGGTGACATCGTCGGCTGGCAGGATTTCTTCCGGCCCGTCGAGCCGAACGGCTACAGCATCACGACGGTGGTAACGCTGGACGTTGACAATCCGGCCGGTGCGTTTGAGTCGACCGCCATCACCGCCGACGCCGGCGTGATCTACGCCAGCACGGAAGCCCTCTACGTAACCGATACCGATTACGAGTGGGGCGTTGGCACCGCCCGCGAGGACACGGCGATCCATAAGCTTTCATTCACCGAAAGTGGCACCGACTACGTCGCCAGCGGGTTCGTCCCCGGCCGCCCATTGAACCAGTACTCGCTCGGCGAACACGAGGGCTACCTGCGGATCGCCACCACCGTCAACCAGTTCGGGTTCGGCCTCAGCGGGCCCAGCAACAGCGTCTACGTACTTGGCGAGTCCGGCGTCGAGCTTGAGGTCGTGGGCCGGGTGGAGAACATCGCGCCGGGTGAAGAGATCTACGCCGCCCGGTTCATCGGCGATCGTGGTTTCCTGGTCACGTTCTATCGCATCGATCCCCTGTTCACGATGGATTTGAGCGATCCGGCAGACCCTCAGGTGGTGGGCGAGCTGAAGGTCCCGGGCTACTCCGACCACATCCAATTGCTGGATGAGAACCACTTGTTGACGATCGGCAAGGATGCGCAGGACGCGGGCTCTTGGGCATGGATCCAGGGTGTTCAACTGTCCATCTTCGACGTGAGCGACCTGGCCAACCCGACCCGGATGGACGTGGAGATCATCGGGGGTCGGGGCACACACAGCGAAGCCAACGACAATCCCAAGGCGTTCAATTACTTCCCCGCCCGCAACGTGCTCGCCTTCCCGATCGACCTGTACAGTGCCGGCACGACCGGGGCCGAGTGGGGACAGCACGAGTTCACGGGGCTCTACGTGTACCGCGTTACGGTAGAGAACGGATTCGAGTTCCTGGGGGGCATTCCCTCCACTGAGGAACCGGCGGTGGGCTGCTACTGGTGGGGTTACTGGGGCTTCACCCGCGGCGTTTTCATCGGCGACACGGTGTACTCGGTTACCGAAAGCAGTGTGAAGGCCGCCTCGCTCGACGACCTGGACACGATCGTCGGACACGCCCAGTTCGCCGATGCCGAACCGCCGCCGGATGACTGCTGGCGCTACCCCGATGAGCCGGTCGTCATCCTCCCCGCTGGTGAGGGCCTTCGCTGAGAGAAGAAAAAGGCAACCGTTCACGGGTAGGCAAGCAACATGCGTTGGGGCCATTGGCGGTAAGTTTCGCTTCGGGGTTGAGGAATCCTGAACCGGTTCCACAGGAGGTGCGGCACCCGGCGACGCGCCCGTTGCTCACGGGTCGGTCGCAGGTTCGATCACCAGTGTCCGCACGTCGTAACCTTCCATCTCGATGGCGAATGCTTCGCGCCTGGCGGCGGTGGCATCGATGAGCACAAACCCGGTGGCCACGTCGCGGAGTTGTCTGCCCTGACGGATTGGCTGGTCAAGCGTAACGGTAACGCGCTCGGGCTTTGGGGTATCGTTGATGACGCCGATGCGATTGGTGTATCGGGCGGCGATGATCCTGGGCTTAGCCGGTGCGGTGGGCAGCGGCCTGGACCCGGCGACGGGCAGGGCCCGGATGGCCTGGCAGAAACGGCGCAGGTCGTGTTCGTGGCCGAGGATCGGCCGCTCCCAGCCGGTCAGGACGATCGTGTCGCAGTTGGCCGCACGGAGTGAGAACGTCGCGGGTCGATGAAACGCGCGCCCCCTGGCGGTGGCGGTGCCGGTGCGCATGCCGAACCCTTTTCCATCCGGTCCGAACTCGCCGTCGGGGTGGAACGGTTCCTCCCAGTAGGTGTGGTACAGCTCGGTGGCGGCACCGGCCGGTGTCCGATACCAACCGGCGAGGAAGTCCTGCTCGTGGAAGTCTCGATATCGGGTCGGGTTCGAGCCCCAGGGCGGGCCCCACTTGCTCCAGTAGCGCTCCATGTCTACCATCATCACGCGTTGGATGATGATCCCGTCGTCCCGGTTGTAGAGCCGCGGGTCGTACCCGTGGGCCCGAAGCAAGTCGCGGGTGACATTCTCGGCATCCGGGGCGTCGGGCCCGGGCCAGAGGACATTGGTGGCCAGGACCTCGGCCGGCAGGTCGCACAGCACGTAGAGGGTCCAGTCCGGCCGGATCTTGCGGATCGCGTCGCGGGCCTTGAGCCAGAATGCCCGCGTCCGCCGACACCTGAAGTCGAGCCACTTATCCCAGCGCTCGGCATCGGCCTTGAGCCACTTGTAGGCCGCCATCGAGTCGGCGGGCACACGCAGGCGGGTTTCACGGCTGAACTGGCTGAGATTCCACGTCGAGTATCCGACTTCCTCGGCACTGAAGACGCGCGTCTCGGGGCCTGACTTGTCCTCGCCGGAGATGTAGCACGTGCCGATCTTGCCGTTCACGCGGAAGCCGATCCCGATAACATTGCGATGGTTCTTGCAACCCTGGGCGATCTCGACGAGATGACGGATTAGCCACGCCTGAGTCTCCGGCCGGAGCGGGTCGGGGGGGCGGTTCTCGAAAGCCCGGGGATCGGCCTTCGGGTCGGCGTGCTTCTGGAACGACATTTCCGAGAACCCGTACTGGTTGGCTCGGTTTCCGTTGATCTTGCCCGGGGCGGTGACGGACGTGACGACGGGCACGAGATCAATCCCGCGCTTGGCCGCCACCGGCGGCAGTTCCGCGAGGAGATCAGCCCCGAGCTGCTTGTAATAGCTGCCGGGGTACCAGGCCCGGCCCGCACGGTCCGAGCCGTTGATAGCGTTGAACTCGATCAGGTTCATCCCGCAGAACGCCAGGGTATCGCAGAGATTCTCGAGCGACCGGCGACGCTGCCCGGTGGTGTGGGGCGGGATGCCGTAGTGGGCCAGGAAGTACCACGGATGGGTCGTATAGACGCCCACGCGTCGCTGTCTGCCGCCCGCGGGGGGCTCGATAACCGGCAGCCGCTCGCGCAAGGGGTCCAGGATTTCAAAGACCCAGATCCGCGACACCGCCCCGCCGGTTTCTTCAGTGATGGGCTTGGCCCAGCCGCTGGAGCTGACGGTGAGTTTGAGCCGTTTGGTCTTGGGATAGAACAGGTAGTGCAGCAGGAACGGCTTGCCATCGAGAGGCAGATCCCGGCCGGTGTAGACGTTCAGTCCCACATCGGGTTCGTACCAGAGCGGCTCCTGGGAGATCTCCATTGCGTTGGTTTTGACCTTTTCCTGGCCTGCATACGGCGGGGACCAGGGCTCGCCTCCGGGCACGGTCAGCGAAACGGTCGTGTAGCGCTCGCGGTCGTTGGGCGTTTCGACGACGAGCAGGTGGGGTTGACCCGCCCGGTCGGCGGTGTTGATGATGTAGGCGAACCATTTGAGGTCGAAGCCCCGGGGGGCGGCGGTGACGCGAAACCGGCCGCCGGGCAGATCGAGCACGCGCGACTGACCGTCGTCGGTGAACGCGTGGGTGCCGGCCTCGGCGCAGTTGACGAAATCGATGAGGCGGCAGGTGACGGGCGGAGCAAACCCCCGGCGCTCGATTATGGTGTCCAAGGGCCGGTTCGGTTTGGGCAGGGGCCAGGCTTCGTCGCCGCCGCCGGCGGTCGCCAGGAATACACCCTCGTCGTCGATCGCGTGCAAGGTCTTGCCCCGCCAGCGAAGCGTGGTGTCGTCGAGGATTTCAGGCGGGCGGTCGGCGAACGTGGAAGTGCTACAAAGCAACAGGCCCAGCGACGCAAGCGCAGGCAACGGCGGGCTGCTCATCGGTTCCTCCGGAAGGTTCGTTATCGTATCGCCCTTGCAGAATAAACGCTCGACCAAGCTACCGACGCGACGGCGCTTGTGCAAGCGTTTCCTGGTGTGCGCTTGACCCACCCTCGCTGATTCGCGACAATGGTACGTGCCTTTCGCTTAGCTGGGCGCGGCCAGCCCCACATCGGGGTGGATCTCCGTCGCCTCATTCTCCCTCAAAGCGCACGGGATACTCACGGTGCTGGACTTCCTCATTGGAGCCGTTTCGTTCACCTCAAAGGATAATCATCTCTGTGACTGACCTCTTCTCGGCCAGCAGAAGAACCCTGGAAACCTGCTACAGCAGGCCGCAATCGAAATCATCGACGAAGCATTTGTGGTATGATGCCGCGGGCAGGCCGAGCTGACCCCAGCCGAGCCTTGGACTTATGCACACCTGAGGTGACCAGATGAAGGATGCGATAACTGTGCTGATTTGCGTGGGATTGATGCAGGCGGTGATGGCCGGACCGCTGGTTGCCGGGGAGATCGTGGGCACGCATCCCGACACCTGGACGGCAACAGACTTCCTGGGCCGAACCGTCCCTAGCCACGAGGAGGTCGGCGCACGGCGCCCGGGCAAGACCGTGGGCATCTTCTACTTCCTCTGGCTCGGCCAGCATCACACCGAGGGCCCGTATGACATCACCCGTATTCTGGCCGGCCATCCGGACGCCCTCGGCCGGCCTACATCCCCGCCCTGGGGCCCCGAGTACCGTTTCCATCACTGGGGTGAGCCGCTGTTCGGCTACTACCTGAGCGACGACGCCTGGGTCCTTCGCAAGCACGCCCAGATGCTCTCGGACGCGCTGGTCGACGTCATCATCTTCGACGTAACGAACCAGGAGACCTACGCCAAGGCGTACCACAGGCTGTGCGAAGTATTCACCCAGGTACGGCGCGACGGCGGCCGGACGCCGCAGATCGCCTTCCTGTGCCCCTTCGGGGATCCAGGCAAGGTGGTTGCCAGGTTGTACGAGGACCTGTACAAGCCCGGACGCTATCGCGATCTGTGGTTCCGGTGGAAGGGCAAGCCGCTCATCCTGGCCGACCCCGAGAAGGTCGCCCCCGATCTGCGGAGCTTCTTCACCTTCCGCAAGCCCCATTCCAACTACTTCGCAGGCCCGAGAGGGCCCGGCCAATGGGGTTGGCTGGCAATTCATCCCCAGCCCGTGCTCTATGACGCGGATGGCAAACCTGAGGAGATGGCGGTCGGCGTTGCCCAGAACGGCTCGGGCAAGCGCCTGTGCGCGTTCAGCGAGGATAACACCTACGGACGAAGCTGGCACGACGGCAAAAAGGACGAGCAGCCCGACGCGGTCCTGCACGGGTTGAACTTCACCGAGCAGTGGGAACATGCGCTGAAGATCGATCCCGAGTTCATCTTCATCACCGGCTGGAACGAGTGGATCGCCCTTCGTCTGCCTGAGTTCGCGGGTGTGCGGAAGCCTGTGATGTTCGTGGACGAGTTCACGCAGGAGTACAGCCGGGACGTTGAACCCATGAAAGGCGGTCACGCCGACAACTACTACTACCAGATGATCAGCTACATCCGGCGGTTCAAGGGCGTTCGACCGCCACCGTCGGCCGCCAGGCCGACCGCCATCCGGATCGACGGCGAATTCGCCGACTGGGCCCGGGTGAAGCCCGAGTATCGCGACGACCGCGGTGACACCATGCACCGCGACCATCCCGGCTATGACAACGCCGGAAGGTACGTGAACAAAACGGGCCGCAACGACTTTGTCCTGCTCAAGGCTGCCGCGGATGATCAGAGGGTATCATTCTACGCTCGCACCGCTGCACCTATCACGGCGCGCACGGTTCCGCGTTGGATGCTGCTGTTCATCAACGCCGACAACAACCCCTCGACCGGCTGGGAGGGTTACGATTTCCGCGTGAACCACGCGGTTCGCAGCGAGACGAAGTCGGTCCTCGAACGGGCGGGTAAGAGCGGAACGTGGGAACCCGTCGGGGGAGTCGAGTACCACGTTGCCGGCACGGAGCTCGAGCTGGCGCTGCCCCGACAAACGCTGGGACTGCACACCGGAAGCCCCATGCGCTTGACCTTCAAATGGGCGGACAACATCCAGAAGGATAACGACGTGATGGAGTTCACGGTCAACGGCGACGCCGCCCCGAACGCCCGGTTCCAATACGTCTTTGTGGCGGAGTAGCCCGGCGCCACGTCGCAGCATCCGGCGGTGGAAGTGGGAGGATGGACCATGGCAGGCAGATCGGCCCTTGCATGGATGGTCGTCATCAGCCTGTGGCAGCCAGTGGCGGCTGCGGCCGCGGACGAACTGGCTCGGGGATTTGCCGACCCGCCCTGTGCGGCCAGGCCGTGGGCCTACTGGTGGTGGCTGGACAGCTACGCGACCCGGGAGGGCATCACTGAGGATCTCGAGGAGATGAAGCGGCAGGGGATCGCCGGGGTCCTGCTGTTCGACGCCGGAGAGGGCAAGGGCTCACCGGTGGGGCCGGTGTTCATGAGCCCGGACTGGCGAGAGCTCTTCAAACACGCAATCCGGGAGGCCGACCGGCTGGGTATGGAGGTCGGCGTCAACCTCTGCAGCGGGTGGGATGCGGGAGGGACATGGGTTACACCAGAGCATGCCGCCAAGTGGTTGGTCTGGTCGTCCTCACAGGTGCAGGGCCCTGGGGTGACAAGCACCAACCTGCCTCAGCCCGAGGTGCGCGAGGACTACTACCGCGATATCACCGTGATCGCCTTGCCTGGCACGGGCCGACCGGCGGGTGCGGCGGGGCTGAAGAACTGGGATTTCAAGGCTGCAAGGATCTTCCTGAATCAGCCAGCGGACATCGTCCATGATGAGGCTCAGGGGCCTCCGGATGAGCGGGACTGCGAAAGCCGGCAGGTGGTTGATCTCACCAGCCGGATGGACACCGCAGGCACGCTGACGTGGGAGGCTCCCCCGGGAACGTGGACCGTACTGCGGTTCGGATACACGCTCTTGGGCGCGAAGACCAAGTGCGTCAGCCCCGGTTCCCAAGGTTATGAAATCGACTTCCTCAGCAAGGAAGCGATGGACCTGCATTGGGCCGAAACGGCGGAGAAGATGTTCGCCGACGCCGGGCCACTGACCGGCAAGACCCTGAAGTACGTCCACGACGACAGCTACGAGGTGGCCGGTCCGGGCCGCACCCAGCTCAACTGGACGCCCGCCTTCCGGGCGGAGTTCAAGGCCCGGCGCGGCTACGATCCCCTGCCCTACCTGCCGGTGCTGGCGGGCAAGATCGTGGACAGCCGCGAGGTCTCCAATCGATTCCTCTGGGACTACCGCCGCACGATCGGCGACCTGTTCGCGGAGAACCACTATCGCCGGATGCACGAACTCGCTTATGCCCATGGCGTCGGCACCCACCCGGAATCCGGCGGGCCGTTCTGGCTGTACATCGACGCCCTCGAAGTTGAGGGGATCAACGACATTCCCATGGGCGAGTTCTGGAAACGTGTACCGGAGCAGCCCGATGGCAAGATCACGTGGGCGGACCATTATCGTATCTGCGACACGGTCAAGCAGGCTGCCTCGGCCGCTCATATCTACGGCAAGCCGCTCTGCCAGGCGGAGGCCTTCACCTCGATGGGACCCAACTGGGAGGAGGATCTCTTCGACCTGAAGGACATCGGCGACCGGGCGTTCTGTGCGGGCCTGACGCGGAATGTACTCTGTTTCTATGTGCATCAGCCGAGGCTGGACATCAAGCCGGGCTACCAGTGGGAGGCCGCAGGTACACACTTCGACCGCAACGTGACCTGGTGGGATATGAGCCATGCCTGGCTGAAGTATCTGGCCCGCTGCCAGTATCTGCTCCAGCAGGGCCTGTTCGTGGCGGACGTGTGCTACTTCTATGGCGAAGGCGTGCCCGGCTACGTTCCGGCCAGGACCCACATGAGGCCTCGGTTACCCAAGGGCTACGACTGCGACACCATTAACGCCGATGTGTTGCTGAATCGCCTCAGTGTCAGGAACGGACGATTGGTGCTGCCCGACGGGATGAGCTATCGCCTGCTCGTGCTGCCGGAGCAGGGCGGAATGTCGCCGCGCGTCCTGCACAACATCAAGGAACTGGTCGAGGCCGGGGCGACCGTCGTTGGCCGGAGACCTCAGCGGGCCCCGGGCCTGACCGACCACCCGCAGTGCGACGTGGAGGTGAAGCGTCTGGCCGACGAGCTCTGGGGCAACGTGGACGGCGAGCAGGCGACCGAGCGGCAGGTGGGGCAGGGGCGGATCATCTGGGGCAAGCCCCTCGGCGAGATCCTCGCCGCTGACGGCGTCCCGCCGGACTTCGAGTACCATGCCAACGCTCGGGATGCACACCTCGACTTTATTCATCGCGCGTGGTCAGCGGCCGGCTCGACGGTTCATATGCTATTGAACCAGCCGGATCGTTCCGGTCTGCAAGAGCACGTCTATCAAACGCACAACGCGATAGACCTGTATTTCGTCGCCAACCAGCAGGATCGCCCGGAAAAGGCCCGATGTGTTTTCCGGGTCGCGGACAGGCAGCCGGAGATATGGGACGCGGTTACCGGGGAGCGCTGGGAGGCGAGTAATCTCCGGCAAGAGAACGGGCGGATCATCGTGCCGATGGAGTTTATGCCCCGGCAGTCGTGGTTTGTGGTCTTTCGCAAGCCCATCGGTGAGCTCGGGAGCAAGGGGCGCAACTTCCCCGCCCTTGCCACTGCCGCTGAGCTGGCCGGATCATGGACTGTGAAGTTCGACCCGAAGTGGGGCGGGCCGGAGTCAGTCGTCTTTGACCAGCTTGAGGACTGGACGAGCCGATCCGAGCCGGGAATCAAGTACTACTCCGGGAGGGCCGTCTACCAGAAGACGTTCGACCTGCCGGAGGTGCTGCGCGAGCCCGGCAAGCAACTCTATCTGGACTTGGGCAAAGTCGAGAACGTGGCCGACGTTCGCTTGAACGGGAAGGACCTCGGTGTGCTCTGGACGGCGCCCTGGCACGTTGAGGTGACTGGCGCTGCGCAGCCAACGGAAAACACACTTGAGATAGGGGTGGTAAACCTCTGGCCGAACCGACTGATCGGCGACACACATCTGCCGCCGGAGAAGCGATTGACGGTGACGAATGTCAAGAAGTTCAAGAAAGACTCACCGCTGTTGCCGTCCGGCCTGTTGGGGCCGGTGACCTTGAAGATGTCGAATCGACCACGATAGGTCCTGCAGCAAGTCGCCCCTGCATCACGAACTGGGCCAAGAGCGCCTATAAGGCCCGGAGGCTGAAACGGACGACGCCCAACGAGCGGCAGCGGTGGGAAGACGCCGATCCGCGTACACACCGGGTCCTGAAAACACGCATTTGTGAACTCGTTAAGGCGGACCGAACGGCAGGCAACGTCCTGCCGGCGGCCCGGAAAAACCGGTTGACATAGCGCCTATCGTGATGTATATTTAATGAGGATGCACGAGCATGAACGCGAAAGCCCGCCGAGCCGTGTCGATCATCCGTGAATGCGTGGCGGCTGAGCGATTCACGCTGCTTTCGCATTTTCGGGAGCGCATGGCCTGGCGCGGACTTCTATGGGGTGACGTGCTCGCGGTACTCGACACGCCGACGGGTGTTCGCGATGAGGGCCCGGACCGATTCGGCCGTCCGAAGTGGATCGTTTCGGGAACGGCGGCGGACGGGTTGGGCATCGACATCGTTTGCGTGCTGGACAAGGACGAACGGGGCAACGTGACGGTGTTCATCACAATCTACTGAGGTGTGCGTATGGCAACATCCACAAGCGCGAAAAGGAAACGGCGGGGCCGGCCGCCGGCCAAGCAGCTCAGCCAGCCGGATCACCCGTACACGATGAAGCTGCCGGACGGTCGGACGGTGTATGTCGAAGTGCCGGGGCGTTGGGTGACAAAGGATCGGTCCGGTGAAGTGGCTTTCCTGCCCGAGGCGGTCTACTTTCTGGACCGCATACAGGCGTTGGCGACACCCCTGAACCCGCGACGAAGCGGCCCCAGCCCCGCCTACATCACGAGCCTGCGCGAAGCGCTGGGGCTGACGCAACAGGAAATGGGTGACCGGCTGGGCGTGGACAAGATGACCGTGTCGCGGTGGGAGCGGGGGACGGTTCGGCCCAGCTCGGAATCGTTGGCCGCACTGGAGAAGATGCGGCGGACCGCGGTCCGCAAGGGCGTCACGATCCCATCGTGACCCCGAAGCAAAGGCAGGTGAACAAATGGCATCCATCTTCAAGCGAAACGGCAAGGGCCCGTAGATCGTGAGCTGGTTTGACCACGCCGGCTACCGACGGGAAAAGAGCACCCGCACCACCGACTACCGGACCGCGGAGCGAATCGCGGCGAAGCTGGCGAATGATGCCGCACTGAGGCGGGAAGGCATCATCGACGCCGCGGCGGACCGGCACGCGAAAGCCGGCCGGCGGGCTATCGCCGAACACTTGGACGAATTCGTTGCCGAGCTGGCAGCCAAGGGCGTGACGGCCAAGCAAGCCGGACAGGTGGACAGCGCACGATTCACAGCGCTTTGGTGCGAGCCGGTGCGAAACACCAAGCCCGACGGACACAACGGACGATGACGGTAAGCCCGTTGAAAATGCAGCAGTTACCGACGACGTGCGAGACGATGCGAAGGCAAACGAAATTACACCGCAGAGGATTCGAACCTCTAACCTTCGGTTCCGTAGACCGATGCTCTATCCAATTGAGCTAGCGGTGCACAAAGTTCCAACCCCCTATATAGCAAACCGTTCGGCATTTTCAAGTCGTTCGGTCTTGCGCCCAATCTCCCGCCAAGTCGGTCAGATCAACACCCGCTTGTTGTAGACGACCCACTCGATGAGCAGAATGACGCCCAGCAGGCCGAGCAGGTAGGGCCAGAGCGGGCGATTGACCCGGTCCAGGCCCTTGCCCTCCTTGAGCTCGCCGGCGGCGATTCGGAAATCCTCGTTCGGTGCGATGAAGCTCTCGTTCTCGTCGAGGAGATTGACGGCCCGGGTATCGCCGCCCGCGATTCCGGTCGAGACCGAATAAAGCCCGATCCGGTCGGTTTGGCCGTAGGTCACCAGGCCCGAGGGTTGCACCGGCACCTTTTCTGTCGCCCCGTCCGGCCGGCGGACCGTAACCGACTTCGTGCCCGGCCGGACCGCCACCGTGAACGCCTTGCCGGGAGTGACCGACGGCTGCTGACCGATCGTGGAACTGCCCGCCAGGTATCGCAATGCGTTCGACATGAACACCACGATACCTTCCTGGAACACCCAGTCGGTGTTCAGGTGCGTCCGGTCTGCATCGAAGATGCCGAACGCGCAGATCAGGTACTGGTTCCGCTCGCGATTGAGCAGGGCGAGAATTGGCCCCTTGGTGCCGTCGATCAGCGTGGTCGCCTGCGGGGGCAGCTTGAGATCGAGCCAGGAGAAGACGGTTATGGCTTCGACCGCCACGTGCCGGAGGATCGGGTGCGTCTCGTCCCAATCGAGGAAGACCTCGCGGGTGACCATATCTCCGATATCGACCTCGTCGATCAGGGGCACGGACGCGAAGAAGAGGTAATTGCCCGGCGGCAGGCGTTCGGTCGAGTGGCCGTCGAAGATTACCACATCGAACCGGCAGCGCCCGTCCTTGACGAGTTCCTCCTCCGGTGCCTCTTCGTACTGCTCCGGTGGCCAGACCTCGTAATCGTCGAGCAGACCGTGCGAGAAGGCGTCCACCACGTCGCGAAGGTAGCGGTTGCCGGCCGAGACCAGCAGGGCGGTGATCGGGCGCGGCGCCAGCACCACCGCCCACGCCTGATCGTCGGTGGCAAAGGCGTCCTTCCTCGAGAGCCGGACCTCGATGTAAGCGGCCGACGCCAGCATGAGCTCGAACGAGACGGTCGCTTCGTTGCCCTCGGGTGGTACCCCCGACAGGTCGATGCCGCCCAATTCGTTCTCCGCCGCGATCGGTGCCAACCGCCCGAGGGTCTGGACGTCCTTCAGTTCACCATCGACCAGCAGTGAGATGTCGCGATTGGCCGGGCGACCCCCGAAGTTGCGCACGCGGGCCAGAACGCTCAGTTGCTCGGGCCGCTCGTAGTTCCGCCGAACGTCCAGGTTCACGATGCCGACGTTCTCGGTGGCCTTTCCCGTGCGCGCGATCTCCAGGGTACCCCGCTCCACCACGATGTCCCGGGCGTCGGGAAGACGGCCGTCGGTCAGCACGATGTATCGCGACATGGTGATTTGCACGTCCGTACCGATCCCTTCGCCCGTGGGCGTGGAATGGGCCTCGGCCAACTGCATCGCGTCGCGCAGGCGGCCCGGGGCGTCGGTCTGCTCGGTCCTGTCAATCTGCCGGCGCAATTCGTCCTTGTCGTCGGTGAAGGAGGTCAGCAGTCTGGCGCGATCGGCAAACGCGATCAGCATCGCCCGCTGGTCGGTGCTCATGTCGTCGATGACCTTATGGGCTTCCTGCTTGGCGACATCCAGGCGCGTCTGCCCCTCGCCCTCGTCGGCAGCCATCGACGCCGAATGATCGATCATCAGCACGACCGCATTGTCCGCGTTCCGACGGCCGGCCCACATCGGCTCGCTGATCGCCAGCACCGCGGCCAGGAGAATCAGCAATTGCAGGATCAGCAGCAGGTTGTTCCGCAACTTCTGGAACGGCGAGTTGACCTGCAGATCGTACACCGCCCGCTTCCAGAGCAGGGTCGAAGCGATTGGCACCTGGCGGCGCTTGAGCTTTAGGAAATAGAGCACAATCAGCGGGGGCACGGTCAGGCCCGCCGCCAGCACCGGAACGTACCAGGGGGCAAGCAGGTTCACTTCAAGAGTCCCCTTTGCCGCAGGTACGTGAGCACGAGTTGATCGAACGGGACCTTCGTGCTCGTGAACAGGTACGTGACCCCGCGTCGCGTGCAGAAGTCGCGAAGCTGTTGGCAGTAGGCGTTCAGGTTCTGCCGGTAGCGGTTGATGAGGGACCGGCTCACGGTAATCTCGGCGATGTCGCCGTCCTCGACGTCGCGCAGGCTCAGGTCCCCGGTGAGTTCAGGCTCGACCTCTTCGGGCGAGAGCATCTGAATCGCGTACAGGTCGTACTGCCGGCCGATCAGGTAGCGCATCCCCGCCTGGAAGCCCCCCTTGTCCAGGAAGTCGCTGAGGATGAGCACCACCCCCCGTTGCGGATGGCGGATCGCGAAGCGTTTGCACGCGGCGGTCATGTTGCCCGCGCCGGCCGGCTCCAGCTCAGCCAGCAGCCCCAGCACCCGGTGGATCAGGTGCCGGCCGCGGACGCCCACCATCTCCGGTCCGTACTGATCGGAGAACGCCGTCACGCTCACCCGGTTGTAGTTCACCAGCCCGATGTACGCGATCGCCGCCGCCACCCGCTTGGCGTACAGGGCTTTGGCCGGCTTGCCGAAGTCCATCGACTTGCTGGCGTCGATCAGCACGTTGACGTGCAGGTCCTCCTCCTCGAAGAAGAGCTTGACGAACAGCCGCTCCAGCCGGCCGTAGATGTTCCAGTCCAGAAACCGCAGGTCGTCGCCCACCACGTAGTTGCGGTAGTCGGCGAACTCGACCGACTGCCCTTTGCGCTTGCTCCGCCGCTCACCCTTCATCCGACCCGCGAAGATCTTGCGCGACACGATGTCCAGCCGTTCCAGACGGGTCATGAAGTCCGGGTCGAGCAGATCGTTACTTCTCGTAGTGACGGCCATGTTTGAAGTTGTCAGTTGTCGGGTTCCAGTTTTCAGTTTTCGACAATCAGCGAGCCGGGTGGTGCCCCGCCCGGTTCACGCCGAGCGCCGCACCGTTGCCCGTCGCTTGCGGCTTCGCAACATCCAAGCGCTCCCCTTCGGGTCGCGGCTAAACGGTCAACGCGCTCCCCTTCGGGTCGCGGTTAAACATCCTTTCTCAGTCCTCTCCTCTTGATTCATCATTCATCGTTCATCATTCATCATTCATCGTTCATCGCTCATCGTTGCTCGCACAGCGGCTTCCGCCACGGTCGGGGTCTCTTTGAGGACCGCCGCCACGACGGCGTCGGTATTCAGGTTCTCCGCTTCGCCTTCGAAGTTCAGGAGAATCCGGTGCCGCAGGGCCGGGGCGGCCACCTTCCGGGCGTCCTCGAAGCTGACGTTGAACCGCCCGTCGAGCAGGGCCTGGACCTTCGCGGCCAGCGTGATCGCCTGGGCTCCCCGCGGGCTCGAACCCCAGCGCACATACTTGGTGACCATCTCCGGGGCGAACTCGCTGTCCGGGTGCGTGGCCATCGCCAGTCGGACGATGTAATCCTGCACGTGCGGCGCCATTACCACCCGCTGCACCAGCCGCTGAGAGCCAACGATCTCCTCCTGACTCATGACCGCCTCGACCCTGGGCTGATGAGCGGTCGTCGTGCGGTCGAGGATCGTCTTCAACTCCTCCCGCGACGAGTATTCCACAAGCAGCTTGAAGAAGAACCGGTCGAGCTGGGCTTCGGGCAGGGGATAGGTCCCCTCCTGCTCGATCGGGTTCTGGGTCGCCATCACGAAGAACGGCTCTTCGAGCTGGTACTTCTCTCGGCCAACGGTGACGGTATGCTCCTGCATCGCTTCGAGCAGGGCGGACTGGGTCTTGGGCGTGGCCCGGTTGATCTCGTCGGCGAGCACGATCTGGGCGAACAGCGGGCCCTGCTGGAAGCGGAACTCGCGCCGACCGCTGGACGGGTCGTCCGTGATGATGTTGGTCCCGATGATGTCGGCCGGCATCAGATCGGGCGTGAACTGGATCCGGCTGAAGTCGAGGCTCAGGGCCTGGGCCAGCGTGCGGATCAGGTACGTCTTGCCCAGGCCCGGCACCCCCTCCAGCAGGGCGTGTCCGCTCACGAACAGGCAGGTGAGCACGCCATCCACGATCTGGCCGTGGCCGACGATCACCTTGGCGATCTCCTCGCGAAGTCGCTCGTATTTCTGGCAGAACTCGCGGGCTGCCTTTTCCACTTTCGGGTCGATCACCTCGGCCATGGGATGTTCCTCCGGTTCTGGGACTACTCGCCCTCGGCGCGTAATTGCGCGCGGTCATTCAGCTTCGGCCGATGACACCGATTATTGCGCCTCATTGTCGCGATCTTTCATCTGATCCCGCGCCCGTTGCTTGGCCTGACGCAGCCGTGCGGCGAGATCTTCGGGCCTGGTCGGTTTACCAGGGGGTTTCTTCGGTGTGGCCGCCGGCCCCGCGGTTTTCTCTGAAGCCGCCGCCCCGCCGAGTTCCTCCGTCAGGTCGCCCGCCGGCTTGGCCGCCGCCGCGTCACCCGCGTCGAACCGGGCTTTCGAGTCCGCCGCCGGCTCCAGCGGAATCGTCGGGGGCCGATCTCCCTCCGCCGGCCTGGCCTCCAGGTCCTCCCGTACCTTCTGGCGGACATCTCTCAGTTGTGCCAGCGACGCGGCGCTCCGTTGGCCGGCCCGCGACAGGGCCGTCGCGCTGGCAGTGAAAAACCGGATAGTCGGGCCGATGTACCGTGCCCGGATCGACCACCCGACGAGTTCCGCCAGCACCAGTGCACCCACGTATGCCATTAACGTGGCCTTGGCCGCATAAAGCATCCCAAACAGCACCGCGAACACCGCGAGCTCAACGTAAATCGACATCGCCAGCGCCGATGCCAACCGCCGGCCGGCAACGTCCAGCAGGAACAGCGGCAAGAGCAACCACTGCACCACCCACCGCCACATCGGTTGCCGCGATACCGACGGCGGCAGGTCCCTGCTGAAGACGTCGTCCTCGTCGGCGTTCATCGTCAACCGCCGCCCCCCCGTCCGATCCACTACCCCTTCCAGCAGGGCCATGTTCGTCTGCAACTGCCGGAACTCCGGCGAGTAGGGCACGCTCAGCCCCGTCCGGAGCAGCCCCGACTCCCGCTCGGGGTCGGTATATCGCAGGTTCACGAGGTACTCGCCGTTGTCGTTGACCTCGAAGGTGGCTTCATACTGGCCTGGGCCCGTCTGGGTGAGATGCAGCGGCTTGCTTTCCATCGAGGGCAGGGTCAACAGCCCCCTGATCTGCAGGAAGTTCAGGTAAGAAGCGTCCTTGTTGAGGGCTTCGATGACCACCTTGCCCTTGTCGCCTTCGAGCCGGGTCGCGATGTCGAAATCCGCCGAGCCTGCTTGCCGCATCGCCCAGCGGACCACCTGGGCCCAGAACTTGCCGAACTTGGGCCACCCCGCCCAGTCCGATCCCCACTTGGGCCACCAGCCGCTGGTGAAAACCGCCATCTTGCCCATCTCACAGTTCCAGTGGGCCAGCACCGGGTCGTTCTTGCCGTCCCGCGTCTTGCGAACCAGCGGCATGATAATGTCGGCCTTGGGCTCGGTCAGAACCAGCCCGCCCAGCGCCGGAAGCTCCGACCCGCTGATCCCGAGCACCGTCTGGGCGAAGGCAAAATCCATGCTCGGCGAGAAGCGGCGATCGTCGATCAGCGGCCTTCTGACCACCTTCGCTTCCTTCACGAAGATCTGCGGCAATTGCCGCGGGTTCTTGCAGGGGTAGAAGCGCCCTCCGGTTTGCCGGGCGATGACCCGCAGCGTCTTTTCCACCACGTGCATACCGTAGCCGATGCCTACCGTCGAACACGTGATCCGGCTATCGCGCATCTTCTGGATGGTCAGTTGGGTCGGGGGCGACGGGTCGCCGTCGCTGATGATGATCATGTGGCGCTGGGAAGCGTCCTTCTTGGCCATCAGTTCGCCAATGGCGATTTCCATCGTGTTTCCAAAGTCCGGCATGTCGCCGATCTGCATCTGTTTGATCTTCCGGACGATCGCCGCCTTGTCGGTGGCGAAGTCAAGAGGAACGTCCCAGTGTGGTCCATTGAATCTCGGGTTGTAGCAGATCACGCCCAGGTAATCGCGCGAGCTGATGGTCTTGACAGCGGCGGTTGCGACCTGCTCGCCCCAGTAATTGCCGCGAGGAATCTCGCAACTGTGCATGATGATCGCCAGGGCACCGCGGGGCAGGATCTTCTTGTGCTTGACATCGAACGAGACCGGGCTCACCTCCTCCACCGGCGAGCCGATCCACCCGCCGGCCCCGAACGACTCGTCCCCTCCCGTCATGATCAGCCCGCCCCCGAAGTCCTTCACGTAGCTGGCCAGGGCCTTGTGTTGACCCTCGGTGAAGGTGTCCGCCGATATGTTGGCCAGAATGACCACGCTGTAGGCTTGCAGCGCCAGGAGATCGACGTTCAGTTGATCCACCCCGCGCATTTCCACCTCCACTTGTTCGCGTTTCAGTGCTTCGTAAAGCACCCGGTCGTCGGTGGAACCGGGCTGGGTGAGGACGAGGACGCGGCCCTCAGCTTCGACGAAGGTGAACGCGGTGGCCCGATTGTTCTCCGGGATGGAGTCGCCCTGCTCGGGAATCGGGGTGAGCCGGGCATCGAACCGATGCACCCCGCCGCTGTGGAGTGCGATCGAGGTCGTGAACGGTTCCGGCCTCATGCCGCCCCCCAGGGTGAGAATCGGCTCGGCGAGCGGGACCTCCTCGTCCCCGTGATACAGCGTAAGCCGGGCACGAGCAGGCTGCCGGCTCCGAACGATCAGCCGGAGGGGGATCTTAGTATCCAGGCTCGCATGGGCGGGCACCACGATCCGGTCGAATAGAATCTCGTTGGCGTGCTCGTACGCCAGCGGGATCACGTCCACCGCGACCTTGTTGGCGATCGCGGTTTCGATCTCTTCGGTGACCTTCCCGACGTTCTCGTTACCATCGGTCAGGATGACCACTCGCCGGGCATAGCCTTCCGGGAACGCCGCCAGCGCGAGCCGCAGACCCGCCGCGATGTCCGTGCGGTCGGGCTGGACGGTCATCCCGAAGCCGAAGGCGCTCGCGCCGCCCCGGCTCGGGATCAGGTCCACGTCCGCTTGGCCGTCGAAGCCGATCACCCCGATGCGGTCGTCGCGATCCGCGTCCAGGGCGACCTTCCTGACGTAAGCCTGGGCCGCCAGTCGAAGGTCCTCCGGGATGCTCCGGGACTTGTCCAGCACGAACATCACCGCCACGTGATCGTTTCGCTTCACGTACTCGATGCGGGCCAGGGCCAGCGCCAGCAGCGCGATCACGACGCTTCGTAACGCCACTGCCACGATCCGACGCTGGCGATCGAGACCCGCCAGGGAGCGCCGGGAGACCACCACGATCAGCGGAATCACCGCCAGCAGCCACAGCCACTCCGGTCGGTCGAACGAGATGGACCAACTGAGTGCCAACGTCATCGACTCACCGTTTCCCACGCCACCATCCGTCGAGATCACCGGGCATGCCGCTGGAAGTCAAAAGGGAGAAGCTGAATGACGGCGTGCGATTAGGCCCCGCCAGTGTGCACGACAGGCCGCGCGGGCTTCCAGCCCGTGGCTCGTTGCTGGCGAGTAATTACGCACGGCCATTCAGAAGTGAGCAAGCCCACTTCTCAGTTCTCGATTCTCAACTCTCAATTCACATTCTAAACATCTGCACCCGGTGGTTTCTGGAATCAACGACGTACACCCGCCGATCCTTGCCGACGGCCACCCCCCAGGCGTCCAGCAGTTGCCCCGGCTCCCGGCCCGGCCCACCCCAGGTTTCCAGGCACCGCCCCTCGCGATCGAATCGCTGCAGCCGGTTGTTCCCGAACTCACAAACCAGCAGGGTGCCGTCCGGACATATCGCAATGTCGTAAGGGTATTGTAGCTGGCCCGGGGCCCGGCCGGCAGAGCCGAAGCACGACAGGAGTTCACCCGTCCGGCTGAACCGACAGATCCGATGATGAACCGCGTCGGCAACCCATAGCGTGCCGTCGGCGTCCAGCGCGAGTGACTGCGGCCGCAGCAGCGCCGCATCTCCCGCCCCCTGCCCGCCAAAAGAACCCAGGTATTCGAATTGGGGGGAGAAGCGGCTTACCCGGTCGTTTCCCCCGTATTCACTGACGTACAAGTCCCCGCCCGCATCGACGGCCACATCGGTCGGGTAGATGAACTCACCCTCGCCTTCGCCGCCCGAGCCGAACCGGCCCAGCTCCCGCCCGTTGCGATCGTAGATGATCACCCGGTGGTAATGCGTGTCCGCCACCAGTACCCGGCCACTGGCGTCCACCGCAATCCCGGTGGGCTTGCCCGCTTCCCACTCGGGCATTCGCCAGGAGGTCTCGAACTCGCCGTCGGGACTGAATCGTTGGATGCGGGCGGTCATGTCCACGACGAACACGCTGCCGTCGGGCCCGCAGGCAATTGCGCGTGGCCGGTGGAATTGACCCGGGCCCAGACCGTGCTCGCCGACGATCTTATCGGGCCTGCGACCGGCAATCCCGTGATCCCGGCAGCCGGCGCTTCCCGCCGCAATGAGCGCCGCGATGACGAGCCCGGCCCAAGACGCCGGCCAGCGACGGGCATCTGAGAGTTGGAAGTGGACCGGGCGGGGGATCGGCCGGTTCGCTGATCCCCGTGCGTTGACCGTTGACCGCTGACCACGGACGGCTGAATCTCGATAGCGCAGCGTCAACGGACTACCTCTTCGCTCTGACCAAGAGCCGACCGCAGACTTGCGTCAGCACAACACCTGCTGCCACCACGGTCAGACTCGTGGTGATCACCACGTCGTCCCGTCCGTAATGCATGTGGCCCAGGATGGTCATCGCGATGCTCGGGAAGCCCACCGGCCCGACCAGTTGCGTCACGATGACCTCGAACAGCGACAGCGCTACGACGATCAGCGCTGCCGCCAGCAGCGACGGCCAGACCATCGGCAGCAGCACAAACGCCAGCACGCCGGCCCCGCCCGCGCCGTCGGTGCGGGCCTGGTCAGCGGCCACGATGCCCCGGCGACCGACCGCCAGCCACGCGATCAACACCGCGATCCCCCCGTACCTGCCCACCAGCGCCAGGATCCAGACCCAGGGCGTTTCAGTGTACACGTCTCCTACGGTGCCCGCGCGATTGAAGACCACCACGAACCCGAGGCCCAGGGCGGCCGGCGGCATCAGCGCCGCCAGGAGCGCCGTCAGTGATCCGATCCGTAGCCACCGCCAAGCCGTCGCCCGACCCAGCACCGCCGTCCCCATCGCCAGGGCCGCCGCCAGCAAGGCCGCGACAAGCGACACCACCAGCGAAACGCCCCATTCTCGGGCAAAGAGAACGAAACCCTCCGTCCATGCCCGGATCGACCGGAGCGAGGCGGCCATCACGCCGATGGGCAAGCCGACCGTCCCCAACCAGACGAGGCACGAACCGCCCCATGCCGCCCGACCGGCAGGAGTCCGCACGGCCCACCGCGGTGAGCCGGCTCTGAGGTCCGCCTCATCGGCCGCATCGACCGACTGCCAGTCCGCCGTCGAACGTACGCTCCACGCCACCACGCCTGCCAGCACCAGCACGATCACGATCACCTGGGCGGCCATCCGCATCACCTGTTCCGGCGGGGCCCCCACGTCCAGAAGGACCTGCAACTCCGTCGCGTAAACCCGCGACAGCGTTAGATGCGGAATCGCGTACTCGATCAGCGTCAGCGCGAACACGAGCGCAGCCGCGGCCATCAGGTGGGGCCTGAGGACCGGCACCACCGCCCGGAGGTACGCCCGGCCCGGGGTAGCGTCGAGGATCGCGAGCGAATACACCGTCTGACCGGTCGATCGCCAGCCGGCGGCCAGGATCATCGCAACCACCGGCCACAACCACCCGGCCGATATCATGCCCGACCGCACCGCACCGCCCACCCACATCGACGACACGTCGCAGGTCAGAATCCCACCGAGCACACCCTGCGGCGACGTCGCCAGTTGCCAAGCATAGGCGTACACCTGCGGCGGAACGAGCAACGGGACAAGCGTCAGCCCGAGCAGCACCGGCGTCATCGGGCCTCGACTCGAACCCAGGAGCCCCGCCGGCAACAGGCCCAGCAGCAGCCCCACTAGCGTGGCCACCGCCGACAGCGTCAGGCTGCGAACCAGCAGAACCCACCCCGAGGGCACCGCGACCATTCCGGTGGCGATGGTTCCACTGCCCGTCGCCACCAGTACCATCCCCGCCAGCGGAGCCGCCAACGCCGCCGCCACGACCAGCCACCCCACGCCGCATACAACGATGACCGGCAATCGCGCCATCCATCCACCTGTTCAGCGTCCCCCTTTGGAAACGCGGGATTGAGGGGGCTTCTTGCCGCCGCAAGTTGATCCTGCCCGTTGATTCAAGCACCCCCCGGGCCCTCTTGTCTCTGTTGCCGGAAAGCTAATGAATCATACAGGCTTTGCCAAGCTTTCATCTGAAGACGGGGCCTGCTGGGGCAATCGGAGGCGTGGCCCCCCGAACCGTTTTGCATTACACTCCGCGTCTGCGTGGACCGTTTTTCACGCAAAGGACAGGAAATGTTCCAAATCAACCTGTGGTGCTATCTCTGGGATCTGGTTGACGAGAGAATCGACGAGGTGCTCGATCGCCTCAAGGGTGAAGCGGGGGCGACGGGGATCAGCGTGGCCACCTGTTATCACAGCGTGGATCAGCTTCGCCCGCACGCGGGTGTTTCGCCCCGGACGTTCCGATCCCCCGGCGGTGCGCAGTTTCAGCCCCACGCCGCCGCTTACGCGGGCACGCGCATTCGCCCCGTGGTCGCAACCTGGCTCAAGAAGAGCAACCCGCTCGCCGCCGTTGCCGAAGCCTGCGACAAACGCGGGCTGACTCTCCGTGGATGGACCGTCTGCTGCCACAGCTCGGTCACGGTCGACCGGTATCAGAGCAGCGCAGCCAAGAACGTCTTCGGCGATCTGGACCCGACCTGGCTGTGCCCGGTCAACCCCGACGTCCGCGAGTACGTCCGGGCGATGGTCGAGGATCTGGCGGAACATTACCCCTTCGAGACGATCGAGCTGGAGCGGCCGTCGTTCCCGGCGCGCCCCCACCGGCACGCTCACGAGAAGGTCGGCTTCGAGCTTGGGGAGGTGGGACGGTGGCTTTACAGCCTGTGCTTCTGCGAGTCGTGCCGGCAGGCAGCCAAGCGCGAGGGGCTTGACGTCGAGGCGGCGGCTCGCAGCGTGAGCGCAACGCTCGAACGGTTGTTCGCCACCGGCAAGCCCATCGACCAACCGCTGCCCGACTTCGTCGCGAACGACCCGGTTCTCCAGGCCTACGTTGACTGGCGGTGCGGCCAGGTCACCTCGCTGATCCGGTCGGTCAAGCAGTCGTGCGGGTGCCGGGTCGCGGTCCATCGGGTCGGCGACCGCTACCAGGCCGCCACGGACTTCAAGGCCATAGCCCCCGGGTGCGATGCGCTACTCCGGCATTGTCCTTACCCGGATCGACAGGGCGTTATCGAGGCGGTCGTTCGAGAAACCTGGGATGAGACCCAGGACATGGCCCGCGTCGAGCTGGGTTTCAACGCCTGCACGCCGCCTTGCCCGGACTCCGAGACGTTCGTCGGTGCGGTGTCGCATGCCGCCCGGTTGGGTGTGCGATCGGTCAACGTATACAACTACGGCATGCTGCCCCTGTCCCGCATGGAATGGCTCCGCAGGGCATCTCGCTTCGCCCGCCGCGAAGCGGAGGGTTAGAAGTCGAAGCGACCGATCTCGATAACAACGAGCGGCGGGCTAAAGCCCGGTACGTGTTTAGCGTGGACAACGGCTCCGAGCCGGGCTCTGCGAGCCCGGTACTTCTTCGCGGAGTGAGGTTTCCCGATCCGAGCAAACACCGGCCTCACAGAGGCCGGCTCTGACTGTGTCGGAACCGGCCCTGATCGCGTCGGAGGTCGCTGAACACATACAAAGCCCGCGGCTCTTTGGAGTTATGTCCCAATGTCGATCCAGGTCTAATAACTCGTCAAGATGCTTGTCTTCGGCGCTTTCCCGGTAGCTCTATCGCGATTGGCGGGCCTGGCCGGCCGATAACAGGTGTGCCGGACGGGCTCATCATGCCGGTACGGCAGCGGTACGCTCATTGGACGACGCAAGTGAGGCGCAGGGTCTTTTCTGCTATTTCGTGGCGCGTGGAGGCGAAGGCGGCGGCACTGCCGGCGGCTGAGGGCGCGCTCGTTCGGCACCGCTGGGGGAACCTGATGCGCCGGGCGGGGGCCCACGAGAGCTTGCCGGACATCGAGGACCGGGCGGCGATCCTCTGTTTTCACGCGGTGACGGCCCATCGAGCGGATCCCGAGGTCGAGAGTGATTCACTGGACGTGCGGGACTTCCGCAAGCTGCTGGGCGTGCTCCGCTCGGGGTTCCACGTGATTCCGCTGGCGGAGCTGGTGCAGGCCATTCAAGAGCACGACCCTCCACCGCCCAAGAGCATTGTCATCACCTTCGACGACGGGTACGCGAACAACCACACCGTCGCCGCCGGCGAGTTGGCGAGGATGCGGATGCCTTGGTCGGCCTTTCTGCCTGCGATGCTGGTCGAGACTCAGCGCCGCCAGTGGATCGACGACGTTCGCGTTCTCGTCCACCGTGGGAGCCGGCGGCACCTGTCGTTCGGCTGGAGTGGTCATGACGGCGAGTTCGATCTGACCACGAACCAGCGGCGCCGCGAGGCCGTCACCCGGATCCACCAGCTTTGCCGCTATGTGCCGGACGACGAACGGCGATCGAGGCTGGAGGAACTCTACGCGTGCTACTCGGAGGACGAGATCGCCTCGCTCCGTGCGCGGTACCCGTCGTTTTCACCGATGACCTGGGACCAGGCGCGAGAGCTGAAATCGGCCGGTGTGGACGTGGGCAGTCATTCGCTGAACCACATCGCGCTGGCCTCGCAGCCGCCGGGGGTGATCCGGCACGAGGTCCTCACCGCCCGCGATCTGTTGCACCAGCGCATCGGCAACCACAGTCCGCACTTCTCGTATCCCTACGGCCGGGCCGCTGCCATCTCCGACGAGACCGGGCGAGTCGTGGCGGAGGCCGGCTACTGTTGCGGCTTGACCCTGGAGCAGGACGTGGTCAGTTGCTCGACCGCGAACCTGCTGCAGTTGCCCCGGTTGATCGTGTCGGCCCAGGTTGGGCGGGTCTTGTTCGGTCTGTGGCAACGCTTCATCCGGTAAGGTGTCATGAACCGGCAGGCATATAACTCTGACTCACCCGCTGCGGAAGCGCCCGGCGAACCCCGCGCGCGACAGGCGGTCGGTTCTGCGCTGCTGCGGCCGGTGCAACCTGAAGACGCCGAGGGCATTCACGCGCTCCTGGTGGCGGGCCTTCCCGACGTTCCGGCCGACGGAGAGCGATGGCGCGCCCGCTGGAGCTGGCAGTACTGGAGCAATCCCTATCGCGGGGATCGGCCGGCGGGATGGGTGCTGGCCGACGGGGACCGCATCACGGGTCACCTCGGCGCGGTGTACATTCCCCTGCGGGTGGGCGATGAGCGCGTGACCGGTGTTGTCGGGGCTGACTACGTGGTGGCCGACGACGCCCTCGCGCGCGGCGGCGTCTTCGCCGGGCTGCAACTGGCCGAGGCATTCTTCTCGACGGCGAAGGACTGCGTGGCGATGGCCACCACCGCCAACGAAAAGACCGGCGCCGTATTCAGCCGGTTCGGGTGCCAACCGGTCCTGTGGACACGCCAGTTCTGGCGGGCGCCCGCGAGCCTGACCCAGCAGATCCGCGCGTGCCGCAGCGCGACCAGCCGAGTCGTCAGGCGGCTGTTGTGCAGCCGGGCCGGTTTCGTGGTTTCCGGTGCGCTTGGCCGGTGCTACCGATACCTTCACTACGGACCGGCCGTTCCTATCCCCGTCGGGTGCCGGCTCGAAACCACCGTGCCGCAGTTGGCAGGCGATTTGGGCTGGATATGGGAAGGCTTCGCCTGGGGCAGCACTGAAATGAACCCCGGCGATCATGATCGTACGGGCAAAGAGAGCGCTGGTGTCCAGCGGACGCAGTCCCCTGGCGCCGGCGTGGTGGGTATCGACCGGACCCAGGCCTATCTGGGCTGGCGCTACGGCCGCCATCCGGAACGTGAGAACATCCGGGTGCTCGTGCTGCGCGATCGTGACGGCCATCCGATCGGGGCCGCCGTGGTGTTCCTCGATGAGCGCAAGACCCGGCGCACGGCGTTTGTCGAGGAGTTGATCACCCTCCCGGACCGGATCGAGGCCGTCCACACCTTACTGTGCGCCGCTTTGAAGCTCGCGTGCGATCACGATGCCGACTACCTGGTGACCACGCCGGGCCGGCGGGCGATTCGGCACGTGTTCCGGGAACTCGGGTTCGAGCCCCGGGCGCGATCTGCCCCCGCGGTGGTCATGCAGCCACCGCTCAGCATGACCGCGACGCGCGAGGACACGCCTGCCGCCCCGTTCCCGGACGATGATCTGGACTTCTGGCACGGCGAGATGTTCTAAGAAGAAGCTGTCAGCCGTCAGCCGCCAGCTATCAGCAGTCTGCCATCAGTTGTCAGCCGGCGGCTCGTCGTTGTCGAGATCGGTGAGTCTGAGTTCATTGCTCATTGTCCCGGTTGCCCCGGTTCCAGGATGCACACGTCGTTGTTGATGATCTCAGTTATCCGGTAGCGCTGGCGGATCATCCGGGCGGGCGGGCCGAAGTATCTTGTCAGCTCTTTGAAGACGGCCGACTGTATCGCACCGTGATCCGTCGTGTCGCGAAATGCGCGGGGGATTCGGGCGAGGACCACCTTGGGCATCCTGTCGCAGACGGCACGCAGGAGGCCGGGGAACTTGTGGCTATAGCAATCCTGCATCCTGACCAGCGGGTAAACAGCCGGTCTTTGCGATAGCCAGTAGATGCGAGGCTCGTCGAGCAGACACGCGATGGGGTCGCTTTCTGTGGTCAATGCCCGCACCCGTTCCGCGACCTGGGCCGTCGTCTCGTAAGTGGGGAACCGGGTCTTGTGTTTGGTGACCCGCGTGTAATGCTCGGCGAGGGTGGCGTCGGCCAGTACGTAGGGGGAGCGGGTGTAGAAGGTCATGGTCCAGCCCCAGGTGCTGACGGCCAGGTGGGCGGCGCCGGCCAAACAGGCGACGCCCCAGATGCGGGCGGGCGGGCTGATCTCATTGAATCGCTTGAACCGATCGACCATCTCGTTGGCGGCCAGGTAGGCGGCGAAGGCCAGCAGGGGCGGGTAATGGTACAGGTAGAACCATCCCTGCCACACAAGGGCGGCGAACGAGGCGCCCGCCAGCAGGGCGTTCACGCGCCAGATCCGCGACCGCTGACGCCATCGGCTCAAGAGCACCGCCCCGAGTGCCGGCAGCAGCAGACCGGCCAAGCGGACAAAAGTCTGCTGCCAGGCGGGCCAGCGCTCCACGGTTACGAGCAGGCCGAAGATGACCGCGCCGACGGTGAGTATCCGGGCCCATCCCCACGACTGTAGTTGGCCCGGCACCGGGTGGCGGTCGTTCCGCGAAGGGCGCAGGCACCAGGCAACGCAACCGATCACCGCCAGCCCGGCGACCCCATAGGGCACCACGGCGCGAATGATGTCAACGCCATGGATGTAGCCGGGCACATCCCGTCTGGTCAGTACGGGCCAGAAGCCATCCCACCAGCCCAGCCGAACCACCAGCCCGACGCCGGCCGCCGCCGCCAGGGTGAACCCTGCGGTCAGGGCGGTGATACCCGCCCACGCGGGGCGTCCTTCACCCCGCCGACGCCACGACTCGGACAGGGTCAGCAACCACAGTATCCCGAAGCACAATCCCAGCGGTGGTTTCAGAGCGAAGGCGGCGAGGCCCATGATCCCGGCGAACAGATGACGGGCACCGACAAGGGGACCGGGCGTTCCTCGTGGCCCCGCCGGGGCAATGGCATGCGCCGCCAACAACAGCGGCAAAACGGCAAAGCCCTCGCGCTGGGCGGTGTTCACGTAACCGAGGCCGTAGTACGCCAGCACGTACAGCGCCGCCGCCAGCCACCCGACCTGCCAGCGGCGGCCGTCCCGCACGCACAGTGCAACCAGGGCGATCAGCGTGAGGAGTTGCCAACCTGCGTCGAAGACCCGCAACGCCACCGGTGAGCGGCCCACCAGAACGCTCGCCAGCCAGTGAATGCCGATGATGCCGGGCAGGTTCTGATCCCAGACGTCCACGTACATCCGCTCACCGGCCATGACGCGCTCGGTGATGTACTGGTACAGGCCGTGGTCGAAGCCAGGCGGGTCGAAGAGGCTGCGGCTCAGCGAGACGAGCCAGACCACCGCGAACGTGGCAGCCAGGAGCATCGTCGCGTTTCGGGGCCGGCTGCGGGTTCCCGCGCGGATGGGCCCGGCCACATCACTGGCAGGCATCATGGGCGTCATCGTCCCATAACATCGGTAAACCGGCAGACCGACTCTTATTCGATATTGCTCTTTTGAAAGCCCCGTGCGCAGGTCAGATAACCCGATCGGGGTCCCGGATTTAGCTTAACACGGTCCGGAAACTCGCCGATGCTCCCAAGGGAGAATCTCAAGGGATTGACCCCGCGGCGGCCGGTCCGGTCGCCGGTTGTTTCATGGAAGGAACGCCGCCCGTGACCCTCGAATGCTCCGTCGTTGTTCCACTTTGTGACGAAGAGCAGAACCTGCCGACCCTGCACGTCCGGCTGACGACCACCCTGCGCCGTCTGGCGATTCCGTACGAAATCATTTACGTAGACGACGGAAGCCGGGATCGCACGGGTAAGATCATCGCTGAGCTTCACGAGCAGGATTCGGCGGTCAAGGGCATCTTCCTGTCGCGCAACTTCGGCCACCAGCCGGCACTATGCGCCGGTGTCGAGTCCGCAGCCGGTCGGGCGGTCATCACCATGGACGGCGATCTCCAGGACCCGCCCGAGGTGATCCCGGCACTGATCGACAAATGGCGCGAGGGTTACCAGATCGTCTTCGCCCGCCGCCACCGCCGCCGCGAGCACCTGGCCAAGCGCGCGGCGTGTTTCCTGTTCTACCGACTGTTGCGCCGGCTCAGCGAGGTGCCGATTCCGCTCGATACCGGCGACTTCGCGCTGATGGACCGGCAGGCGGTTGAGGAGCTGAACCACCTGCCCGAGCGGACGCGGTTTGTCCGCGGGCTGCGCAGTTGGGTAGGCTTCAGGCACACCGAGGTCGAATACGACCGCGACATTCGCCGCAACGGCCGGACCAAGTACAGCTTGGGCCGGCTGATCCATTTCGCTTTGGACGGCATGTTCGCCTTCTCAATCGCACCGCTCAAGATGATCACGGTGATGGGATGTATCGTGAGCATGCTGGCGATCGCTGCCTTGCTGGCGTGCGTGGCGGGCAGGTTGGGCGTCGGACCCGAGGTGGCGGACCTGGTCTGGCTGGGTTCGGCACTGGTGTTACTCGGTGGGATCCAGTTGGTGGCTCTGGGCGTCATCGGTGAGTACCTGGCCCGGGTCTACGATGAGGTTCGCGGTCGTCCTCTCTACGTCACTCGTGAAAGGATCGGGTTCGAGTCGCTTCCTCGTCCCGTTCCCAGCGTACTGGACTTCCTGCCGCCCGAATCCCTGGAACGCCGGGAAAAGGTGACCGCGGCCAGGCTGAAGCCCGATTGGACCGAAGGCATGGCGGCTCTTGACACCAACACGTGAGCACAGGCCGGCAACTCAGGCAGACAGGCAAGGGAACAGCGGTTGCATGGGCACCTTCAGGACGAGCCTCAAGTCGTGGGCAAGCCGGCTGGTCTCTGCGGTGGTGGTCGTCTTCCTTCTGTTCAGTCCCTATTGCGCCAACGTGCTCGTTCCCAGGACGCGCTACTTCTCGATGTGGCAGCAGCGCGACACGTTGTTGTTGCTGGGCTCTATGGTCTCGCTCGCATTGGTGTGCGTGGCGGCGTCCGGACTGGTGCGGTTGCTGAAGCGCCCGTTGTTGACCCGCATCTTCAACCATTTGTTCGTGGTGGCGATGGGGGCGGGACTGCTTGCGAACCTCTGGTTTCACACCCACCGGGCTGAGGGCTATCACATCGGCCAGCGGGGGATGGAGATCAAGACCTTATGGCTGCTGTTGGCGGTGCTGGTGGGTTACTCTCTGGCTCGGCCCGAGTTGAGACTGGTGCAGCGCTGCCGGGCATTGGGCTACATCGTCTCGCCGGCGGTACTGGTGGTCGTGTTTCAGATGCTTTCGGGCCGGACCTACCCGCCCGGCCTCGATTCGCTGCCCGAGCCGGTTGCCGCATCCGTGGTCCGCGCCGGTCAGCCGGGCGGCGATGCCCACCCGGTGTACCTGTTCGTGCTTGACGCGTGGTCGTACGACCGGACGTACGAGGATGACGGCTCGCTGCGACCGATCTTCCCGAACCTCGCCGAGCTGTCCCAGCAGTCGATCGTGTTTCATGACGCGGATTCGCCGGGGCCGAATACCGAGGTCTCGATACCCCGCCTTCTGTTTCGGACGAACCTCCCCGTGGTGTGGGGTGAGGGTCGGTGCAGCTTCAAGCGCGACGGGAGACTGGTGCCCAGTTTGCGCCTGACAAGCATTTTCTCTCCCCTTGCTGATAAGGGCTATCACACCTTCGCGCTCGGCTTCTGTGTGTCCTATCGCGAGTTGCTGGGGGATCAGGTGGAGGTGTACCGCTCATACCCCTGGCTATCCCGGTACCGCGGGCAGGATGCGCTGATCGAGATGGGCGCGCAGGTCTTCGAGGCGATGCGGTACTGGACGGATCCATGGTCCAGCTTCCTGTACAGGAAACTGGGGAGGCGCATGGACGATGCCCGGGCGCTTCGAGCCTTCAGCGACATGCAGGGCGACGTGCTGAACATCATCACCGCGCAGCCGCGAAACACTCTGGGGTTCTTTCACTACCCCTGTCCGCACAGCCCGTACCTGCTGAATGAGGACGGCAGCTACCGGGGACCGGGCGGAGAGGGGGCCTGGGACTGGTCCAACGCTGAGGGTTACGAAAGGAACCTGGCCAACGCGGACCGGCTGATCGGCAGGTTCGTCGGAGCGATGAAGGACGCGGGGCGATTCGATGACGCCCTGGTGATCTTCACCTCGGACCACGCCTGGCCGGAGGACCCGGAGTGGAAAGCGGGATGGCGGACTGAGCCGCGGACGCACGTGCCCCTGATCGTCAAGATGCCAGGACAGAAACACCCGCTCACCGTGACCTCGCGCTTTGAGACCCGGACCATCGGCTCACTGATTGAGTGTGCCTTGCAAGCCGAGGTACAGGACAGGAACGTCCGGCAACTGTTGCAGGAAGTCATGGCCGAATCTGAGCCTTTCAGCGGTGTCCGACGTCTGGCGTGGAAATGATGATGATGCCTGGGACAGATAGACCTCATCTCAAACCGAGGCGGGACCGCGGGGGGACGCGGCCACGAGGACAGTCTTACGACGAGGAGTGTATCCGACGATGATTGACCTGTGTCTGGCATATATCGATCCGGGGGCAGGCAGTATCCTGCTCCAGGTATTCATCGGCTCGCTGATCGGGGCGGGGTTCTTCTTCCGCAGGGCTATCGCCGGCGTGTTCCGCGTCTTCCGACGGGGCGACAAGCGGTCAGCGTCCCAGGAGGCCCCCGGTCGAGGGTGACCCCTCGACCGACTGAACCGTCGGGGCGAACGTCTGTGGTTGCCCGGGAACACGTCCAGACGCGAGCCGGGTTTCGAGATACTCGTGATCGGCTGAGGTCCATCGGCCATTCAGGGAGCAGGGCAGGATCGCCGTTCAGTAACCGGCGGCCCGCCCGGCAAGTGATCCGCCGCCATGCCCGTAATCGAGTTGCAAGGCAGGAATCCGGCATCCTTTCGCGATCCCTGCGGATTCGTCTTCGAGGCCGGGGGGCGCGTTTTCCGCGCGGTCGATCAGACCTGTTTCGATATCGTAACCGAGCTTAACCAGAAAGGCCTTCTGGCCGAGTTGGCCGAGGCCGGTCTGATCGTCCGCACGCAGATCGTTGACGACCCCGTGCTGGCAAGCGAACTGACCGGGGCTTATCCCGGATTCCCCGCTTTTCTGGAACACGAGCGGATCCATCCGATCAGCTATCCGCACGAATGGTCTGCCTCGATGCTGGCTGATGCCGGGATCGCCACGCTGGAGCTGCAGATGCGCCTGCTCGAGCACGGGTATTCGCTCAAGGATGCGACGGCCTACAACATACAGTTCGCAGGCGGCAGGCCCGTATTCATCGATATCGCGTCGATCGAACGGCCGGAGCGGCTGGACGTCTGGATCGCCCTGGGCCAGTTTGGCCGGATGTTCACGCTGCCACTGCTACTGCACCGGCGCAAAGGGCACAGTCTGCGGTCGTACTTCCTGGCGAACCTCGACGGGAGCGACGTGGCGGAGGTGCAGCGGGCCTTCGGACGGCTGGAGCTGCTCAGGCCGGGGCTGCTCCTGGACGTTACGCTCCCCTATTGGCTCGGTCGTGCGGCCAACGGCCGGGCCGACGCCGCACCCCAACGGATCGGGCGCAAGGAGACGAGCCCGACGGCCCAGATCCTGAATCTCCGCCGGCTTCGCTCGAAGCTGGCCAGGCTTGCCCGGCCGGGCCGACCCGATGGGCCGTGGACCGGCTACGCCGAGAGCAGCAGCTACAGTGACCGGGCCGAGGCGTCGAAGGTTGACGCCGTCCGGGCCTTTCTCAGGGAGTTCCAACCGGGCTCGGTTCTGGACATCGGCTGCAACACCGGGCGGCATTCGATGCTGGCCGCCGAGTCCGGGGCCGGGGTCGTTTCGGTGGACCGTGATCCGGATTGCATCGACATCCTCTATCGCCAGGTCCGCGGCGGCAGGCGGTCGATCCTGCCGATGTGCGTCGATATCGCCAATTCGAGCCCGGCGATCGGATTCCGCAACCGCGAACGCCCCAGCTTCCTCGATCGGATCCACGCGGAGTGCGTGTTCGCGCTCGCCCTCGTTCATCATCTGCACGTCTCGGCAAACCTCCCACTGGCGGCCATTCGGGACCTGTTCGGTGATCTCACGGAGAAGTATCTCGTTCTGGAGTTCATCCCGACGGACGACGCCATGTTTCGCCGCTTGACGCGGTTTCGGCGCGATCTGTACGAAGACTTCACGCTGGAGAACTTTCTTGCCGCGTTCCGCGAGCGGTTTGATCTGATCCGCAAGATCCCGGTGCAGGACGCGCCGCGAACGCTGCTGATCTGGAAGAAGAAGCACCAGACAGGGACATCAGAGCCAGGAGCAGAGAGCTTCTCCTGACCGACGATTCTAGAGCACTTCACGATTGCGCGTGCCCCAAAGAGCCAAGTCCGGAGCGACTCGAAACATCGGACCGAAGGCGATCGACGTTTCGCCCCTGGCAGCATAGGATACCTGCGAACAGAAGAGACCGTAGCACTAATACAGAGTAACCACGAAAGCAGGAAAGAACGAAAACACGAAACAGGCAACGAAACCGGCGTCTCGTCGCTCATATACACGGGTTTGCTTGCCCTTTCGTGCTTTCTCATTATGGAACAGACCATACCCCAAGCAGGCGATGAGACTCTGGCCTAAGAAACGAAACGCACCATCGCGGCTGGCGTTGCTGGCCGCCACTCCGATCCGCAACCCCCAGGCGGCACAGCGCCGGCTCGCCCGCGGCGGGCTGGAACTCTCAGTGCCGATGGCCAGAACCCGCCTCGCCCGCTGGCTGAGCCGAAGCGGCGGCAAGCCGATCATTCGCAAGTTCGAGCTGGACGAACTGGGGGTTCAAGTGTGGCGTATGATGGACGGGCATACGACCGTCCGAACGATGATCGAAAAGTTCGCGTCCGACCATCAGTTGAATCTGCGCGAGGCAGAGGTGTCGATGCTGGCTTACTTGCGGACGCTGACGGAAAGGGGCATCATGGTGCTGGCGTTGCCGGATGATGTGCGGGAACAAAGAAAGGGAAACAAGTGATGAACTTGACCACACGTCGATGGATTGCGGGCCTGGTGCTGATGGGTTGGGCAGTGCTGCCGGTGCTGGCACAGGATGCGCCGGGGGCCGCCCCGGCGGTTCCGCCGGAGCCCGTTTTGAAGGTGGCGGCCGTCGAGCGGGCGCTGCCGGACATGCTGCCGGAAGGAACCCTGCTGTACATCGCCTGGCCGGGAATCGACGCCCTGGCGGAGACGTCCAGGGACACTGCCCTGGCCAGGATGCTCGAAGAACCCGAGGTGATCCGCTTCCGGGAGCAGTGGCGCCGGAAGGTGCTGCCGGCGATCGAGAAGCTGATCGTCGATGAGATCGGCGGCGAAGCGCCTGGCCAGACGTACCAGGCGGCCAAAGACCTGCTCGCTTCTTTGTGGCGCTACCCGGTGGCGATCGCTGTCATCGGGGTGGGGGTTGGCCAGGCCGGCCCCAATGTCGATGCCGCCATCGTCGTCCGCGCGGGTTCGGATACCCAGCGACTGGTCAAAGGCGCTGAGAGACTCGCAGCGGTGGCCGGTTTGCCAACCGAGACTGCCACCGACGTCCCCGTCGAGGGGGCGGCGTTGAAGGAGCTGCCCATCCCGGGCCCGGAGATGCCCCTGCGCTGGGGTGTGATCGGGGACGACTTTGTGATCAGCGTCGGCACCGGGCTGCTGAAGCACCTGGCCGCGGGCACCGAGTCGAAGGGACTGGGCAGCAGCCAGCGCTTTGCCGCCGCGATGAAGATCATCGGCGGGACGCCGGCCGCGCCGACGTTCTTCCTCGACCTCAAGGGGATCGCCCGAACGCTGGAGATGTTCATGCCGATGTTCGCCGGCTCCGACGTGCCGGTCCTGGGCGAAGAAGGCGGGGTGCAGAAGTTCCTGGACGGCGTGGGCCTGGGCTCGGCTCAGTCGGTCTCGATGGCAATGGTCCCCGAGGCGGGGGGTTTCAAGACCACCCTGTTGCTGCATGCGCCGGGCCTGGGCGAGGGCGCCGGCACAATGCTGGTCCAGAAACCGCTTACCGACGCTGACTTAGCCATAGTGCCCCAGGACGCCTCGTGGGCGAGCGTGTCAAACTTCGATCTGCTCGCCTTTTACAAGGGGCTGCTCGCTGCGGTGAACTCGATCTCGCCGGACACCCATGAAGCGATCATGGACATGATCGGTGAGGTGGAGGAGCGGATCGGCCTGAAGATCGAGGCGGATCTGCTGGGGGCGTTCGGGGACACCTGGGCCATGTTCGACGCCCCGAGCCACGGCGGCGTTTGGCTCACGGGCGTGGTGATTGTGTGCGAGGTGAAGCCGGAGAATCAGCTCGAAGCGGCCCTGAGAAAGATCGTGGCAGCCATCGCCGAGGAGGTCGGTGACGACGCCGACGTGACCATCATGAGCGAGGAATACCGCGGCCAGACGATCAGCTTCGTGAACGTAGCCCGCGTCCCGATACCCGTCGCGCCGGCCTGGGCCCAGTACCAGGGCCGATGGATCATCGCCCTAAATCCCCAAATGGTCCGCGTCATCCTCGACCGCATGATCGATAAGGGCGAATCGATTCTGGACAACCCCGACTTCCAGCGAGGCCGAAAGCTGATGCCGTCCGACCCCTGCGCCATCAGCTACGTCGATACCAGGGCGGGCGTCCGGCAGTTCTACTCGCTTGTGCTACCGATCGGGCAGATGTTGATGGCCATGGGACAGGGCCAGGGCGTCCCGATCGACGTGAGCATGCTGCCCAGGTCGGGAACGTTGACCAGGCACCTGTTCGGCAACACGTCGGCGACGGCGACGACGAAAGACGGGGTGTTGATCGTCTCGCACGGGGCGTTGCCGGTCGCCTTTCCCGCCATCGGTGAGGGCGGGGCCATGGTGCCGATCATAGCGTCAATCATGCTGCCTTCGCTGGCCCGGGCCCGGGGGCAGGCCAGGCGGGTGGTCAGTGCGACCAACCTCAGAAGCATCGGGGTGGCGGCAATGATCTACGCCAACGACCACAAGGGCAGCTTCCCGCCCGATCTCCAGACCCTGATCGACGACCAGTCCATCAGCCCGAAACAACTGATCTCGCCGCTTGATGACTCGGGGGCGGAGTGTTCGTATGTCTATATCGGGGGCCAGGACCCCGATAAGATCAGGGAGCCCTATCGCGCGATCCTGGCCTATGAGAATCCGGAGAACTACGACGGCGAAGGAACGAACGTTCTTTTCCTTGATACCCACGTCGAGTTCATGAAGATGCCCGCGTTTGAAAAGGCACTGGCGGAGACAAACAAGCGCCTGGGCCGCCAGGGCGATCAACCGGCGGAGCTGAAGTAGCCTTGCCTGCGATCCTGCTCGCACTGGGCCCGCTGTTCTGTTCGGTGGCGGGCGAGTCCCGGCCGCTGGATACGTGCGTGCCCGCCGAGGCGATGGCCGCGTACTTCGCCCGGCCCACGCCGGAGATGCTCAACCTTCCCCCCGGGGGGACGCTCGATCAACTGGCCGGGTGGCTGGTCACCTTCAAGGCCATGGGCATCATTCCGCGTCAAGGCCGCGTCGTCGCCGATTTGATCGCAACGTTACCGATGCTTGCCCGCCGGCCCCATGCCCTGGTCCTGCTCGACATCACCTCCAAGCGCATTCGACTCGACGTCTACCGCCTGAAAGACATGCAGGCCGCGCTCCTGATCGACGGCGAAGGTCTCTCTCTCGACATCGACCGCCGGATCCGCGACCTGCTGGCGACATACACCGACCCCGACAACGGGCGTGTCCAGGTCGTTCACCGGGGCGGCATTCGTTATCACCGGCTCACGGATCGGCGGCTGCCGGACTGGGCCACCGTCGAGTGGGGTGAGATCGGCAAGCAGTTCCTCGTCACCTTCGGCCAGGGTGCTTTTCAAACTATGCTCGACGCCCTGCTGGGCCGGGCCCGCGTGCTTGCCGACGACGAGTGGTTCCGGCGGGCCCATGCCCTCTGCCAGGGGGCGACCAGCGGCATCGAAGTGTTCATCGACCCGGTGAGGATCCAAAACCGGGTGGGACAAGTGGTGAAGGATCGGCCCGGCCAGGTGCTCAGGGCACTGGGCATGGAGCGGGCCCACCGCCTGGTCTGGACCGTCGGATTCGATGGCCGGGCCCTGCGCAGCGAAGTGTTTACCAGAGACCTCGACGGCGAAGACCACTATGCGATGCTGACCGGCAAGGAGGTTACCCCGCCGGAGGTGACCGCCGCCATTCCGCCCGCCGCGAGCAGCTATGCGGCTTTCCGGTTTCCGCTGCCCGAGGCCGTCCGCGGTGCGAGAACCGCGTACCTCCAGAGTCAATCGGCCGGCGCATGCCGCCGGCTCCTCCAGGGGTGGGACCGGATCGAAAGGGAGTTCGACTTCGACGCGGAAACGGGACTCATCGATCAGCTCGGCGAGAACCTGGTCCTTCACACCTTCCCGCCCCATCCCCTGCGCCTGCCGATACTGTGCACGATCTGGATCCAGTTCACCGGGGACCGGCCCGCCGTTACTCGAACCGTCGATCGAATGATGACCGCCTGGCAGACATACGCGGGCATCCCCACCGGCACCAGGCCCGCCGTCGGCCTGTTGCCCCGCATCCACCGCGACACCGACGGCATCTGGCACCTGCAACTGGGCCTGATCGCACCGGCGGTGGGCGTGGCCGACGGATGGATCGTGATCAGCTTCTCACCGGAGGCCGTGCGCGCGAATCTCGCGCACCTGCAGACTCTTGCAGGCCAAAGCGGAAGATATGCCCCGGGGCAACCCCCGGCCGGGGCCGGGAACGGTTCTAACCGCTCTTCCTTCCCATGAACGGTGAGCCCGGCGGTTTGGCAATCACCCGCCCACACCTTACACTGTCCCGTTCAGAACGGGCACTCGCTGGTGGCGTTTCCCAATTTGGAGATGCGTGCATGTCGCTGCTGGTCACCGGAAGCATTGGAATCGACGACGTCAAGACGCCTCACGGCGAGGCCAAGGGCGTTTACGGGGGATCGGCGGTGTACTTCTCGTTTGCGGCAATGCTGTACACCCGGGTCCGCTTCGTGGGTGTGGTCGGCGAGGATTTCCCCGCCGACTACCGGGCGTACCTCCAGAAACGGAACATCGACCTGGCCGGCCTGGAAGTCCGCAAAGGCAGCAGGACGTTCCGGTGGTCCGGCAACTACGAGCAGGTGACCACTGATGCCGAAACAACCGCCCTTCAACTGAACGTCCTCGGCGAAGCCGGGCCGAGAATCCCTGCACCTTTCGCCGACAGCGAGTTCGTCTTCCTGGCCGCCACCCACCCGCGCCTGCAGCAGGATCTCGTCCGGCAACTTGCCTCGCCGAAGCTCATCGTGGCTGATACCCGCGACCTGTGGATCAACACCCAGCGCGATGAGCTCCTCGAAACCCTGGGCATGGTCCACGGGGCGATCCTCAACGACGCCGAGGCCCGCTTGTTCACCGGCGAGCATAACCTCGTTCTGGCCGGTCGCCGGATTCTCGAACGGGGACCGGAGTTCGTGGTGATCAAGAAGGGTGAGCACGGCGTGATGCTCGTGACCAGAGACCACATCGTGGTGCTGCCCGCCTACCCGACCACTGAAGTGAGGGACCCGACCGGGGCGGGTGACAGCTTCGCCGGCGGCATGATGGGATACCTCGCCGTCCAGCGGGGCTTCGGCATCGAGGTGCTCAAGCAGGCGCTGGCACGCGGAACCATCACCGCGTCGTTTACGATTGAAGATTTTAGCTTGCGTAAGATTGAGAACGTCACCATTGCCGACGTCGATCGCCGGCTCGGGGAGTACATGGCCATGCTGACGCTTGACCGATTATGACCGCGGCAAGGATGACGGTTCATGGCAGCGCAGTCGAACGGCGAGACCTCACGAAGTGATTTCCTGGTGACGCCGGGGTAAGCACGGGGCAAGCTCTTTCAGTTCCGGGGCCCTGCGCCCGCCGGCTGACTGGCCGGCTGAGTTCCGGGTCGTGTGGTCGCCGGCCGGGGCTTCGGATCCTGTCCCTCGACCACCTCCAGAAGGTACTGCCAGGTGTGCTTATCGCCCCACTTGGTCAACCGCCGACCGTCGAAGAACAGCGTCGGGGTCGCCTTCACGCCGAGTGCCTTGCCCTGTTCGACATGTTCATAGATCTGGTTCCATGAAGAGCTTCTGCGGAATTGACCCCAGAACTCCTTGTTGTCCACGCCGATCCGCCCCGCTACCTCCTTGACGAACTTCTCGCTGAAGGCCTTCGGATCCTGGAAGAGCGCATCGTGCATCTCCCAGAAGGCATCGTTGCCGCCGACGATCCGGGCCACCTCCGCCACCCTCGCCGTTGCGCAGGATGCCCTGTGGAGCGTACTCTTGATGTGCTTGTTGCACAGTCTGTTCATGGGGAAGTACTTGTAGACGAGCCGGAACCGCCCGGGGAATTCCTTGAGTCGCTCGTCGAGCATATGTTCCAGCCCCCGGCAATACGGGCATTGGAAGTCGGTGAACACGACCACGGTATGTGGAGCGTCGGCCGGGCCGCGGACCGGGTCGGCCGGGCCGATCGGGACCTCGACCTGCTCCTGGGACAGGAATCTCTCGTAAGCGGCCCGGTAGTCCTTCTCAAACTCCTGCCACCGCGCGTAGTACTCGCCCGCGTAGGCCAGGGCGATCCGGTGGCGGAATTCGCTCCAGGCGGCGGCCGAGATCACGCCGGCCAGTAGGATCGTGATCAGAATGGGCCGCAACGGCGGGTGACTGGCTGCGCGGGGGGCGGCGGGTACGCCGGCCGAAGCCACGCAGGCCTCGGTGCCCGTACAGTCCACACCGGTCACCTGGTCCCGGCGGGGCCAGGTCAGAAGCGTCACGATGAGCAGCAGCCCGGTCAGAATGTGGGCGGCGAAGCAGAACGGGCACCAGCTATCGAGCTTGGCGAACATCACATAGTCGAGGAACGCGCAGGCTGCAGTACCCCCCGCCGCCGCGAGCACGGGTGCGATGTGCAGCCAGCGCCGGGAACCGCTGGCCCGGCCAATCACGATGAACCACGAGGTCATGGCGGCAAAGAAAACCAGACCAAGCATGGCCGTCGGCAGGCTCAACTCATCATCTTGGGCCCCGAAAGGGAACCGGCCCCACTCGCTGGCCAGCACCTCGTCGCAACTGGAGTGCTCGGTCACTTCGCAGACGGCATTGAAAACCGGGTCGCCGCCCACCTCGACCACCACGTGGTGCTGAAGCAGCACGCCACTGACGGCCAGACCCCCAAGCGACGCCAGTGCCGCCAGGACGACCCCGATATGACCTGTCCAATGCCTGTTCATGCTCTTGCCTGGGTCTCTGTATTCCAAACGCCTGATGTCTTGTTTTGCCAGCAGGTTCTATTGCTGCCGCTTGCGGCTTCGCACTGCCAACGCGCGCCCCTTTGGGCCGTGTCCCAAAGCCCTTTCTCACTGCTCATTTCCTCGGCCCGGCTGAACCGGGTGCGGCTCGGGCCGCGGGCCCCGTCGAAGAACTCCGACGCATCGAAGTCGAGCGCTTGGGTTTGACCGGATAGCCGAGGATTCTGTGCCAGGTCTCCGTGTGTCCCCTCGTGTAGAGCCGCTTGTTATTAATGAAGATCGACGGAGTCCCGTGCACCTTCACCCAGTACCGCATGTCCTCGTCCATCTTGCCTTCGCTTACCAGTTCCTTACCCAGGTTCTCGCCTTCTTCAATGTGCTTCTTGATCCTCTCCATACCCTCGGGGCTGTCCACCGCTCTCAAGAAAGCCTCTTCATCCAGGCCAATCTCCCGGGCCAGTTCAACGAACGAGCCTGACTTCTTCCATTCTGATTGCCGCTCGAACAGCAGGTCGTGCATCCTCCAGAACGCCCCGTCGCCACCGACGATCCGGGCCGCCTCCGCCGCCCGCGCCGCCTTGCACGCGGAAGGATGCGAATTCCTGAAAGCATATTCATTGCAATCGGTGCAGATCGGCCAGTGCTTGAAGATTATCCTTGCCCCGCCAACCGAGGGGTGACGCAGCGCAGGGGCGATGTACTTCTTGAACCATTGTTCCATCCTACCGCAGGCGGGGCAGTCGAAATCGCTGAATATCACGATCGTGTGCCGGGCCTTTGCCGGGCCGCGGACCGGCTCGCCCTCAATCGGTATGTCAATCGGGGCGGCTGAAAGCCATGACAGATAAGTACCCTGCCATTTCCTGTTCTCCCATCGAAACAGCGCCTTGCGCCGGGCATTGTCCTGCTTGACCCATTCCACGTTCTGCAGTTCCTGCTGTGCCTCTTGCCACAATAAGAAGCAGTGCTCAGCGCCCATTGCCAATGCCGCCACCATCGGGGTCAGCACGAGCATCCACCAGTGCGGCCAGCGCCGGATCGGACCAGCGGGAGTATCCGGGAGCGGGCTGAACAACCGTTCACTCGTGCCCTCCCCCGGCTCGTCGGCGGGTGTGCCCGCGGAAACCGGCAGCGGCCTCCGCGGCCAGAGCAACAGTGCGAACCCGAACAACAGCAGGCTGCACACGTGAGCCCCCAGGCACAGCGGACACCAGTAGTCCAGCTCCTTCCACATCACGTAGTCCAGGTAGGCGCTGCCGCCGAGCCCCAGGGCAGTACCCGAGGCCGGAATCAGATGTGCCCACCACCGCGACGCCGTGCAGCCTCCGATCAGGACGAGCCAGCTCAGCACCGCCGTGAAATAAAACAGCCCGAGCTCCGCGGTCGGCATGCTGGGCTTGTCTTTCTCTGCTCCGAACGGGAATCGGCCCCAATGGCTGTCGCTCACCTTCTCGCAACTCGAGGTCGCGAACGCTTCGCACGTATCCGCTAGGAAGTTGCCCTCCTCCCGGGGGATGTCCAAGTACTGAACGGTCAGCTCATAGCTGATCCATCCGCCGGCAGCGCTCACTCCTATCGCAAGCAACCGCACCAACGCACGTGCCAAGGGTGATCTCAAACCTCTTCTCCTAGCGAGCCGGGCGGTCCTCCGCCCGGGTATTTATCCGGCCCGGGGACGGACCGGCTCGCCGGATTCTCCCGCGAGCCGGGCGGTCTCCCGCGATCCGGGCGGTTGCGCGCGAGCCGGGCGGTCCCCCGCCCGGGTATTCATCCGGCCCGGGGACGGACCGGCTCGCCGGATTCTCCCGCGAGCCGGGCGGTCCTCCGCCCGGGTATTTATCCGGCCCGGGGACGGACCGGCTCGCCGGATTCTCCCGCGAGCCGGGCGGTTCCCCGCCCGGGTATTCATCCGGCCCGAGGACGGGCCGGCTCGCCGGATCCATTCCTTCCTCCGGCCGGTCCCTGGTTTGCAGCCGATACTTCTGTCCCCTACACTCCCGCAGCTATGGGGCAGCCCAAAGTCATCGTCCTGCGAACCGCGGGCACGAACTGCGACGAGGAAACCACCCATGCCTGGGCATTAGCTGGAGCAGCCCCCCAGCGGGTGCACGTCCGCGAGTTGATCGGTCGGCCCGCAAAGCTCAATGAATTCGCGATTCTAACCATTCCCGGCGGGTTCAGCTACGGTGACGACATCTCCGCGGGCAAGATCCTCGCCTCCCAGTTGATCCATCACCTCGCAGAGGGCATTGGTGCGTTCGTGTCGTCGGGCAGGCTCGTGCTTGGCATCTGCAACGGCTTTCAGGTGCTTGTCAAGGCGGGTCTCCTACCCGGGGGTGAAGCCGGGCCGATCGGCCCCCAGGTCGTCACGCTCACCCAGAACGACTCCGCCCGATTCGAGGATCGCTGGGTCGATGTGCGCTCAGGGCCCAGGCCCGGTGCATTCCTGCCCCCTGATGCGGTCCTGACCATGCCCGTTGCCCACGCCGAAGGCAAGCTCGTCGCCGCCAACGACCGGATCCGCACCCGCCTCGCCGCCGCGGGCCATGTCGCCCTGACCTACTGCGATGCTGGCGGCAACCCGGGTCCTTACCCGGTCAATCCCAACGGCAGCGAGGCGGACATCGCCGGCCTCACCGATGCCACGGGCCGGATCCTTGGGCTGATGCCCCATCCCGAACGGCATGTGCATCCCACCCAGCACCCGCAATGGACCCACCGCCGCGCCGAGCCTGACGGCCGGGTCCTCTTCGAGTGGGCCGTCAGAACCGCCTCAGGATTGTAACTACCGTATCCGTAAGGGTTTACGCCAAACAACACCATCTCGTGGCCCCGCTCTTCCCGGGCTGGGACGCACTTGAGCATTCAGTGGCGCCTCCAGTAATCCGATAACCGCGGTGTAGGTGCAAATGCGCTGGCAAGCCTCGACAGGTGCGGGAGATTGCGTGTGCGCGCATCGATGGTGATAAGCGTGGGACTCGCACTGGCGTTGGGGACCGGTTGCGCGCGAATGTTGCATCGCCGGCAGGCGCAGGTGCCCCCGGAACCGGGCGAGACCCTGCCCGAGTGGGCATTTGACGCCCCCTTCTACTTTCGCCCGCCGCCCGACGCGGCGCCTCAGCTCGCGAACCAGCCCGACGCCGATCACCCCGCTCGCTACTTCGTGCGGGACCGGGTGATTCTGCTCGATCGGCCGGCGAACGAGGTGCCGCTGGACCGTGCTCCGCGGATTGCCGTCTGGTGGACCAACACCGACGGGTGTGAGTGGACCAGGGCCGGCTACTTCGGGTTAGGCCAGACTCACTTCCCCTTTGTCGCTGGCGACGACGGCGATTACGGGATCCGGTTCGTCGGCCCCGGGATCCGCGCCTCCCTCTCCGGGGAGACCCCACCCCACCGCATCTACCACCTTGACACCTGCCCGCCATGCGTGACGGTGAGTGTGGAGCCGGACAAGCCCATCTACGATCCGAGTGAAACCATCACCATCGGATGGCTCGCAGTGGACTTGAACATCGACAAGAAACCCGCCGAGCTCGCCGTTTGCTGGAGCTGGGAGAACCCCGGCATGCTGGCCGCTCAGCAGGCCGCGATCGCAGAATCAAAGGCTGCTCAGCCAGACAAGTGGGCCACTCGACTGTGGCAACCCATCAGCGACATGGTCAAGCCCGAGGGGTCGCTGACCTACACGATCCCGCCCTATGCAGCCGGCGAAGGGTTCCAGATCCAGGTGCGGGCCAAGGACCGGGCCGGAAACTACGGCGCCGGGTATTCCGAGCTTATCCTGGTCAACGGCTTTCAATCATGGCCCACGACGCAACCCATTGGGGAACCGCCAACCACCACCGCGCCTGCCCCTGCATTGGCCTCGCAGCCCACGAGCGATTCTCAATCTCAGTAGCTCAGATTAATCGATTCCCACGTGAGGAGCCGCGGGCTTCGTACGTGTTCAACGGCTTCCGGCGCGGCCAGAGCCGGCGTGGGTGCGTGACAGTTCCGGCGGGGACCTTCGGGCGGAGAAGGGGACGGCACCTC
>CAZOIA010000006.1:0-61434 GCA_964579675.1 uncultured Planctomycetales bacterium | reverse complement strand
TCTGTGAGGCCGGTGTTCCCTCGGATGGGGAAACCTCACGTTCCGAAGAAGCACCGGGCTCGCAGATCCCGGCTCGGAATACGGAATGCAGCGCACCGGGCTCGCAGATCCCGGCTCGGAGACATTGCGAGCCGGCCCGTCTGAGAGCGAGCCGGCCCGTCCTCGGGCCGGTTATCCCGGGCGGCGGACCGCCCGGCTCGCGGCGCGACTGAGCGGCCTGGCCTACCACGTGTGAATGATCGTCCGCTGAATCGGCCGGTCCAGCCCTCCCGCCGCATCGTACGCCCGGATCGTAATCCGCAGCGCCCGCGGCCAACGGTACGGATGAGTCAGATCACGCAGGTCGCCGGATGGCGCGTCGTAGTCGCCGGGGTCCATCGACAGGCCCGACCACACCCATTGCTCGCCGGGAGGCACAGATTGCCACCTTACCGGCCTCGGCGCGGGGACTTGGCTCATCCCATAGGGGGTCAGGATCGGCTCCGGCGGGTCCCCGCCGATCTCGATCTCGTGTGGATCGTCGTAGGTGAACTCGACTTTGAACTCGCTGCAGGCCGGCAGGAAATACGCCGCCAGCCGCTCGGGCACCCCCGCCGGCGGAGATGGATCGAGCCAGACCCGGCTCTGGCCGCCGGTGTAGAACCATTCCGGCCAGTGGCGCCAAGGCTGGCGGGGATCAGAGTTCACATAACCATCGATGGCGGGAATCGGGGGCAAGGTTGGGTCGGGCGTATGCGCCACGGGGTCAGGGCCAATGCTCTGGTCCCAACGCTGCCACTGCCACCGGCCATCCGGGTTGCCATTGTCCCACTTCCACCAGTAGCCGCCATCAAACAGATACGTGCCCGCAAAATCGAAGCGGAAAATCCCGTTGGAGGTTTTGAGGTAAGCAAAGAACAGGGCGCCTGATGCGTTGTACTGAAAAAGCCCCGGCTCCACACCGTGAAAGGCGGGGTCCAGCAGGTCGTCGAAACTATCAGGCGCGGGCGAGGGGGGGCGAATATAACCCGGGCTGTGTAGATCGGTGAACCAACGGAAATCGAAGACATCCATGAACTTGTTGTACTCCTCAGGCCGCTCACGAAAGTCACCGGTGAATTCGTGGCCGGTAAGGGGCCAGCAGCGAACAAAATCAGTGCCAGTGTTGGCCAGATCGGCGCTGGGAAACCCAACCACGCGTCGGGCCAAATGCCATTGGGACGCGGGAATCGTGCCGGATTCAACCTGGCGCTGAGAGCCGGCCATCCAAGTAGCGCTGCCGGGATCGAGCCGGCCGAAGTTCGCATGTTCGTAGATGATGTGTGTTATCGGCGAGAACTCGTCACCAGACGCAGGCTGGTAAACGTACGGAGCGAATTCGCGCGCAGCGACCAGCATGAGCACGTCCGCGCGGTGAGCGGTGGGGGAGGCCTGAGCTTGCTCCTGGGCCAGGAACTCGACTCCGGCGATACCGAGCATATGGCTGAGCGGATCGACGCTTTCCAGATCGCGGCGGATAATCTCGGTTATCTGGCTCAGTTGGCGATATAGGGCCGCGCTGGCCTGGGCCTCGCCGCTCGCCTTGCCGGCGGTGTGAAAGATCATGGCCACCATGGTCATCATGCCCACCAGGATCGCCAGCGAGACCATCAGCTCCACCAGCGTGAAGGCAGGGCGAAACGATGAATGATGAATGATGAATGATGAACGGCGCTCCCGGCACAGCGCTCCCGGCACCCGTCGCGTTGTGCATTCAGCCTTGGCTGCTCCGTATTCCGCGTTCATGATTCCGCACTCATCATTCATCATTCATCGTTCATCGTTCATCGTTAATGATTCATCGTTCCGCCTTCATCATTCAGTATTCTGCGTTCCGCACTCATCATTCTGCATTCATCATTCCACGGCCACCCTCCGCAACGCCAGCCCGACCACCGGCGAACGGGTCCGAAACATGCCGGAACTACGGTCGTACGGCGGCGGGAAAACCCAGACCAGCACATCGGGTGGCGTCCCGGAGCCGCCCCGGGCAATCTGGAGCGTGGCCGACGGATTGTCGGGACCACCAGGATCAGGAATCGCCGCCGGATCGAACGTCGCGCTCAGCACCTCGTGAGCGGTACCGGCGAACAGCGTCCCGCTGGTCCTGGCAATGATGAAGGACGAGCCGGCCGGCAACAACCTGGCCACGTCGTTGGTGCAGCTCACACGCCCGGTGGACAAAACAATCTGATTGAGCATGACCAGCCACGGCTCGGGGAAGACCCGGTCAACTGTGTCGGCGCCCGGGAAAACCAGCGCCTGGCGGATAGGATCCGCAGGATTGCTCGGATCGATGCTGTTCACATTAAAGAACAGGCCCGTGCCGAGCGTATCCGCCTGCCGGGCGTACCGGGCGTTCAGGTCTGCCCGGTGCGTGACAACGATCGTCACCAGCAGGTCCCGGATATTCGGCTGAGAGGAAACACGATGGTGGATCGCGGTCCAACTGTACCGGCGCTCGGCCGCGCGGGCGGCAACAAAGGCCCCCAACGCGTCGCTCGGGATCACGAGGTCTGTAGCGGGATCAACCCAGCCTCTTCCCGGCTCAAACTCGATCGAGACGGGCGGATAGACCTGGTCAGCCAAATGAACGCGCGGCAGGGCGCTGCGAGTCCCAAACGCCGGGGGAACCACAGTTGGTATCCGCCCCGAGGAATCCAGCGGCAGGTTCTGCGAGGGCACAACCGAGGCGTCGTTCCAGGAGTTAAGCTCGGCAGCCCAGCCGGTGACTTCGGTGAAGACCCGCGCGCGTTGGAAGAACTGAACAAGCCCCTGGCCCGGTATCAGGCGGGGGCCCTTCGGAAGTGACCCCACCGCAGGCCACTCGGGGAGCCAATTGTCGTACGCGACCGGAATATCTGGATTAGAGCCGGGTAGATGCAGGGCATCCAGCACCTCGAAGTCGGCCGGTTCGATGTAAGCGTCGCCATCGGTGCCTGCAACGTCGGGCACGAGCACCCGGGCATAGGCAGTCCCGGGATTCCCGTCGAAATCCGTCCGGGGCGGCACCTTGACGCTCAGCGTTGCCATGGCCGAATCGACCACCTGCTGGGAGATGTTCATCTGGAGGGTTTCGCCGGCGATTTCGAGGCCGACCGGGAATACGGTGGCGACCATGACCATGCCGATACCCAGGACCACGATGGCGATCATGAGCTCGAGCAGGGTGAACGCCCGTGCCGGGCGAAAAGATGAAAGATGAATGATGAGTGATGGATGGCGGGCGATCATGGCGGCGAGCCCTCCACGATGGCCCCGGTGGCCCGGTTGATGTGGACGACGCGGGCGTCGCGCCCCAGGAACTCGAGCCGCCCCGCACCGTCGCCCGGGTTGATCCCGTCCCATACCTTGCGGTCGTAAGCAAGCACCGACCGGGCCGAGTCATCAGGATGATCCACATACGGGTAGAACACGTCGTTGCCGGCCCAATACGCCTGGGCCCGGTCCTCGTACCAGTTCTTCCCGGCACCTGTGGCCGGCTCCACGTGCTCGAACCGGGTCAGCTCGCCGTCCCGGTTGAAGACGACGAAGAAGGTATCGAAGCGGTTGTAGGGCATCGCATTGGCGTCAGCGGGGGTGTGAAGCAGATGAGTTTCAGCCAGGGACGTCACCTGAAATTCAGGCGTGCTTGGACGCACGCAATACCCGGGCGCCAGCCAAACGCCGGCGGGCAGCTCTTGGACTTTGCTGCCGGGCGTGTACCTGAAGACCACCTGCTTGGTGGTCGCGAACTCGAGGATGCGGACCTGCTGATGATCGAGCCAGGGCCAGCCCGTGCTCTTGTCCATGAAGCCGTCGCTGGTCGTCCTGAACGCCCGCTCGATGCGAAGCCCGACGGGGGTCCCCTGGGCCTTGGCGGCGGCCTGGGCGGTGGTGAGCAGGCCGTTGAGCGTGCCGATGGCCTCGGCCATCTGGTTCGAGGTCATCATAGGACCCAGGGCCGGCACGGCGATCGCCGCAGCCAGAATGATGATCGATGCCACCACCATCAGCTCGATCAGCGTAAACGCCCGTGCCGGTCGGAATGATGAATGATGAATGATGGATGATGAATGGCGGTCCCGGCGAAGCGCTCCCGGCACCCGTCGCCTTGTATGTTCAGCCTTAGCTGCTCCGTATTCCGCGTTCATCATTCCACGCTCAACATTCATAATTCATCGTTCATCATTCATCGTTGATCTTCCGTCACGGTCCGTTCAGGATCACGTCGTCGCTGTCGTCCTCGGGCGTCCACATGTCAGCGAAGCTCTTGTCCGGCCCGGCGGAGCGAAGCTCCCATCGAAACCCACCGATCCCCATGGGCCGAACCTCATAGCGCAGCGGCCGGTCCCACGAGTCGGTCACCTCGAACAGATCGGTTCGCTCGTCTCCCTGGTCCGGCATGCCACTGTTGTTCGTGTCAATCACCACGAGATCCGTGTCCTGATTGGCCACCCGCCCGGAGGGCAGTTTCTTCAGGGCCGCCTCGGCCCGGGGGCTCAGCCGGGCCAGGCATAAACACAGCGTCTCGATCGTGCTGTACCCACCGGCGGAATCCGTCAACTGCCACGTTTCTCCGACCAGCCGCTCGATTCCTACCCCGCCGAGATCCTGGTCGAGCAGGGCCACGTCGTACTTCAGGTTCTCGTTACGGTCGTTGATGACGGGTTCACCCCAGTCCCACTGACCGTTGAGGTTCACGTCCTGGTAGTCTTCCAGGTAAGCGGGGTCGCTGCTGTATACGAAGTCGTCGGGCGGAAACGCACCGTATCTGTGTTTGTACTGGCCGCCCGCACCGCCCAGAAGTGGCGCGTCCTGGGCGAACTGGCTGATGGCCAGTTCGAGAGCTCTCATGGTGGCCAGCGTGCTGCGGGCCCTCATGCCGTCGATCGCACCCGAGGCGGCGGAGGTAACCAGCGTGGCGAGGATGACCAGAATGAGCACGACGACCGCCAGCTCGACCAGTGTAAACCCTTGACGTGTCGGCCGGCCGACCCGCCGGATGGACCCATAAGCTCGCCCCGGACCTGAGGTTAGCCGTCGAGGTCCCGACCCTGAGTCTGCGCGTAACTTTCTCATCTCACTGAATATAATCGGACGGACCAGGTGTCAGGCCAACCGCGCCGCCGGCCGCTGGACCCCTGCTTCGACCCGGCGGGCGATTTCGTGCCGTCGCGGCGGCGGCCAGACCTGTGTAGGATCCGCCACGGGCGTGCTTGGAGCAGATAGCGACTCGGAGCCGTTGCCCACGCTATACACGTACGTGAGGCCGGTGCTCGTTTTCGGTGTGAGGTCTGGTCTGTCCGTTCGAGGAAGTACCCGGGCCGGGGACGGCCCGGCTCGCGGACGGCCCGGCTCGCGGACGGCCCGGCTCGCGGACGGCCCGGCTCGGGGACGGCCCGGCTCGGGGACGGCCCGGTTCCGACACGATCAGAGCCGGCCTCTGTGAGGCCGGTGTTTCCTCGGACGGGGAAGCCTCGCGCCGCGAAGGCGCACCGGGCTCGCAGATCCCGGCTCGGAATACGGAATGCAGCGCACCGGGCGCGGAGAGCCCGCCTCGGAGCCGTTGCCCACGCTATACACGTGCGTGAGCCCGGCTCGCCGGGGAACGGGCACAACGATCGAACGGGATGGGTTCTACTTGTTGATCTTGAAGTTGGCCAGGTCGTCCGCGGTGCCGTAGACCGCGTCCGGGCCCGGCGAAATCAGGATAAACGAATCCGGACGGTGCGGACGCGCCAGCGCGGTCACGTCCGGATTGTGGACAGCGTAAGCAAACGTCCCGCGATCGCCGGTGGCTGGTATGGTGACCGTTGGCCCAAGCCCCTGTGGGAAATGGAACGCGCCGCCTCCCAGGTCCATTCCGCCCGTGCCGGTTCCCGTGATCAGAGCGTTGTCATCGAAGTTATAGATGCCAGGCGACCCCGCCATCCCGACCATGGGCCCTTGGCCCTCGTTCGCGCGGTAGTACAGGATCGGTTGGTCGAACGAATCAAGGAAACAAATCGAGTTCAGTGGTCCGGCCTGAGGGTTCGACTCGATGAAGAACGGCGCAGTTGTGCCGGTCTGCGGTTTCGGGAATTCCATCTTGCTGATCTCGACGTAGGGGCCGGATCGTGGCAAGGCGGGCTGTTTCGTGACCGTGTTGATGGCGTAGAGGTTCTGGATGTCGTCCTGCCAGACGCCGTTGCCGTTGAGGTCGCGGAAGCCCGGTGTGCCCTGCAAATCCGCGCCCACCACTGCCCACGCCACGAAGTTTGCCCCCTCGAATCGCCCGGAGGTACCATGCGGGGAAACAGGCAAAGACATCCACTGTGACGGCGGATACGCCCCGCCGACGAGGTGGTCGGCGTAGAACTGCTGGACGCCGGTCTCGATGGCGGTAATAGTGGCCCGGGTGGTGGCGGACCGGGCCTGGTCGCGAGCGGCACCGACGGCGGGCAGGACAATGGCGATCAGCAGGCCGATGATCCCGACCACGACCATCAACTCGATGAGCGTGAAAGCCGATACCTGATGTTTCGTTTTCATGTCTACATCCCTCTGATTGACCAGCCAAACCGCCCGTTCATCTGCCCGCCAATGACCCCTGCTTTCTCGACCGGATCGCCCCCTACAAAGCGTTCTTGAAGTTTGTCACGTCGTCATCGGTGCCGAAGCTGCCGTCCGGCCCCGCGGAGATCAGAACAAACCGGTCAGGGTTATGCGGCTTGAGGACAGTACCGATGTCGCCGGCGCCGTGGTGGTGCAGAAAATCAGCAAACGTCTTGCCCGTAATGCCGCCCGTGGGCGGGTCGTGGACGTCATGAGGGTCGCTGGCAGTGTAGGTGCCAATCTGCCCCATGGGATGGATGGGGATGCCGGTGAGCGCACCCACTCCGCCGAAATCCCAGCCCTCCGCCGCCATCGACGACACATCGCTGCCGGTGATGGCTGCGTTGTCCTGCTGCACGTAAATCGCCGGCGCCGTCGGGCCAAGCCACTGCTTCGCCCTGGGGTTCGCCCGGTAGTAAAGGATCGGGAAGTCGAACGAGTCGAACAGCACGGGCCGACCCGTCGCGACGAAATCGCCCTCGTGCGCGAATCGCGTATCGCTGTCCCGGGCGTAGACGTCCCCGCCCAGATACGTGCCCTTGCGGTCGACGTTCATGAGGTCGGCGACCGTCAGAGAGGTGAATGCACCGTCCCCCATGACCAGGCCTTCCGCATCGACGCCCTGGAAGTCATGCCCGATCAGGGCCCGGGCCATCCAGTGGGCGCCGCTGAGCATGTGGTTCGCGTTCGGGGGCGCGCCGCCGAAGTCGGTAATCGGATCGCGGCGATAGCGAGAATCCGGATAGTGGCGGAAGTTGTTGTGGAACATCTCGAAGCCATCGCCGATGGCCTTGAGCGTCGCGGCGGTTGCGCCCTTGCGGGCCTGTATCCGGGCCCGGCCCATCGAGGGCAGCAGGATACCGATGAGCAGGGCGATGATCCCGACGACGGTCAGCAATTCCACGAGGGTAAACCCCGCACGGTGACGGAGAGAGCAACGGCGGAGAGTCATAACAATGCTCCTTATCGTGCCCAAATAACGCGAATAAGGCCTCCAGGAAAGCCAAGGGCGGGCCGGTGGCAGGATGGCGTCACCACAAGGCGGTAACCCTTCATATTCTAGCGTTCTCGGACGCTAAAGTCACGCCCGGGTCTGTTCTCGGTCGGTTTCCCTCGCCCGCCAGATCATCCGCCGGCGGGCCCCGGCCGCTCGCGGCACGCTCGACCGGGCACTGAAGGCAGCCCAAAACGGCCCTTTACCCCCTGTTTGCCCCCTTGCCAAGCGGTACGACCCCCCTGTTTCCGCCCCCTTGGAAAGGGGGACGATCACCCGGCGGACACCGAGTTGATCAGCGTAACCAGCGGCATGAACAACGCGATCACGATGAACCCGACGATGATCCCCAGACACAGGACCATCACCGGTTCGAGGACACTGACGAGCCCGTCCACCAGGGTCTCGACCTCCTCATCGTAGTTATCGGCGATCTTCATAAGCATCTTGTCGAGATCGCCGGTCTCCTCACCGACGTCGATCATGTTGACGACGATGGCGTCGCAAATCTTGGCCGCCCTCAACGGGTTGGCGAACGATTCACCCTCGCGGATCTCGTCGTGGACCGATAGCAGCGCCCGGGCGTAAACCTCGTTACCGGAGGTCTCGCGGGTGATGTTGATCGCCTCGAGGATCGGGACACCGGCCGCCAGCAGCGTCCCCAGCGTCCGCGTGAAGCGGGCTACCGCGGTCTTGGCCAGGATGTTCCCGAGGATCGGAATCTTCAACTTGACGGTGTCCACCGCATAGCGCCCGGACTCCGATTGCTTGACCAGCCTGATGAACAGTATGAAAACAACGGGAGAAACGAACACCACCGCCCAGCCCGGGGGCCTTCCATGAACGAACCAGTCCGAGATGTTCATCAGCATGACGGTCAGTGCGGGCAGCTCGGCGTCGAAGTCGTTGAAGATCTCTTTGAACTTGGGGACGACGGCGATCATGATGCCGGCCACGATGAGCACGGCGAACGTTATGACCGCGATCGGGTAGATCATCGCGCCGATGACCTTGCGTTTGAGCCGCTGGGCCTTCTCCATGAAGTCGGCCAGTCGCTGGAGGATGACGTCGAGCACGCCGCCGGTCTCGCCGGCCGCCACCATGTTGCAGTACAATCGGTCGAACGCCTTGGGCTGCTTGGCCATGGCCTCGGAGAGGGTCGCTCCGCCCTCGATGTCGTCGGCCACGTTGCGCAGGATCACCCGCATCATGCCGGGCTTCTGCTGCTGTTCGAGGATGCGCAGGCTGCGGAGGATCGGCAGCCCGGCGTCCTGGAGGGTGGACAACTGGCGGGTGAACTGCGTGATCTCCTTGACCCTGACCTTTCCGATCCCGCCGACGGTCTTTTTCTTCTTGGCCCCCGCTTCGGCGGCTGCCTCAGCCGCCTTGGCCGCCCGCCGCCCGCCCTTCTGGCGCAGCTTCGTCGGGTAGTAGCCCAGGCTCCGGATCTTCGCCAGCGCGTCCTCCGTGGACTGGGCGTCGATCTCGTCCTTGACCTCCTGGCCGGTCTGGTTCATGGCCTCGTACTGGAAGGTAGGCATGCGTTCCTTGCTCCGACACGGCCACTCACAACGGGGCCGCCCGCTACAACCCGCCGAACCCGCGGCCCGCGATTGAGAACTGAGAATTGAGAGTTGAGAATCGGGAAAGCTTGGCTCTAAAGGCTGAGTCGTTCGGCGAGTGCCTGAAGCCTCGGAATTCTCAATTCTCAGTGTTCTTCTACGATCGTCTCCTTGACAACCTCCTCGATAGTTGTGAGCCCCTCGTAGATCGACATCAGACCGGACTCGCGCAGGGCCCGCATCCCGAGCTTGCGGCCCGCGGCCCGCAGCACGTTCGTCGAGGCGTGCTTCATGATCAGGTCGCGCAGTTGGTCGTTCATCACCATGATCTCGAACAGGCCCATCCGACCCCGGTAGCCCGTGTTGTTACAGTAGTCGCACCCCTTGCCATACATGAACACCTTACCCTGAACATCCTCGGGCTCCAGATCAAGCTCTAACAGCATTTCTTCAGTAGGCATGAACTCGGCCTTGCAGTTTTCGCAGATTCGCCGCACCAGCCGCTGGGCGACAATGGCCTCCAGCGTCGCGGTGACCAGGAATGGCTCCAGGCCCAGGTCCACGAGCCGGGCTATCGTGGACGGCGCATCGTTCGTATGAACCGTCGTGAAGACCAGGTGTCCGGTCAACGAGGCCTGCACCGCGATGTTGGCCGTCTCCAGATCCCGAATCTCACCGATGAGAATGATGTCCGGATCCTGCCGCAGGAAACTCCGCAGAGACCTGGCGAAGGTCAGCCCGATGTCCGTGTTGATCTGGCACTGGCACAGGCCGTCGATGTCGTATTCGACCGGGTCCTCGGCGGTCAGGATCTTCACGCCGGGCGTGTTCAGTTCACTCAGGGCTGAATACAGCGTGGTCGTTTTGCCGGAGCCGGTCGGCCCGGTATTGATGATGACGCCGTTGGGTTTGTGGATCAACTGATCGAAGACCTGCAGGTCGTCGTCCCGCATGCCGAGCCGGTTGACGTCGAGTTGCAGGGTGCCCCGGTCCAGCACCCGCATGACCACGCTCTCCCCGAACATAGTGGGGAGCACGCTGACCCGCAGGTCAACGGGATTACCGGCGACCTGGAGCTCGATCCGCCCGTCCTGGGGAAGTCGGCGCTCGGCGATGTCCAGATTGGCCATGACCTTGATCCGGCTCGCGATTGCCATGGCGATGTGCTTGGGAGGCGGGACCATCTCGTAGAGCACCCCGTCGATGCGGTACCGCACCTTGTACTCGTCTTCAAAAGGCTCGAAGTGGATGTCGCTGGCCTTATCGCGGATCGCCTGGAGGAGCACGAGGTTGAGCAGTTTCTTGACCGGATTAGACTCAGCCAACTCCTTGAGTTCGTCCAGGTCGATGCTCTCACCCCGGCCTTCGAACTGGGACAGGGCATCGTCGCCGGCGATTTCGGTTATCAGATCGCCGATGGATTCCGCCTGGTCCTCCGGGTAATAGCGACCGAGAGCGGCCGCCACGTCGTCCGGGGTCGAGATGCATGCCTTGACCTGGAACCCCATCAGCGTCTTCAGGTCGTCGGTGGCTTGGAAATTGGCGGGGTCGTCCAAGACGATGGTCAACAGTTTGGTGGACGGCTCGTAGTCGATCGGGATGACCCGGTAGGTGTTGGCGACCTGGGCCGGCACCAGGGCGATGACCTCCTTGGGCACGTCGAACTTCGAGAGGTCCACCGATTCCATGCCGACCTGGGCGGCCAGGGCCAGTTGCACCTCCTCTTCCGTGACATGCCCCATCTCAACGAGAATCTGGCCGATCGGCCCGGACTGCTTCTTCTGAAGTTCCAGGGCTTCGCCGACCTGGGTCCGGGTCAGCTTGCCCATTTTGATGAGTACGCGTCCGAGCGGCCGGCCTCGAAGCTGGCTGATGGGCGGCATTTTTCCGCCGCGAGGCGGGGGGCGCTTCTTGACCGGCTGTCGGCCGCCTTGCTCCGGGGGCTTGTTGGCTTGGCCTTGTTGCTCTCTGTGGGTCTCAGCCATAATCCTTGCTCAGCTCGACAACAGGGTCAGGAAAAAGGGTGGACTACTCATAGCTATTCTATGAGCTTCGGCCATGAATATTCATCGCTCCTCATTCAGCGTTCATCATTCATCAGTTACTACGCCTTGGGCATCTGCGGCAGCGGGGGCTCGCCCTCGGGACCTTTCGGCTTGGCGGGCTCGCCGGCGGCCTCCGACCGGCCCTTCTCCAGGTCTTCGATCTTGTCCTGCATCTCGCCCGGGCTGCGGGCCTTATCCATCGCCTCCTCGGCGCTGATAACGCGCTCCTTGAACAGCGTCAACAGGTGCTCGTCCAACAACTGCATCCCAAACTTCTTGCCCGTCTGGATGGCTGAATCGATTCGGAAGGTCTTGTTCTCGCGGATCAAATTGGCGATTGCAGGGGTGATGACCATGAACTCGTAGGCGGCGATCCTGCCCTTGGGTATCTTCGGGCACAACGCCTGCGAGAGAACCGCGATCAGGTTGGTGGACAACTGAACCCGGATCTGCTCCTGCTGTTCGTGCGGGAAGGCGTCGATGATCCGGTTGACCGTTCCCTGGCATCCGGTGGTGTGTACGGTGGAGAAGACCAGGTGGCCCGTTTCGGCGGCCCGGATCGCCGCCTCCATCGTCTCCAGGTCGCGCAGCTCGCCGACCAGGATCACGTCGGGATCCTGCCGCAGGACGCGGCGCAGGCACTCGGCGAAGCTCGGCACGTCCAGACCCACCTCCCGCTGGTTGATGATGGACTTCTTGTGCATGTGGTAGTACTCGATCGGCTCTTCGACGGTGATAATGTGCCGATCGAAGTTCTCGTTGATGTAGTTGACCATCGACGCCAGCGTGGTGGTCTTGCCCGAGCCGGTCGGACCGGTAACCAGGAACAGCCCCCGGGGCCGGCGACAAAGGGCCTGGCAGATCATCGGCAGCCCGATCTCCTGGAACGTCAACAGTTTGTAGGGAATCAATCGGAGCACGAGGGTAAGATTGCCCCTCTGGCGGAACACGCTGACGCGGAATCGGCCCGCCTCCCCGAAGGCGAACCCGAAGTCGGTCCCGCCCTCCTCCTGGATCTCCTGCTGGTTACGATCGGGGGTGATCGCTTTCATCAGGGCAACGGTATCGTCCGGTTCGAGCACCTTGGTCTCCAGCGAACGGAGGCGACCATGCACCCGGAGCACCGGCGGGCGACCGACGGTCAGATGAATGTCCGACGCGTCACGCCGGATGCACGTTTCGAGAATGCGATCAATATGCAGCGTACTCATGATTCATCCACTCAGAGCCGGGCCCACCTTCCGGCGAACCGCCCGGGCGAACCCAGCCAAACCGCCGGGGGTCACTCCTCGATAAGAACACCCTCGGCCTGGGCGTGCTTGGCCACCTCGTCAACGGTTGTCACGCCGCGAAGGATCTTGATCTTGCCGTCGTCCATCAGCGACCTCATGCCCGCGGCCCGGGCCACCTTGCGGATCTGGCCGGTCGGCGCGCGGTTGAAGGCCAACTCCCGCAGCTCGTTGTTCATCGTCAGCATCTCGAAGATCCCGAGCCGCCCTCTGAAACCCGTGCCGCTGCACCGCTTGCACCCCGCCCCCCGCTTGATCGACCGGCCGTGCAGATCCTCCTCGCTCAGCTGCAGAAAGCGCATCAACTGGCGATCCGGGGCCGGATCGTCCTCTTTGCACGCCTCGCAGATTACCCGGATCAGCCGCTGGGCCATGATGGCCTGGATCGAGCTGGCGACCAGAAACGGCTTGATCCCGATGTCGATCAAACGGGTGATCGCACTGGGCGCGTCGTTGGTGTGCAGCGTGCTGAACACCAGGTGCCCCGTCAACGCCGCCTGAATCGCCACCTCCCCCACCTCCAGGTCACGAATCTCACCAACCAGAATGATGTTCGGCGCCTGACGCAGCATGGATCGGAGGATCCTGGAGAAGGTCAGCTCGATCTCATCGCGCACCTGGCACTGGTTCATCCCGGAGAAGCTGTACTCCACCGGGTCCTCAGCGGTGATGATCTTCTTGTCGGGGCGATTCAACTCCTGAAGGGCTGCATACAGCGTCGTGGTCTTGCCGGAACCGGTCGGACCGGTCACCAGGAAGATGCCGTTCGGCCGCTTGATGATCCGCATGAACATGCGGTAGTCGTCATCCTCGAACCCGAGCGACTGAATACCCACCCGGACCGATTCGGGCCGCAGAATACGCAGGACAACGCTCTCCCCGTGATAAGTCGGGCATGAGCTGACCCGAAAGTCGATTTCCTTTCCGCCGATGGTAAGCTTGATCCGGCCATCCTGGGGGAGGCGTTTCTCGGCGATGTTGATTCCCGAGATCAGCTTGAGCCGGGCGACCACCGCTCCCTGAACCGACTTGGGAACCTGCTCCCGCTTGATGCACACGCCGTCAATCCGGTAGCGCACCCGGACGCGGTCAGCCATCGGCTCGACGTGAATGTCGCTCGCCCGCATCCGGACCGCTTCGCTGATCAACTGGTTGATCAGCTTGATGATCGGGGCGTCGGCATCCTGGCCCGCGATCAGGGCCTTCTCCTCGTCCTCCTCCGGTAAATCCTGGTCGATGCTGTCCATGGTCCGCTCGATCTCGCCCCCTACCCCGGACAGCACCGTGTCGATCAACCGTTTGATCCTCGACGGCGGTGCCAACGATGTCTCGATGTTCGGGTTCAGGCGGAACCTGAGCAGATCCAGCGTCTCCAGGTCGAGCGGGTCGCTGATGATCACCTTGAGCTTGCCGTCCTCCTCGCCCAGAGGCAGCACCTGGTGTTCTCTCACGATATTTGGAGGAATGAGATGAATGTTGGCCCCGATCGTGGAGGTCTGATCCAGATCGACGTAGGCCATGTCGAACTGCGTCGCCAGGGCCTTGGTGACGTCCTCCTCCTTGCACAGCTCCAGCTCGACCAGGGCCTCGCCGATCCGCTTATTGTGCTCGGCGGCATAGGTCAGGGCATCTTCCAGGGCCTTAGGGCCGATCAGTTTCCAATCGAGAAGTATCTCGCCCAGTTTCTTCTGTCGTCGGGCCATCTGTCTGCGGAGTGCTCAATCCAGGAAAGTCATCAAGCCGGCCACACCGGCCGGCCAGCAGTCCCCCAACGTAACGCTTCCCCCGCACCGCCGCGTCCCTGTCTTCACCATATTGTATCGGCAAGAGCTCTGAATCTTCAAGCGCGTGCCCCTCATCAAAGGGGTCCCTTCCCACCCCGATACGCCGTCGAGCGTAGTGAGAAGGTCCGAATGTGACAGAATGCGAACGCAGGAAAACGGGAAACTGGCGGTGGCCCGGCGTTTCAAGGCGGGATGATGCCGCCCCCGGAAACGGACCGCGCGAGCCAGACCGCCGGGGCCATGCCACGCGGCTCGTAGTACCGCCTTGCCAATGTCGCTTTAACCCGCTTGGCCGCCTCGCTGGTCGCGAGGATCATCACGCACCCGCCCAGGCCCGCCCCGGCGAGCTGGGCGCCGTACACCCCGGGCACCCCGCGGGCGAGGTCCACCAGGTGATCGATACTTGGAGTGCTGCAGGCGTAGCCGCCGGTAAGCCGGTACAGGGCCGATGCGTCGCCGTGGGCGGTCCCGCGGCCCGGGGCGTTTCGGGACGCGGGAACACCACTGACCCGGTCGCCATCGTGCGATAGCAGCATCAGTTCGCCAAAGGCAGCCAGATCGCTGCGCTCCAGGTGTCTTGCGGCGAACCGGCTTCGCTCGCATTCCCCGACGCCGAAGGCCACCACGTCCCGAATCTCATATTCGCCCGGGTCGGCATGGGCGGAGAAGATGTGCTCAAGCCGATCGGCGAACGGGGATCCGAGTCTCCGTCTGATCTGTTGGCGCGTGATCCGCACCGGCAGTTCATTCAACATATCGCGAACCTGAGCCGGCTCGACGGCCAACCGCGACGGCGACAGGTCGCGAACATGTTGGAGTTGCCGCGCCAACCGGGGATACTTGCGCTGGAGCAGCAGGATCCCGAGCCGATAACAGGCAACCCGCTCGTTGAACCGGTCCCGTGCCCCGGCGCTCTTGACCGCATGTTCGCCGCTGTAGGCGATGAGAACGGCGGCCTCGGGCGGGATCGGCACGTAGCGCGACAGGCCGAATGGGTGGAACCCCATGCGGGCGGCATGGCCGGCCCGGGCCAGACGAATGGCGGCATGGTCCGCGGCACCCCCGCGCGACCCCACGAACCACTCCGCCTGACCGCACGCCGAGACCACCTCCGACCCGCTCAACCGCATCCCGTTGACGGCCGTTATCGCCTCCATTGCCCCCACCACCAGCGACGAACTGCTCGACAGCCCCGCCGCCATCGGCACGTTCCCGCTGACCGCCACGTCCATCCCCCGAAGCCAGCGACCCGGATGGTGGTACTGCTGGTAAAGGGCCGCCGCCAGTGCGTAATTGCTCCAGTCGCCAGCGGTGGAGAGCAGGTGAGCACTAACGGCCTCACCATCGACGAAGCTCAGCCAATTCGGCATCCTCAGCCGCCCGCGCCAGTCACCGACCACCAGTTCGCGGGGCGGAAACGCTACGGCATCGGCATTGACAAGCCGGATCACGTCGTCGCGGCGGGGGGCGGCGGCCATCACGATCTCACAATCGAGGGCCATCGCGTGGACGTATCCGCCCTGGTGATCGATGTGGCGGCCCATGAGGTTGATCCGGCCCGGGGCGCGGACGAGCAGCATCCTCCGCTCGCCGCCGTGGGCCCGGGCAAAGAGCCGCACCACGCGGCGAAGGGCCCGCAACCGCTCTGCCATGAGCGGGCCACCCACCCCGTACGTGCGTTCGGCCAACTGCCGGCCCCGCGCAGAGGCCGGGTCCAATACGCCGAGCCACTGCTCCGGGGTTCGCAGGCACCGTGCGAGCCGCTTCTCGGCCGCCCGAACCGTGACCGGACGCTCCTGGCGCCGGACTCGCTCCTCAATACGGCGCAACTCGGCCCTGGTGTTGAATGCCATTACCCCGTCGCGCTCGAGCCGGTATTCGACGATCCGCCCAGCACGATCGGCCCGCAACGGATCGACGCCTCTCGCGGCTATCTCCACGACGTCGGTCAGATAGTATTCGTCCTGGGCGTTGGCCCGCCCGACGCGGCGAAGGGCCGACCGCAACACCGCAATCTGGCCGACATAGACAGATTCATTCACCGTGGGACTGCGGCGTTCGACCTGCTCCGGACTCAGCTCGCTGTCCCCCACCGGTATCGCCAGACCGGTCTCGCGGATCACCTGGGTCAGCTCGGACGACTGGACGGTCCCGCTGCCGCGGGAGAACCGCGCGAGCGGACCGAGCGCACGCCACAGCTTCATCGCCGGCCGAATCCGCTTCAGGCCTGCTCGCCGAAGGGCACCCTTGGAAAGCGAGCTCTTCTTCGACGCCAGCTCTAGCCAGTCTCTCAATACCCGGGCCCGCTCGATGTCACGATGCTCGACGATGCCAATAATGCCCCGACCCGGAAGGTTGACCAGCCGGCCCCCAGCGCTTTCCGGCCGCTTGGGGGTGGACACGACCAGCAGGTCCGCCCGCGCTTTGATGCACCGTCGCAACGCGGCGGTGACCAGCCCGGGCCGGAGCCACTTGTCACCCATCGTGACCAGCACCGGCCCCCGGTAGCCGAGCCGGCAGAGTGCCTCGATCGCGATCCTGGCCGCGTGCCCGGTACCCAGCCGATCACGCTGGTATACGAAGTGAACCTCCGGATGGGCGGCCCCGATCCCCTCCACCACGTCGCCGGCGCGATGTCCGACCACCACCACCAGGGGGTCCACCCCATCGGTGCCTAGCGTGTCGATGAGCCGCACGACCGCCGGGCGGCCCGCAACCGGCACGCAGACCTTGTGCGCGCGGGTTCGGCCCATACGGGTGCCGGTCCCGCCGCACAGAATCACTCCCGCCATCGTGGTGTCGTCAGAAGGGCCCTGCTTCCCGGGGGCGTTCTTCCTGCCGATCGGCTGCCTGTCCTTGCGTTTGCTCATGCTCCTCCTCGGACCTTGCCGTGGGGGCAGGCGGTTTCAAGCGCTTCGGGCGGCGCTTAACACGCTCCCTGCCACCACTTGGCGAATCATGATGCTTCCGTCGGCCGGGCGCCAGTCCAGTTCGACCAGATCCGCCGGCTGACCTTGCTCGCACGACCACGGGGCGACCCGGTGCGACATCAGAGTTGCCGGCTGAACCGCCGCCATGGTCACCGCCTCGACGAAGGACACCCCGCCGTCGAGAACCGCCCGGCCAATGACCGTCGGCATGTCAGCGGCAGAACCGGCCTGGAACGGCGTACCCGGCAGGATAACGCGGCCGGTCGGCGTGCGCTCCACCTCGATATCCCCGAGCCGGTACCGCCCCGGCGGCATCCCCGCCGCCCCCACCGCGTCGGTGATCAGCAGGCTTCGGGCCGGCGTCTTGGCCCGCAGCATGCACCGGAGCGTAGCCGGCGGCAAATGGTGCCCGTCGGCGATGAAACTGGCCCAAAGCCGGTCCTCGCCCAACTGCTGCCAGATGTAGTTGTCGTGGCGGGGGAGCTCGGCATCGCTTCCGTTGCCCAGATGTGTGCTCAGCCGGGCGCCGGCCTCTATCGCTGCCTCCAGCGCGGCAGCGTCGGCCCGGTGGTGGCCAACTCCCACCACCACGCCCTGCCCGCGGGCATGGCGAATCACCTCCAACGCTCCCGGAAGCTCTGGGGCCAGCGTGAGCATCGCAATTCTACCGCTCGCCGCTTCGTGGAGACGGTCGTAGTCGGCCAGGCTGGCCCTGCGAACGTGCTCGCGCGGGTGCGCCCCCCGCGGGCCATCCTCCGGCCGGATGAAAGGCCCCTCCACGTGAATCCCGGGGCACATCGCCCCAACGAGCGGATCCCGCCGCATCGCCTGAGCGATCACCGACAACTGCCGGCACATCACGTCGAGGCCCCCCGTCACGATCGTCGGCAGAAACCGCGTCGTGCCCGTCCCCAGCACCGCCCGGGCTATATGTTGCACGTCCTCGACCGTGACCCGGCTGTCGGTGAAGTTCCGGCCGGCAAACCCGTTGACCTGCATGTCGAAGAACCCCGGCACGATCCAGCGCTGTACTTCGTCGGAATCGGGGGCGGGATCGGCCGGAGCTACCCCGGCGATTCGGCCATCCGCGACGCGTAGCTCCCGCGACCGGCCATCGGGATAGCAGAACCCGGTGAGAACTGCCCGCTCGCACGCCCTGATCTCCATGGGTAACTCGCTCATGCCTGGTTGTCCGCGGGTATCGTCAATGTCCGCCGGACTGGCCAAAACCACCTTCCGCGGTGCACCAGGTGCACCATAACGCCCGTAGCGATGGACAATCAAGGGACGGCAGAGGGGCCCAAATGATGAAGCCAGCACGGGCCGCTGGACAGGCACGCCGGTTTCGTGGAAACTGCTGACGTTTAACCGGGCTAAAGGGCTCGGTTTTCTGTTCCATCCGATGTGAGTACCCGGCATGCGAGCAGTGATCTGCGAGACAAAGCAGGAACTTGGCCGACGGGCCGCTGAAGAGGGTGCCCAGCTCATCCGTCAGGCGATCGCCGAGAGGGGCCAGGCGTTCATCGTGGTGGCAACCGGCGCCTCTCAATTTGAAATGCTCGCGGAACTGGTGGCGGCCAACGAGGTGGACTGGGCCAGGGTCACCGGTTTTCACCTCGATGAGTACATCGGAATGCCCATGTCGCACCCGGCTTCGTTTCGGGGGTACCTCGAGGAACGCTTTGTGAGTAAGGTGCCCCTTCGCGAATTCCACTACATCGACGGCGAGGGTGATTGCCAGGCCCAGTGCGCCCGACTTGGGCAGCTCATCAGGGCCAACCCCATCGACGTCGCGTTCATCGGGATCGGCGAGAACGGACACTTGGCATTCAATGATCCGCCGGCGGACTTCGAGACCGAGCAGCCCTATCTGATCGTGTCCCTGGACGAGGCCTGCCGCCGCCAGCAGCTTGGCGAAGGATGGTTCAAGAACCTGGGGGAAGTGCCAACCGAAGCGATCTCAATGTCCATCCGCCAGATCATGAGTTCCGGAGCCATCATCTGCACCGTCCCGGATCAGCGTAAGGCAAAGGCGGTCAAGAATGCACTGACCGGTCCGGTCACCCCGCAGGTCCCCGCGTCGATCCTCCAGCAGCACGAGAAGACCACGATCTACCTCAACCGGGAATCGGCCTCATTGCTGCCGTCATGAAAGGGCATGCCGCCCACGCCCTCATGATTCAGGTGTCTCGACGTCTGAGCCGCGACGATGCTGAGGGGGCGGCCTGGCAATCGGCGTGGTCCATACCCGCTTCTGCCCCGAGGTTGCCCGCAACTGCTCCGACAGAGCCGACGGCGGTGCTTCCAGACCCGTGAAATCATGCGCCGACGTGAGCTTGTCGCCGGGGCGGCGTCTGTGGTGCCGCGGCCTGCGACGAAGGTACTTGAGCGGCCGGACGAACGGCTGATAGATAAGGGTCTTGTAAAGCTTGCGGAACACCTGATAGGTCACCAGGGCGACGGGCACAAACCCCTTGCGATCCAGGCATCGCCGGACAAACCGGTTCGTCACCACGCCCACCAGCCGGTGGACCAGCCAGCTCGGCACGCCCACGTTCCGCATGTGCAGGACGACCCGCAGCCAGATCGACAGGTAATCGTGCTTGAGCAAGTGCAGCCGGCCGCTGTACATGTACCGGTAGGCACCCTCGTGCCGCCGGCCGATCAGGCCATCGGCCCGGGCCCGGTCGTACAGCGGAGTCCCCGGATAGAACGCCAGCGGAAAGATCTTCAGAATGGCCCGCCCCTTATGGTGCGTAGCGGCGAATCTCATCGTCTCAATGAGGTTCCCGTCCGGCTCATACGGGTTGCCGACGATGTAGTGGTACTCGGCCCTGATGCGATAGCGGTGGAGCAGGTCGATGGCCTCGACAATCCTTTTGATCGGGGTCGCGCGTCGGTAGATGTTGTGCAGCGTGTCGGGGCTGCCGCTCTGGATGCCCATGCTGATCAGCGCGATGGGCAGCCGGGCCAGGGCCGCGATCTTCCGCTCGGTGACGGTGTTCGGGAACGCGTCCAGTTCCAGGGGTAGGTTGACCCGCCGCAAGTACCGGTCAGCGAAGTCCTCGATTTCCTCCTCACTGCGGACGAAGAACAAATCGTCCACGATATTCACCGCCTGGATGGTGGGGAAACACGATCGGGCCTTGTCGATCTCGGCCAGAACATTATCAATGGAGCGCCGGCGAACCCACGAGCCCTTGCTCTTATAGAGCTTCGCCCACGCCGTGTTGTTGCAAAAGGTGCACCAGTATGGGCAGCCCCGCGTCGTCTCGATCCGCAGTCGGTGAAGCGTGCCGCGGAGATTACCCGGATGCGCCGGCACCAGATGCCCGTCCTCGATCACCCAATGCGTGTCCAGCTCGTAGTCCGGGAACGGGTATTCATCGAGATCCTGCGCCAGCGGTAGAACCGGGTTCCTCACCTCCGAGGCGTTGCCGAAGGGACCCCCCGCACGGAACCAGATGCCCCCTACGTCTTTGGGATCCTTCCCCGCTTCCATTCGCTCGAGCAGTTGGAGCATCGGCGCCTCCCCCTCCCCGACGCAGATCATGTCCGCCACCTCGAGCGACTCATCGGGGGCCACCGTCGGGTGCGTTCCGCCCCAGATGATCGGTGCCTTGACACTGGCCTTGCGAAGGGCCTCGGTCAGGAAGCACGCCCGATGGAACGTGTTGGTCATCAGGCTCATCCCGATCAGGTCCGCCTGGCGACATCGCTCGACGAAGGCCTCCACCGCGGCGGGGCCGAAGTCCGCCTCGGCGGTGTCCCGCCGCGAACTCATGAAGGTCATTTCCACGTGGCGGCCCGCAGCCTTGAGATACGAAGAAACGTATCGCAGGCCCAGGGCAATCGGGTGAGTATAGGTCGAAACAAGGGCAGTTTTCATCGATGCCCTCTCTCCGAACGACCGGATGATCGGTCAGTGCGACATGAATCCGAGCGGCGCGCGACGATCCTGCACACGCGGGCAACCGACATCCGGCAATGACTGATCTGCTGGTCCCACCGCTGCCCGAAGGTGTACCACACCGCTTCCATCGGGCACTCTCAGTATACGCGGTCCGCCCGGCTTGGCAAGCTGACTTTTGATCCGATCGGAACGTTCGCCTGCCATCACCGTGCTTCAGCTCCGCCGTCTTCGTTTGAGCTGGGCATCCGGAATCGGCAACGCAGACGGGGGGGGGCCGCCGGGACTCGTGTCTAACGTCAGGATGACGGGCCTGATCGCCAGCGGCAAATCGGTACACGGGGGCAGGTTGGCTGGCGTCTGCTTGCCCGGGCCCATGTGCCGGCATGGGCTCGCGTTTTCATCATGGGCAGAGAGCCTCGACTCGTTTCGCCCGAAGGCCCATGTGTAATGGAACTTTAACCGCAGGCCCACAGCCGGTCCGCACCCCTGTCTGGCCATTGCGTCGTCGGATGGAACGTTCCCAAAGGACAGGAGTTTGCAGATTCCGGCTCAGGCTCGCACAATACCCGCGCGAACTGCCCGGCACCGGCCCGGTCATGAGACTTCCCCCGTGGAGGAAAACGACCTATGAGCACCGTCCCGACACGTACAAGAGCGACACCGCTGCGCGACATTTTCGCTTACGCCATCGGCGACGGGGCGAATTCTCTCGTGATGAACACGTTCTTCACGTTTGCGATCGCATACTACACGAAGGCGATGGGCATGAGCGGCACCCACGCCGGGCTCGCGATGGGGCTCTCCCTGCTCTGGGACGCGATCACCGACCCGCTCATGGGGCACGTCACCGATAACACCCGCTCCCGGTTTGGCCGGCGCCACCCGTACATGCTGATCGGCGGCGTCCTCACCGTCATGTGTTTCTACGCCATCTGGGCCGTTCCGTCGTATTTCCAGACGCCCGAGTTGCTCTTCTGGTACCTGGTGGCGGTCAACATTCTGCTGCGAACGGCGAGCACGGTTTTTGCCGTGCCGTATATCGCCCTCGGGTTCGAGGTCTGCACCGACTACAACCAGCGGACCACGTTGCAGGGCGTGCGGGAAGGCATCAACATGGGAGTCAACCTGGTCGGCTGCGCCCTGCTGGTCTGGAGCGTATTCCTTCGGGACCGTGGCGGGGTCAAGGGCGAGACCATCCCGGCCAATTACGAGCGCATGGGCCTGACCTTCTCCGTCGCCGCCCTGGCCTTCATGCTGTTCATGGTGTTCGCCACCCGCAAGTACGCGTACGATTCCCGAAACCGACCGGACGTCGTGGGCAACAGTCTTCATGAGATCCTCGGCAATCTCAAGGACATCCTGTTCGACCCCTACCCCCGGATGGTGTTCCTGTTCATTGCCGTTCTGTTCATCGGCGTGGTTCTGCTGACGTCGTTCCAGGTCTTCGTGTACTTGGATTTCATGTGCTTCGCCCCCTGGGAGAAGTCGTTGGTTCACGGGAGCACCATGGTCGCCGCCGCCCTGGGGGCGCTCCTGACGGCTCCCCTGGTGCGGCGGCTCGACAAGAAGCCGTCGGTCCTCATCCTCGTGCTGGTAGGATGCTTGGGCAACGTGGGTCTCGTCGTCCTGTTCGCGACCGGCTGGGTACCGCGGGACCTCACCTGGCACACAGTGCCGGTGGCGACCCTGGTGTTCCTGGTACTCCACGACCTCTACCACCTGGGGGCAACCGCGGCACGAACCATAGCCACCTCCATGATGGCCGACGTCTCGGAAATCAGCCGCCACCGCACGGGAAGGCTGCGGGACGGGAGCTACTCGGCCATGCTGAGTTTCGTGCTCAAGGCCTCGATCGCCATCGGGCTCGTGCTCTTCGGCTTGTCCCTGGATTGGCTCGGGTTTGATCCGGCCCGTGAACAGCAAACCCCGCAAGTCGCGCGCAACCTGTTGGTCGCCGGGTTCCTGGCGGCCACGGTGATCTCCCTGCTGGCAACCCTGACCATTGTCCGGTACCCGGTGAACCGGGCTTACATGGCCGAGATCCAGGCCGCCCTAGCCAGTAAGCAGGAACCGACCCCCTCGGCCGAAACGGCGTCCGCCGCCGAACCGGGACCCGGCCCGCCGCCAGAAGGTTCGTAGCTGTGAGAAGACGGGGGGAGGCTTTCGTTGCCTGTTTCGTGTTTTCGTTCTTGCCTGCTTTCGTGGTTGCTCTGTATTGGTGCTACAGTCTCGAACGTCCCTTTTTTTGCCCCTTTCGATCGGTGGGGCGGCCGCGGGGATCTTCGCCGGTGGGGTCGAAGCGTTTCTGGCGGGTCGCGGCATCCTTGTCGCCGAGGGCGATGGCGCGGGCGGCTCCACGCATGGCCCGCAGCGGGTCTTCTTCGAGCGCCGGCAGCGTGTCGTCGATGTGCGAGAACATCTCGTAGCTCACGATGACGGTGCCGTCGGTGTCATCCCGCCAGATTTCAATGATTCTTCCTTCCTGTGGCAGATCCAGCGTCGAGCAGGTTTCGATCTCGATGTAACCGCCGTGGTCCGTCACGCGATTGCGGTGCAGGTGGCCAGTCAGGTGCAGGACAACATTGGGGTAGCTGTTGAGCAGGGCCCGAAACCCCGAACCGACCAGGGCTGATCCGTAGGCCGCCTTCAGCCTGGCGCTGGGATGATGAGTGGCGACGATGACGATTTCCCCGCTATCGAGGGCGGCATCCAGCTCGCTCCGCAGGAAGTCAACCTGGGCCGCAGAGATCGCGCCATCCGGATAGAAGAAGCCCGGGATGCTGATAGCGGCGTCGCAGGTGTCCAGCCCGATGAGGCGCAGGCCCGGCACCGGGCAGACACTATACCTGGTTGGACCGCTCTCCCGCTCGGTGAACCCGTGGCCGATCGGTCCGGAGGCGGTGTCGAACATGGCCCGGATGAATTCCCGCTTGTTGAAGAACGCGCGGTCGGGATTGGGCTCCACGTAGGAGGGGAACTCCAGGAACCTCGGCGGTCCGGGATCGGCCGGGGTGACGTTGCCGTGGGCCCAGCAGCCGACCGGGTCGAGGTTGACCGGGAGAACAACGCCCGGGCGGAAGTCCAGGGGCAAGGGTGCGGTGCGGTGGCCGTCAGGCCATTGGACAATCGGAAACACGCCCATCGAGTAGACGTCGTGGTTGCCGATCAAAACGTACCAGGGAATCGAAGGCAGGTCGCCGTGGCGGTGGGTCCGGTAGAGCCCCTGGGCCTGGAAGAGGGCATGGGGGTCCATCGCCGGGGGTGGGCGAGTCCCGGCGGGACGATCATCGGGCCCCGAAAGGGGGTTGACCACCTCGCCCTCCAATACGGCGAGGAGCCAATCGAGCTCGTTGAATTGGGCGTTGTCGCAGCAATCCCCGGTATGGACGACGAAATCGATGGTCCGTCCTGCCGCGTGGATCCGGTTGACCGTGCGGATGATGCCGTCGAAAAGCTGCGTGGAATAGCTCTCGTAAGGCCTCCACGCCGTGCTGGTGAAAGCATGGGCGCCGGCAAACCGCGCGGGCGATTCCTCATCGACCAGGTGGGTGTCCGTAACGTGGACCACACGGGCCACGAGCGTTAAGCCGGCAAGATCGACGGGCGCGTTCTCACGACCCGGCAACAGGAGCGCGCTGTCGGGATCGCAGCCGAGTGTAAGAACCAGGGCCCAGAACCATCCCTGAAGCCTCACCGTCTCCTCTCCACCGCTTCTTCTGACGACCGGCCGAACCTGCAGCAAGGAATGTATCCGGCCGGTCTGAGTCGTTACTTCTTTGCTTGCGCGGTATCGGCGTACGGCGTCAGGTGCTCAACCTCGATCGCATCCACACCAAGGCAGTAGCCCTTGGAGTCGGGATTCTTGCCCAGGCACTCGAACGTCAACTCGTGCTGGCCCGCGGTGAGTTCGATGTAGCCGACCTTGGAGTCGGTGGGTTTGACGCTCGGGTTGTAGAGATCGGACTTGGCCAGACCCTTGAGCACCTTGCCGTCGAGGGAGACCTTCCAGATGCCGTAGTCCCAGCTCCTGGTCAGCTTGAGCTGGGCCAAACCGCTCGTGTCTTTCTCCACTTTGAACGGTAACGTCAGCTTCCCATCCGGCGCCTTGAACGGGGCGAACAGTTGCTTGCCGCCGCTCCAGCGGCCGTCCTGGGTGGTCAGCTCGACCGTAGCGGGGGTAGCCTTGGCGCCGGCAAGGAAGCTCTCCATCTCGATGGTGGTGCTTTGGACGACGCGCTCCTGGGCCGGCGGCAAGGTGGCGAACCGCTTGGCCTTGCCGGTCTGGTACCAGAACGCGACCGAGCTGAACAGGTCCGGCCGCTCGTAGTGCGAGGAGACCCGCTTGCCCGCCTCGTTGAACATCACGCCCTTGTGTTCGATGGTGACCTTCAGTGATTTACTGAAGTGTACCGGGTCGGCGATGTGCCAGCGGTAGACGGTCACGCGATCCCCGACTCCAAACCCGTCGAACGTGACGACGCCGTAATAAGGCCTCATGAATTCCCGGAACCCCCACGCGTCGCAGAAGTAGTCTTCGGTGCCGGTCCCGCGCAGGCTGGGCTCGGTTTCGCCATCGATATAGAATCGGTCGTCCCCCTCGCCGAACCAGCTCTTGGTCCGGAACCGGGCCGACAGCACGGTCCCCACATAGTGCCCGCGCCCGACGGTGTCGCACAGGAGATAATCGCCTTTGCCGGCCGGGTATTCCTGGCGGTACTGGGCATGGAAGTACGCGGTATCGGCGGGCAGGTCAGGCACGTCGTCGTAATCGACGTAAAAGTAAACCGAGCGCACCTTGTACTGATTGGAGTCGTTGGTGAGCGTGATCCGGGCCCTCTTCTTGAACGGCATGGGCCAGTAGCAGTTGCAGGCCCGCCCCTCCGAGCTGACCGCCACCGGCAGCGAGTCCACGTAGCGACGGGCACCATGTCCTACCGCGAAGAAGTCGCCGATCGGCGATTCGACCGCCGGGTCATCCGAATCATCCCAGTACATCCGCAGGACGAGCGATCGCCCGTACTTGGGGTCCTCCGCGGAGATGGTGAACCAGATGTGGCGGATGACGCCCGGGCCGTCGAGGTCGGCCACGGTGAGGGTCCCTCCCGGGTCGATGGGACGGCGGTCGTTGTTGCCGTCCTGCCAGTTGGGATCCGCGCTGGAGACCCGCCGGGTGCGGGCCTCGCGGAGGCGGTACAGGTCACTCAGAGAGCCGCGCTCGCCCGGCGGGGCCGCACAGGAAGCCAGTAAGCCGAGGACGCTGGCGATAATCCAGGGGCGTCTTTGCTGCGTGGTCACGTCGGTTCCTCCTTCTCAAGAGTGGTCTTGACTGCTCGGCAGGAAATGTACAGGACCCGGTAGGCAAATACCAGTCATCCACCATTCCCGCCCGCCGCGAGCCAATCCGCCGGGCGACCTCGCCCCACGCCGGGTGCATGGCAGTTCCGGCGGGGACCTTCGGGCGGGCAGCGGCGCGGCACCTCGCTTTTCCGAACCCCGACCGTCAGGGAGGGGAATACTCGCGGATGCGCCAGGGCCGCCCCCTTATGGGCGCGCTACGGAGGGCGCGTCCGCTTCCTTACGGGCGCGGTTCGGACTCGGCGTCCGCTTCGTTGCGGTCGCGGTTCGGACCGTGCTGCCGCCTGCTGTCTTTCCGAACCCCGACCGTCAGGGAGGGGAATACTCGCGGATGCGCCAGGGCCGCCCCCTTATGGGCGTGCTACGGAGGGCGCGTCCGCTTCCTTACGGTCGCGGTTCAGGAAAACCTGGGGCCGGCGCCGTCCAACAAGCTGCCCAGAGTGCTATGCCCCGCCCACGCCGGCCGGTCGCGGCTTTGACAAGCGCTCAAGGTTCGGTTCCCATTGGCGTTGATCTGGGAACGCATGCGCGACGGCTGGGAGGAGCAGTCCATTCGCTTGAAACGGCTGTTTCAGCAACGCAGGTCCTTTGAAGGCGGCCTGTACCTGCCCGGGCGGAGGGAGTTGACCGGGCACCGGCCGATCGAGGATCTCCCGTGGCCGGGTCGGCTCCGCGTGCCGATGATCCAACATGACGGGCCGGCGGCGGAGATCGTGGTCGAACCCGGCCGGCAGGTCGAGACGGGCCAACTGATTGGCCGGGCCGTGCAGGTGAACGCGGTCAACGTCCATGCACCACGGGCGGGACGCATCACATGTATCGCGCGTGCTGACACCGCCCGGGCGATGGACGTGCCGGCGGTGGAGATCGACTTGAACGACGTGCCGGACGCGGCCGACACCACGGCTCCGGCAGCCATCGCGTCTCCCGCCAGCCGACTCAGCGCCGCTGATCTCGCGGACTGCGCCGACGATGCGGGCTTGATCACCTCCGGCATGCCCGCGCTCGGGTTGGGCGGCCAACTGCGCGAGGCGGCTTCCCGGGGCATCAGCGACGTCATCATCAACGCCCTGGAATCCGAGCCGATGCTCACCGCGGATCGCCGGCTGGTGGCGCAATCCTTCGATGCGATCATCACGGCTGGTATATGGGTGCATGAGGCGCTGCAGGCCAGGCGAGTCTGGCTGGCAGTGGATCGAGCCGACCGCGATCGGGCAGCGCGGTGTCGATCGGCCACCCAGCGCACGCCGATTCGGGTGATAACCCTGCGTAACAAGTATCCCCAGGCGGCGCCGGTCCTGTTGGCCCGGGCGATCGTTGGCCGCGAAACGCCCTACGGCCAATCGACGGTGAGCGCGGGCGTTCTCGTGCTGGAGGTGGCGGTGCTGCCGGCTCTGGCGGCGGCGGTGACGCATGGCACGCCGATGGTAGATCGCGTGGTGACGGTCACCGGTCCGGCGGCGAGCCGCCCCGGCCACTACCGCATCGCGATCGGGACGGCTTTTGCCGATGTCCTGCGCCAGGTCGGGCTGCGTCGGCCGGCGGCCCAGGTCATCGACGGCGGGCCGATGACCGGCAGGGTGGTCGAGTCGCTCGATACGGTGGTCACCAAGCAGACCTCGGCGATCCTGCTGCTGGATCGCGATTCCGTGCGTACTCCCAGGCCCGGGCCCTGCGTACGGTGCGGCTGGTGCCACGAAGACTGCCCGGTCGGGCTGGCCCCCCAGGGCCTGCTCGCGATTATGGAGCGCGGCGAGTTGGCTGGGGCGAATCGGCTTCACCCTCACGCATGCATCGACTGTGGACTGTGCAGTTACGTTTGCCCGGCCGAGTTGCCGCTGGCCCAAGCCGTCGCCGATTTGAAACGACTCGTTCCGATCAGCCTCAGTTCAGGCACCCGGGCGGTGGGGTGATGTTGGCCCCGCTCAGGCACGCCCGGAGGATGGCGAAATCATCCTGGTCCACGTCTGAATCCTCGTCGAGTTTCGCCGGCGCACATGCGGGGGCCGGCTGGGGAACCCCGTCGCCGGTCAGGCAGGCCTGGAACAACCCGAAGTCCTCCTGATCGACGTCGTCGTCGCCGTCGAGGTCGCCTGCATACGAGGGTGGGGCGACCTCATTGACGGTGAGGTTGACCGATACCGTCTGCGGGTTGTTGGTCGCGTTGGGATCGGCCACAGTGATGGTCGCGTTGTAAGTGCCGGCGGGCAGTGGACTGGTGGCGTACTGCACGGTGATGGCATCCGTCTCGCCGGTGCTGGCGCCGCTGCTCGGAGCGGCACTCAGCCATTCAACGTCGTCGGTGATGGAGTAGTTGAGCGTCAGGTCTCCGGAGTTCCGCACGCTGAACTCGTCGGACGCCGGGCTGGAGCCCTCGTCGGTTGTGGGGTTCAATGAGGACGGTGATACGGCAATGGTCGGTTGCGGGGGTGGAGTGTCCAGCACGACCTCGGCATCGTCGAACCATGCCCACGAATCACCGCCGACCGCCCACTTGCGCCAGGCCTGCAGGAAGATGGTCATCGATGGCCCGGTGGCGGTCACTTGCCGGGTGAGCTGGTGCCAGGTTTCCTTTTGTGAATCGAACTCGTGCCAGGTAACCGAGCCGGACTGGAAATCCGTCCCCCCGGTCAGGTCGGTCCCCAGGCGCGCGATGAAATCATACTGACCGCCGCCGGGTATGCTGGTGCGGCTCCAGGCGCTTACCGTGTAGCCGCCGCCGGGCATCGTCTCGACGACCTGGAGCACGCCGGCGTAGCGGTCACTCCCCGGCGGCTGAGGCGCGTTGATCCGCTGGGCCTGGGTGCCGCCATGGACGACGTCGGTTACCACGGTGTAGCTGGCCGCATAGCCGCTGGTGGCGAAAGGCGTCCACGCTTCACCGGCGCCGCTGGCCTGCACGCCGCCCTCGAAGTCGCCGTTGACCAGCGGGTCGGGAGGAGGTGGCGGGCCGCTCACCGTGATGACCACCTCGTCAGTATCGAATCCGCCGTTGCCGTCGTAGACGGTCAGGGTAGCCGTGTAGATGTCCGCGTTTTCGTAGACGTGCGACACGGTCGCGCCGGACCCCTGCTCGTTGTCGCCGAAATCCCAGTGGTAGGTCAGCGGATCGCCGTCCGGGTCCCAGGAGCCGGTGCCGTCAAAGTTGACCAGCAGCGGCGCGTCACCGCTGGTGGGGTCGGCGACGGCGACGGCGACCGGGGGCGAGCCGGTCGCGATGGGGCGGACCTTGTTGAAATTAAGGTCGTCGATGCCCAGCCGACCGCTGTCCGTGACGCGGAAGCGCACGATGTGCGAACCGGCTGCCAGTTCCATAATCCCCATCGTTTGCGTCTGGCGAGCAGCCGTCGTGTTACCCCCCATGTTGATCTCGCCACCCACGTCGGTGCCGTCGATGGACATGCGGGCCTTGCCGTAAGCCAGCCCCGTGGTGACGCCGCAGGAGATCAGGTACTTGCCGGGGTCGGGGATCGAGATTGGCCACTGCACCCATTGCCCGACGCCGGTGCCGGTGAACCGCAGGTGTCGGTCCCCGCTCCAGCGATACCTCGTCGCCTGGATGTCTTCCGATACCGCCCCGGGGCCTGACGTGGTCGTGCCGGGCTGGTCCTCCGCTTGCAGGTGCACGTCGTGCGTATGGAAGTGGTATCGGCTGAAGACTTCGTAGTAGAACTCGGTAAACGGGACGGCGGGGTTGACGTTGGCGATACGGATGGCGATCGAACTCTTGCCCGACGTGAATTGGCGCGGAATCATGATGCCGTCTTCGCGCCAGCGGAGAATGGTGTTCTCGCCAAAGCTGTACCACCGCCCCACGAGCTGGTCGTCCACGTACACGTCCGCCTCCTGGCCGTGGGTGGCGTGGTCGAGCAGGCGGCGAATGAAAACGCCGGTGTTCTCGGGGTCGATCGAAGCGTTGAACGAGCACTGGCCGGTGAACGCCCGGCCGGAGAACGTGAAGTCCAGATGGTCCATGCCTCCCTCAAAACGGGAGGTCAGGCTCCCCGACCACGTTTGTCCCTGGTTGCTGTAGCCGTGGGCCGACTCGGAGGCCGGGTCACCGACGTTGAGATAGTCCGTCTGCTCCATACTGTCCACGGGCCGGCGATAGGCGTACGAGATCATGGCATACCCGGCCGGCACGCCCTCGTTGGGGCCCTCTTCCAGGTCGAGCGTCATACCGCGGCGAAACGGGATGTAATCCATGGGGCGGACCCGGTACTGGCTGTGCAGGTCCCGCCCGCTGACGCCCAGGGCGATGTACGGGCAGCCGTGCGTGGCGTTGGAGAACTCACCGGTCTCGTAGTACCACCCGCCGTGGAAGAAGTCCTCCGTGCCCGTTCCGTAGTGCGTCAGCCACCAGTCGCCGTCCACGTAAACGCGCTCGTCCCCTTCGAGGTACGCCCGGTGGTCGTCAACGTCGCCGTCCACCGTGCAGACACAGCCCAGGTAGGTGCCGCTGGCATCGAGCGTGATCACGCTCCCGGGGGAGAAGTCGGCCGAGAAGTAACCCGCGTGCGCTTCATAGGGTGTTGCGTTCCAGACGAGGCGGTACGGCATCGTCACCGCCGCGGAGCTCTGGTTGACAATGCGGACCGTCGCCGACTCCCAGAACGGCATGGGGAAGTAGCAGTAATACTCGCCCGTGGTTGACATCCCGACGCCCATCGCGCGCACGTCGCGCTCACCGAACCCGCAGCCAAAGAAGTACCCCAGCGGCACAAAGACGTTGGGCGCCCGGCCGTCGAAACGGATTTCCAGCCACGCATTCTCCAAGACGTCGCGTGAGCCCGGATTCGGATCCACGTGCACCGCAGCGATGTGCCCCGCGCCGGTCAGCAAAGCCAGTTGACCGCTCTCGCCGGGGCTCACGTTGACCGTGCCCGTAATCTCCTGGTTGCCCGTGGTGGACTTCGGGTCAACCTCCGGGGTCGACAAAATGGAACGAAGGTATTCGAGTTCCTCGCAATAGCCGTCCACGGTGTAGGTCTGGATCGGCGTACCCGGTTCGTACCTGTGATAGCTGGCCACGTAGTAGCAGAGGTGGTTCTCGTTGGCGAGCCTTCCCCGGCTCTGGAACGGAAACAGGATATTGGAAACAAACCCGCCGCCGGCGTCGGCGAAGCCGCGATTGAGCGGGGCGGTGTACGGATACACCGGATACGACGTCCAGGCCACCTGGCCCTGGTCGATCCACCGGCAACTCTCCCCGTTGAAGAACTCCAGCACCGGCAGGTCGATCTCCGCAGCGGGCTGATCGTCAAAACTGAACTCCAACTGCTGCACCGGCATCGTGCCCGTGAACCACAGGTCCGTGATCGCGCCCGGGCCCTTCACGTCGAGAAGGATCTTGCGATCGTTCTCGCCGTAAGGGAAGTAAGCGCAGCCGTCACCGTTCTCGCCGCTCTTGTCGTGAGAGGAGAAGCTCCCGGCGATGACGCCGTCCTTGGGATAGGGCAATTGCTCGAACCGCGTCCACCCGTCGCGGGCGGGCGTCGAGCACGAGGGCGGTGTGGCCGGTCCGACGTCCTCGGCCGCGATGTCGTCCCACCAGATGGCCGCCGACCCGCCCAAGGGCCACTTGAACTGCGTTCGCAGCCAGATCGTCACCACGCCGGTATCGCTTCTGACCTCGACCGTGACCTGCCGCCAGGCCCCGATCTCGTCAGCGATCTCGGCAATGAACACGTCGGGATGATCCCACTGCGCTGCGCCGTTGCGCTCCACGGCAATGGTGCTCAGGATCTCCCACGGGTTCCCCGCCCATTCCTTGTACTGCCAGGCCCGGATGCGGATCCGTCGGCCGACCGGCACACTGACCTGCTGGGAGATGCCGGCATACGCGTCGCTCCCGCTGGGCAGAACGACTTGCTGGGCGTGGCTGCCGCCGCGCACGTGCTGCGTGCCGTCAAAGAAATCGGGGGAGTAGCCCGAAGAGGCAAACGTGCTCCAGCCGTTGGCCACACCGCCGGTGAAGCCGTCCTCAAAGTCGCCGTTGACGAGCGTTTGGACCCGCCCGGCCGGGGAAAACGAGCAAATGGTCCCCACAACGAGTGAGAAAAGGGCCGTACGGTTCATGGCCTTTCGCTTTTCCTTTCCCAACAGACGTGCGCGTGAAAACGCGAAACCTCTCGGCCCCTGCTGCGGCGGATGGTTTCGCAGGTTACTGCCGACAGCGTGAAGCAACCTGCATTTGGAACCTTCAGTTTAGTCTTGTCCACCGGCGGTGTCAACTTCGGTTAGACTGAACCGCCCCAGTCGTTTCCCCCGGGGCTGGCAATAGGGTAAGGCGGGGACGATTGGGGTATGATCGTATGGGTCCGGCCCGAGAAGAAGCCGCGGGGCGACCGGAGCCGGGGCGGACGACCGCTCGGGCGATGATCCGGGCGGCTGGGGATCGAAATGGTGGGTGACGTCGATCTGTTTGTCTTGTATCGTTGGTTGTTGGCGATCGTCTGCACGGTGTACACGGTCGTGCGCACCGGGCAGTCCTTGTGGCGGTGGGTGGACTTCTTTGGCAGTTCCCGGCGCACGGCGGTCCTGGGGCACTACACCGGGGTCCTGCTGCTGCAGGTGCGGGTCCGGCGGTTTGCGTGGGACCTGTGCCAGATCGCGGTGTTGGTGGCGGTGCTGGGGTACGTGGTTCATCTGCATCGCACGTTAAGTCAGTCGCTGTGAATCCAGGGATGTCTGACGAGTCGAGACAATCAGGCCCCCTCAGTAAGCTGCCGGTGGATGAGCTGATTCTCTACGGGCGGGAGCTCGGGTTGCGTCTCGACGCGAAGATGGGGCAGGGTGAGTTGTTGCGGCTGGTGCGGGAGCGTCAGGAGTTGCTGGTGGAATTGGATCGCGAGGCGCTGCTGGATATTGTGATCTGGGCGCGTCGTCCGGTTCGCAAGTCGGCGAGCAAGGAGGCGTTGGCCAAGGAGATAGCGTCGGTTGCGAAGATGGACCTGGAGGGGTTGAGCGGCCGGGGGCTGGTGGCACTGGCCCGGTTGCACGGCGTGCCGGCGGGCCAGGCCGAGCCGCGGGAGGTGATCGAGGATCGGCTCCGCGTCGCCGAGCCGGTCTGGCAGCGGATCAGGCGAAAGCGTCGGAAGTTCATGGGCTCGCTGATCAGCAAGATGTTGGACGGTTCAGGTGGGGAGGAATCCGAGGCGTACCGGTTTCTTCCGGAAGAGGGGGATGCCCCGTCGCTCAAGGAACGGATCGAGGAGGAGGGTGTGGTGGGCGGGATCGCGCGAAAGATCCGGGGCGTGGCCGATGACTATGTTCGCCAGAAGCTGGACGAGATCGAGGAACGGATCGACCACAAGCTGGACGAGATCGACCGGCGCCTGGCCGAATGGCGCGATCGGGAAATCAGCAACCGGCTGCGGATCATAAAGATAACGCTGATCGCCTCAATCCTTGTCGCCTTGTTGAGCTACGGCTATAGTTGTCTAAAGACGCACGGATGATTGCAGGTACGTGCGCCGGGGCCGAGGAACGTCTCGGGGGTCGCATTGGCCATGGCAGCCAGCGGTGGAGGCCTTCGTTTCGGGAGCGCTCCGGCAGGATGGGTTCTATATATGTATGAACATCTGAGCAGGCGGGTGGATCAGGTCGTCAGGCTTGCGAACAAGGTTGCCCGCGAGTACGAGCAGGAGTACGTCGGGTCGGAACACGTTCTGCTGGCAATTGTTCAGGAAGGGACAGGTATAGGCGCACGTGTTCTGCTCGCCCGGGGCGCGACGGAGGAGAGGATCCGGGCCGAGGTCGACAAGCTGATCAAGGCCAGCATGGAAGATACGTGGGTGTTCGGGCGACTGCCGGGAACACCTCATTTCCGGAACGTCATCGCCAAGGCGATTGAAGAAGCCCGCAAGCTCAAGAGCAATGAGGTCTGTACCGAGCATCTGCTGCTCGGCCTGCTGAGGGAACGGGGATGTGTGGCCTGCGAGGCGCTGCGGAGGCTCGGGTTGTCGACCACGTCGGTCCGCGCGGACGTGAAGCGCATCGGCGCGGCAGGATCCGGGGACGCCGAGGGGGCGTAACGGGCGACACGAGAGGTCATCCCGGCTCGTCTATTCGCTGTTCCGCGCGATGATCGCCGCATTGACGGCGTGGACCCGACCCGTATCGAGCAGGGCCTCCAGCAACAGGCGGAGGGTGTGGAAGGCGCGCATGTCGATGGCGTGTCCGGCGGGAGCGCCGGGGTGGAGTTCGGGGCGGCTCTCGCCCTCGCGGAACGTGGCCCGGATGGTGCCGTCACTGAGAGTACAGTCGCCCGACAGACAGCTCTGTTCGAGCACGTATGTCTTGCCCGCCAGGCGCCCGTGAATCCTGCGGCGCTGCGACGAGACCTCGATGCAGAACCCGTCGCGATGGTAACGGGTCTTGAAGGCTTCGAGTGAACTGAACAGCGTCGGTTTCTCGATGAACGGCGCCCCGTGCTCAGGGCAAAAGGTATCGCAGTTTCCGCATTCGTTGCAGAAGTCGGCGAAGTTAGCGATTTGGTGGTCGCGCCGGATGGCGAGGGTTTGCGGAGGTCCGGCTTCAAGGATGTCGTCGCCGCTGATGATCCAGTCGTTGAACTCGAGACATTGGCGCGGCATATCGTAAATGAAGTTGGCGGCGTTCGGGCAGACGGAAACGCACCTGTCGCAGGAGAGGCAGTCGAAGAGCGATAGATGGGAGTCGGCCCGCTTGGGCACGGCGCGGTTGTGCTCAGCCCGGTAGCGGTCGTTGTTGCGGGTTTCGTCGGCCACGATGGCGAGATTGGCGGCGGCCGCCGCCGGCACGTTTCCCGCCGCGGATCGGCGCTGACCGCGGGCATCGAGAATGTAGTCCTCGATGGTCCGGGCACCGACGTCGTTCATACGCCGGGTGAGGTCGCGCAAGTAACGAGGCAGCCGGGCATAGCCGCCGGGCCGGAGCAGATCGGTGCAGGTGGTGACGGGACGGAACCCACACGCGACCACGTCGGCGAAGTTGTCGCGGTCCACGCCGGCGCTGAAGCTGATCGGCAGGTCGGGTCCGGCGGCCCGGCGGAACGCATCCGCGAGCGTCAGCGCGATGACGTGCAGCGGTGGGCCGGACATGTACATGACCCGGTTGTCCGCGGTGAAGACACTGCGGTGGTTCAGCACCGCAAGCGTGTTGCTGAACTTGACGCCGAAGTGCCGCCTTCGGCTTTGCGCGAGCCGGGTCAGCCGCTCACAAATCCGCAGCGATTCGTCGAATTGCAGCCCCGCGGCGTAAGCGGATGGATCCACGGTGATCTCGGTGTAGCCGAGCACGTCGTGCAGCAGATGCTCCAGCCGCTCCTTGCCGAGCATGGGTGGGTTCATCTTGATGACGACGTTCATGTCGAGTTCCGTGATGAGGAACGCGCAGATCTGTTCGATTTCGTCGGGGGGGCAGCCGTGGAACGTAGAGAGGGTGACGCCGCTCGAGAGGCGCGCGGGGTAGTCGAGGTCGCGAAGGTGCCGGTAGCGACCCGGGATCTGGAGCCGGAGCGCGTCGATCGTGCCCTGCGCATCCTTCATGGCTTCAATGAAGGAGCGGACGGGCTCGCTGCGGATGCCGGTGAGGTCGTAGCCCACGCTGATGTCGTAGATCGTTTCGCCAAGCGGACCGGCAAGATCCACGTCGCCGAAGAACCGGCCCGCCCGAAGCATGTGAACCAACATCGCACCGGCGACGTACTCCCGCAACGAATCGGCCAGGCGAAGCTCCTGCGAGAACTCGACGTTGTAACAGACATTGGCCGCGTCGATACTGGGCCGGGGGATCTTCAGGTGGTCGTTGATCTGGACGGTCTTGAGTTCGAGGATGCGTGACCCGGCCAGCCAGGCGAGGACGAGGTTCTGGGCCATCTGGGTGTGCGGGCCCGCGGCGGGGCCGGCAGGATTGGCAGCAAGTCGGCCGTTCAGCCGTACGGACAGATCAGGCCCGCCGGGATCCGGGACGAACCATTTGTGTCGGGGGAAACCGAAAACCGCGCCTTGCCGCTCGTATTCCAGGTGAAGCCGATCCACCAGATCGGCAAACGGGGCTGGGCACAGCTCGACCATGGCACGCTTATCGTAACGGGATCGGGAATGGTCCACCAACAAGAGTTCGAGCCCTTCAGGGCAAGGGCCCGGATTGACCCGTTCGAGGGAGGCAACAATAGCTGCGATGCTGGTTTGACAGATTCCTGCCCCGCCCGCTAGCATGCCGGCTCGCCGACCGCAGCATGATCCTCAAACCGGCCTGTGTCTGGCTTCAAACCTCCGATGCGCCGAATGATTCGGAGCCCGGCTGAGTGTCCTTGAACGAAAGGATGGTGCAGATGACCTCCACCGATCAACCCCCAGGTGATCCGGTTCGCAGAACCGGCGATCAGCTTGAGGTTCCCGATCGACCAATCATCCCGTTCATCGCCGGTGACGGCACCGGCCCCGACATCTGGGGGGCGGCACGGCGGGTCTTCGACGCAGCGGTGGAGAAGGCCTACGGCGGCAAACGTCGGATCGCCTGGCACGAGGTACTCGCGGGCCAAAGGGCGTTCGAGATGGTCGGCTCCTGGCTGCCCGAGGAGACCGTGCAGGCATTCCGCAGGTATCTGGTGGGGATCAAAGGTCCGCTGACCACGCCGGTCGGAGGCGGTATCCGCTCACTCAACGTCGCCCTGCGCCAGGTTCTGGATCTGTACGTCTGCCTGCGTCCGGTGCGGTACTTCCGGGGCGTGCCCTCACCGGTTCGCCGGCCCGAACTGGTCAATATGGTCATCTTCCGCGAGAACACCGAGGACATCTACGCCGGCATCGAGTTTGAAGCCGGCACCGGCGATGCCGAGCGGTTCAGGAAGTTCTTCGCGGACGCCTTCCCCGAGCGGTTCCGGAAGGTGCGTTTCCCGGATACGACCGGCTTCGGCATCAAGCCGGTCAGCGCTGAGGGCACTAAACGCCTGGTCGCCGCGGCCATCAACTACGCAATCGCCAACGGGCGGAAGAGCGTCACCCTTGTCCACAAAGGCAACATCATGAAGTTCACCGAGGGTGCTTTCCGCGATTGGGGCTACGAGGTGGCCAGGGAGGCCTACGGCGCCGCCAAGATTGACGGCGGGCCCTGGTGCCGGCTGCCGGAGGATAAAGGTGGTATCCTGGTCAAGGACGTGATCGCCGACGCGTTCCTGCAGCAGATCCTGACCCGCCCCGCCGAATACGACGTGATCGCCACGCTGAACCTCAACGGCGACTACATCTCGGACGCCCTGGCGGCGTGCGTGGGCGGGATCGGCATTGCCCCCGGCGGGAACGTCAACTACGACACCGGGCACGCGATCTTCGAGGCCACGCACGGCACCGCCCCCAAGTACGCGGGCCAGGACAAGGTCAATCCCGGCTCACTCACCCTCTCGGGCGAGATGATGCTCCGCTACCTGGGCTGGACCGAAGCCGCCGACCTGATCGTCAAGGGGATGGAAGGCGCCATCGCCGCCCGGACCGTCACCTACGACTTCCACCGCCTGCTGGTGGCTGAGGGCATCGAGGCCAGGCTTCTCAAGTGCAGCGAATTCGCGGGCGCGGTGGCGAAACACATGGGGTAGGATTGGCAATGGCTCAGTGCCAGCGTAACATGGATACCGGCGGAACCGTACGTCGCAGAACCAGAAGCCGGAAAGCCCTGACTCATGAATCGGCATCGCATCGTTTACCGTGTGCACGCCATCCAACGGATGTTCGAGCGTCACATCAGTGAGGCGGACGTCGAGCATATCTTGGCCACGGGCGAGGTGATCGAGGGATATCCGGACGATGCCCCGTACCCGAGCCGACTGATCCAAGGCGTCTGCGGGTCCCGTCCGCTGCATGTCGTCGTTGCCGACAACCTGGAGGATCGTGAAATGATTGTCATTACAGCATACGAACCCGATCCGGCACGGTGGGATCCGACGTTCCGGCGGAGGAGGACATGATGAAGTGTGTTATCTGCAGGCATGGCGAAACCAAGCCGGGTAGAGTCACTGTGACGCTGGAGCGTGGCGACCTGACACTCGTTATGAAATCCGTGCCGGCCGAGGTGTGCGAAAACTGCAGCGAGCAGTACGTGGACGAAGAGACTGCCGCGAAGCTGCTGAAAGAAGCCGAGGAAGCAGCCCAAGCCGGCGTGCAGGTCGAAGTCCGCTCCTATGTCGCGGCGTAGTGTGCCGCAACGACCTGTGAACGAAAAAAGGGGCAAGGTGACAACTCAGACCAGAGGCAAGCGGTTCTTGCTCCTGACCAGCGCCACGTCGATCAGACCCGGAACTCCATCGCCGTTGGCTCGTGGGGCGCAGGGGCTACCGCGGGGGGCGGTAGAGGTGGGTGGCGGTTCCGAATGCGAGCTCGGCCGCCTCGCCGACGGTCTCGGACAGGGTGGGATGGGCGTGGATGCTCGCGGCCAGGTCCCGGGCCGTCGCCCCCATTCCGATGGCCAGCACACCCTCGGCAATGAGTTCGCCGGCCCCGACGCCGACGATGCCCACGCCCAGGATGCGCTTGCTGTCCGGTGCGACGATGATCTTGGTCAGGCCGTCGTTTCGCCCGATCGCGGTGGCCCGGCCGGAGGCGCCCCAGGGGAACCTGGAAACCTGCACCTCGATGCCGCGCTGGGCCGCCCGGGTCTCGGTGAGACCAGCCCAGGCAATCTCCGGGTCGGTGAACACGACGGCAGGGATCGCGCGGGGCTCGAAGGCGGCCGGTTCGCCGGCGATTGCCTCAACGGCGACCTTGGCCTGGCGGGATGCCTTGTGGGCGAGCATCGGGTCACCGGCGACGTCGCCGATCGCGTAAATGTGGTCGTCCGCGGTGCGCTGCTGCTGGTCCACCTCCACGAACCCGCGGGCGCTCACCTTCACGTTCGTCTTCTCCAGGCCCAGTCGATCGCTGTTGGGCGTCCGCCCGACCGCCAGCAGGACACGATCGAATGACTGCTGCCAGGCGGGTGATTCGCCGCCGGCGCCGGCGAACGTGACGGAAACCGCGCTGCCGGTCTCGGCCATCTGGGTGACCTTCGTGCTCAAAAGGATGTCCTTGAACGTTCTGGTGAGGCGGCTCTGCAGCACGCGGACCAGGTCGCGGTCGGCCCCCGGCAGCAGCCCGTCGGTCATCTCCACCACCGTCACCTCGCTGCCGAGGGCGGCGTAAATGGTGCCCACCTCCAGGCCTATGTATCCACCTCCAATTACCAGTAATGATGCGGGCAGGTCGGACAGCTCGAGGGCGGCGGTCGAATCCCAGACGTGCGGGCTGTCGATGTCGAGGGCGGGAATGATGCTCGGCCGGGAGCCGACGGCCAGGATCGCCTTGTCGAAGCGCACGCGACCCACGTCCTGCTGATGGTTGCTGGCATCGGCCAACACCAGCGTTTGCGAGTCCTGGAGCCGGGCCCACGCCCGCACGATCTCGACCCCGCGGGCCCTGGCCAATTGGCGGACCCCGGCGGCGTTCTTGCCGACCACGCGGTCTCTCCATCGGCGCAGGCCGGCCAGGTCGATCTCGGGCGGCTGGAACTTGAGCCCGAACCCAGCAGCCTCCCGGGCCTGGTTGATCAACCCGGCGATGTGCAGGAGGGTCTTGGAGGGAATGCATCCGCGATTGAGGCACACGCCCCCCGGGTGCTCGCCGGCATCGACGAGGATCACCTTCATTTCCCGGTCGGCCGCCGCGAACGCCGCTGAGTACCCGCCGGGGCCCGCGCCAATCACCACCAGATCCGTTTCGCGCGTTGGCACATTCTCGTTCATCGTATTATTGCCCTTGCGACAAGTGACCGGCGTCCGCTCGAATCGGCCGATGCCCGGGTCGGCCGGCAGGGCTTCAGCCGGTGCGCGCCCACCTTCGGGGTGCGGCTACACGGGTGGGCGCCGAGCATCTCCCGATCTTGTCGTCACCCCTTCCCCCTCCCGTTGGATCACAGACCGGGGCTTTCATGTCTTACCGGCAAGCATTCTATGTTACCGGCCGTGGAACGTCGATTTCACGGAGTCTTCGAGCGATTGTCATACCCGAGCCCCTCAGGGCTATCGCATCTGAATCGGTCAGAGCCGTCCGGCGGCATTGTGCCATTGCCCTGGGAGCAGTGAGCACCGCAAACACTGCTCATAGAGCAGGTACGTGCTTAGCGTCTCCTCGGGCGGGCTGGCACAGAAACTCGTCGCTGACGCTCTGGGCTCTGATCAGGACGAACGCGCTGGCGAGTCAGAGCCCCGAGCGCGAGCGAGCGGGGTCAATCGGGACGCTGGACATGCACTGGGGCAATGGCCACACAGGCCCAATCGTCCACGGTCATTGGGTTGCCGCTTGACATCGCACGGTGAACGTATAACAATCCCCGCGGGAGGCCTCCTGATGGAAGACAGCAACAGTACAAGGCGGGAGTTTCTCAAGGAGACGTCGGCGGCCGTGGCCGGTGCCGGGCTAGCCCGCCATGCTTCTGGCGCAACCAGGCCGGCTGGTGCCGCTGCCCCCAAGATCCTCAACTACAACCCCAAAATGGGCTACCGTCGCCTTGGCAAGACCGGCATCATGATCTCCGAGATCAGCCTTGGCGGCCATGGCACCCCCGACTTCGGAGCCGACCAGACCCACAAGCAGGTGGAGAACCGGCGCGGCGTGCTCGAAAAGGCCGCTGATCTGGGCATGAACTACGTCGATACCAACATCACCGATGAATGTGCACTCTACGGCAAGGCCATGAGGGGCATGCGCGACAAGTGGCGTATCGGCTTCGCGTCCTGGCCCCAGAAGCTCACCGAGGAGTACGAGAAGGAGCTGTCTATAGAACGCTTCGCCCGCGAGATCGACGGGCGGTTGAAGCATTACCATACCGCCGTGCTCGACCTCTGGCGCCCCGTGGGGGCCACCTGGGGTAAGGGCCAGAAGAAAATCGCCAGCATGCTGATGGTCAGCCGCCGCGTCCTCGACATGGTGGTCGAGGCCTTCGAGACGGCACACAAGAAGGGCAAGCTACGCTGGCTCGGCATCTCCGCCCATAACCCGGAGGTGTTCCGGCGCGTGCTGAACGAGTATCCCCAGTTCTCCGTGATCATTTTCCCGTACCTGTTTCTGACGAAGGAATTCGGCGGCGACAGCCTCCTGAAGCTCGCCAAGGAGAAGAACGTGGGCGTGATCGGTCTCAAACCCTTCGGTGCGGGGACGACGTTCGGCATCAAACCCCGCGAGATCCAGGGCAAGATCGACAAGCGGGCCCCGGTTCTGCTCAAGGAGATGCTCAAGGAGTCCCGCCTTTCCGCTGTCATCCCGGGTGTCAACACCACGGACCAGCTCGAGGAGAACATCAAGGGCTCCTACCAGCGCGACAAGCCCACGGATGCCAAGGACAAGGAAGCCCTCAGGCAATGCACCGAGAACTACCACGCCAACCTCACCCCCGAGTACCAGTGGCTGCGCCAGTGGGAGACAGTATGAGGTCCCGCCTGCATCTGGGTGCCCTCCTGTCCGCTGCCCTGCTCGTCCCGGCCTGCGGCCCGAGTGCACACCGGGACGACCCCGGCAGTCTCGCGGTGAACAACGAGCCGACCCCAAAGCAGGGCCGGGAACCTGAACCGCACGATCCTCTCGGTCCCAACGCCGCCTGCTACGTCTGTCACATGACTTTCGTCCGCGAGGAGCTGACCGCGGTTCATCTCGATCAAAAGATCGGCTGCGTCCAATGCCACGGTATCAGCGACGGGCACGCCAATGACGAGAACATCGGGGCCACTCCTCCCGACAAGGCTTTCGAGCGAGATCAGATCGACCCGTTCTGCCGAACCTGCCATGAAACCCATGACGTTGCCCCTGAGAAGATCATCGCCCGGTGGATGGAGCGCAGCAAGCGGAAAGCCACGTCGCAACCGGTTGATCAAACCGCCGCCTGCACCGATTGCCATGGCAATCATGCGATCGCAGGCGGCTAATCCCGGCCACGGAACCATGCGGGTTGACGTCCATTGCCATGTAGGCCAGCGATGCCGGGCCTGCACGCCTGAGGGGCGGTTTTCGTTTGAACCGCCCGGGAGGTACGCACCTCATGACGCATACTGGTCCGACCGGCTCAACAGCGGCATCGGCATGCGTGTAGCGCCGTGGTACCTGGGTTTGCCGCAACAACAAGGCACCCAAGACGGCGGTACCGACGCCGCGCTCGAAGGGATGCTGTTAGGGCACATCCTGGGGGCGACCCGTATCGATCGCGTCGTGGTGCTGGCATTCGATCAGTACCACACCTCGGGCGGTGAGCCCGTGGGCCGGCGACGACGCGGCACGCGGTTCGGCACGGATCTGTACGTCTCCAACACGTACGTCCGGGAACTGTGGCGCCAGCATCCCGAACGGATCCTGTTCGGGGCGTCGATTCATCCCTATCGGCAGCTCAATGGAATGACGGCCACGGATATGCTCAACGAGGTGGCGGCGGCGGGTGCGGTTCTGGTCAAGTGGCTGCCGCTGACGCAGAACATCGATGCGGAAGACCCACGGACGGTTCACTTCCTTCGCCGGGCGGGTGAGATCGGTATGCCGATGTTGATCCACTACGGTGACGAAAAGGCACTCGGATCCATGCATCCTCAGTACAAGGACCCGTCGGCGCTTCTGAGGACCCTGCGAAAGCTGTGGGCTGAAGACAGGATGCCGACCGTGATCGTGGCCCACGTCGCGACGCCCGCGATGTGGCCCGTGGCATCCGGACGCACGTTTCGCCTTATGATCGATGCCCTCACCGGCGAGTTCGCAGATGCCCCCCTGTATGCCGACGTTGCCGCCTTGAGCCTGTTCAGCAGGGCCCGCTGGCTCAAGCGGCTGGCCAGGATGCCGGCGATCCATCACAAACTGGTCTACGGCAGTGACTTCCCCATTCCGCCGACGCCGCTGTCTTTTCGGCGGCAGTTGGGCGGGCAATACCAGGCAATTCGGGCGATACCATCCTGGCTGGATCGCGACGTTGCGATCAAGTCAGCCCTGGGCATCGGTGAGGAGGTGTTCACCCGGGGAGGCGTGCTGCTCGGCCGGCGAATCGCCAAAGCGGACGCGATCACGGGCTGCGTTTGACAGGGCTTCGGGCAAGGGGTACCTTTGGCCATCGTGACGGCGGAGCGACCGCCGAGGCCGGATGGACCCGCTCGACGGTAAAAACGTGCGAAGGACACCTCTTTACAACCTCCATACCCAACTCGGCGCGAAGATGGTCGACTTCGCGGGCTGGGAGATGCCCGTTCTATACACCAGTATCGTTGAAGAACATCGCCATACCCGCCGGGCCGCTTCGATCTTCGACGTGTCACACATGGGGCGGATCGAGTTTCGCGGCAGCGATGCCGAAGCCCTGCTCCAGCACGTGTGTACGCGGCAACTGGGCGATGCGGCCCCCGGCCAGTCGCGCTACAGCCACGTCTGCAACCAGCGGGGCGGGATTCTTGACGACGTGATCGTGTCCCGCTACGACGACCATTGGCTAATGGTCTGCAACGCTTCCAATCGCGACCGGATCGTGTCGTGGCTGCACCGGCACGGCGAGGGGCGTGACGTCGAGATCACCGATACGACCGAGTCAACGATGATGGTAGCCGTCCAGGGGCCGGAGGCGGTGTCGAAACTCAGCCAGTTGCTCCCAGTCTCCATCGCAGACCTCAAGCGATACCACTTCCGCTCGGGCAGTTACATGGGAGCGTGCTATTCCATCTTCCGCAGCGGGTACACGGGCGAGGACGGTCTCGAACTGATTTTGCCCGCGACGGTGGCTCCGTTCCTGGAAGGTGTTCTCCGGGATTCGGGACAGGACGGGAGCGGGTTCAAGCCCGCGGGTCTGGGAGCGAGGGATACGCTTCGCCTGGAAGCGGGCATGCCGCTGTATGGCCATGAACTCAACGAAGACGTGGACTCGCTCAGTGCGGGGCTGAAATGGTGCGTAGATCTGGAGAAGGATTTCATCGGTGTCGGACCGCTGCGGGACATTGCGCGAACCGGCCCCCGCCGTCGGCTCGTCGGCCTCGAGCTGGCAGGCCGACGCATCGCACGCCAGCATGCCGGCGTGCTCGACGGCGATCGGGAGGCCGGCGAGGTGACCAGCGGGACTTTGTCCCCGACGTTGGCGCGAAGCATTGCGATGGCTTATGTCGAGTCGTCTCTGGCGGAGGTGGGACGGGATTTGACGGTTGACCTCGGCTGCAAGCGCGTCGGAGCGGTCGTGGTCAGGCTGCCGTTCTACCGACGGAAACCGGACTGAGATTGGGATGGAGAAATCGCGGGTCACAAGTGACGTTTAGCCGCGACCCGCAGGGGAGCGCGGAGGTCAGGACGGAGAGACCGCGAGCGAGCGGTGACGTTTAGCCGCGACCCGCAGGGGAGCGCGGAGGCCACGCGAAGCCGCAAGCGGCCCGGACAGGGAATCGCTGGAAAGGACGAGATCGAACACGTCTGTTGTACAAGGAGATGAACCACCGTGAGCGTGACCCCGACGGACCGCAAGTACAGCAGGACGCACGAATGGTTCCTTATCGAAGGCGACGTGGTAACGCTGGGGATCACCCGGTTTGCCGCCGACGAGTTGACGGACATCACGTTTGTCGATCTACCGGCGGCCGGTTCCACGGTGGCGGCGGGGCAAACCTGCGGGGAGATCGAATCGGTTAAGGCCACCAGCGAGCTGTTCACCGCGGTGGGCGGCGAGGTGATCGAGGTCAACGCAGCCCTGGCCGACGCGCCGGAGCTGGTCAACCGCGATCCCTTCGGCCGGGGCTGGATGCTCAAGATCCGGGTGAGCGACCCCTCACCTTTGGATACGCTGATGGACGCTCGCGCGTACGATGAGATGCTCGCGGAGGGATGACCCGCCCGAACGTGACCGTCGCCCTTTCGGATGGCTCGATGAAAAGCTGCCAGAGACGATGAACTACACGCAACTCACGCAGCGAGACATGGAGCACATGCTGGCAACGATCGGCGTCCAGCGGGTGGACGACTTGTTCGCGGGGATTCCGCCCGCCTCGCGGCTGAATCGTTCACTCGATTTGCCCGGGCCACTGACCGAGATCGAGTTGCTGGCGGATCTGGATCGTCTGGCCCGGGCGAACCGGGCGTGCGACGATGCCATCTGCTTTCTGGGCGGGGGCGTGTATGACCACTTCATCCCGACCGTGGTGGATGAGTTAGCCTCGCAGAGCGAGTTCGTCACCGCATATACCCCCTACCAGGCCGAGGCCGCCCAGGGCGCGCTCCAGGCGTTCTACGAGTACCAGACGCTGATCTGTCAATTGACGGGCATGGACGTCTCGAATGCGTCGCTGTACGAGGGGGCGACCGCGGCGGCGGAGGCGGTGTTGATGGCCCGATCGATCACCGGCCGCCGACGGGTGGTCGTCTCGTCCGCGGTTCATCCGGACATCCGCGGCGTCCTTGCGACGTACCTGCGCGAGTTGCCGATGGACCTGGTGGTCGTTGAAACCACCGGTGGACGAACCAGTCCCGAGGGCCTTCGCGGCGCGCTCGGGGAGGAAACCGGCGCCATTCTGATTCAAACGCCCAACTTCTTCGGCTGCGTTGAATCGTTGGATCAACTCAGCGCCATCGCCCGCGAGGCGGGAGCGATGGTCATTGCCAGTGTTGATCCGATCAGTTGCGGGCTGCTCAAACGGCCGGGCGACCTGGGGGCGGATATCGTGGTCGGCGACGGTCAGCCCCTGGGCGTTCCCATGTCGTTTGGCGGGCCGACCCTCGGGTTCATGGCGTGCAGGAGGCAGTTCATGCGGAAGCTGCCCGGACGCGTGATCGGGGCGACCAGGGACCGGAGCGGCCGGCGCGCGTTCTGTCTCACCCTGCAGACCCGCGAGCAGCACATCCGGCGAGAGCGGGCCACCAGCAACATCTGCACCAACCAGGGCCTGCTCGCCTTGCGGGCGGCGATTTACCTGAGCGCGGTGGGACGCGGCGGTTTGGCCCGGGTGGCCTCGCTCTGTCTGGACAAGTCCCACTACGCCGCCCGGCGGATCGCGGACCTGGACGCGTTTGAATTACGTTTCAAGGCTCCCTTCTTCAAAGAGTTCGTCGTCCGGACCACAAAGGACGTGCCAACCGTGTTGGATCATTGCCGCAAGCAGGGCATCCTGGCCGGTGTCCCGTTGGGGCGGTGGTACAAGGACCTGTCCGACTCGTTCATCGTGGCCGTCACCGAGAAGCGCACCCGAGAGGAAATCCATCGGCTGGTCGAGGCATTGGATCAAGCGTAGGCGAAGAGGTACTGGGGCGTGGGTTACGACGTCCAGCTCATCCAGGTGCCGGCAGCGGCGAAAGCGTCCTTTCCCGTGGAGCCCGGCGATGCGGGTAAGCTGCGGGCCGGCGCCGTCCCGTTCGACGACCCGAAGGCGGTCAGGAACACGCTGCTCGGGATCGAGGGGTGCAAGCCCGGACCGAAAGACGCGATCGATTATCTGGGACACGGGCTGAGCTACGCCCGCATCGTCCCCCGGAAAGAGGCCATCCACGTGGAGAACAACTGCAGTGCCCGGGAGCTGCTGAAGATCTATGATTGTCTGGTCAAGCTGTATCCGGCCCTGCTGATCCTCGATCTCCAGAGCAAGCAGCTCCACAATGCAGCGAGCCTATCCGAATGGTGGTCGAAGCCGCTTTGAAGAATTGAGAGTTGAGAATTGAGAAGTGACCGAGGATGCAACAAGAGACGACTGAGACACTGAAAGGCGCGGGGTTGGTTCCCGCCGAGAAGCTCGTGTTCGAGCTGAGCACGCCCGGGGCGTGCGCGGTCTCGCTGCCCGCCACCGATGTGCCGCCGATCGAGCACCAAAAGGCGATCCCGCGTGAGTTGTTGGCTGACACGCCCCCGCCGCTACCGGAGATCGGCGAATTGGATCTCGTCCGGCACCATACGCGGTTGGCCCATCGGCTGTTCAGCGTGGACGGGAACTTCTACCCGCTCGGGTCCTGCACGATGAAGTACAACCCGAAGGTGAACGAGCGGGTGGCGGCCCTGCCCGGGTTCACCATGCTCCACCCGTTGCAGCCGGAGGCCGACACGCAGGGCATTCTCGAACTGCTCTATCATCTGCGCGTGTTCCTCGCCGAGATCGCGGGCCTGGCGGAAGTAACCCTCCAACCCTGCGCCGGCGCCCACGGCGAGATAACGGGCCTGCTGGTCATCAACGCTTATCACCGCGACCGCGGCGAGTCGCGACCGAAGGTGCTGACGCCCGAGTCAGCCCACGGGACGAACCCGGCCTCATGTTCGGTATGTGGTCAGCACGCAGTGACGGTGGCATCGCGGCCGGACGGGCGGGTGGACCTAGACGACTTGAAGAAGAAAACCGACGAGCAGACCGCCGCACTGATGATCACCAACCCCAATACCGTCGGCCTGTTCGATCGGCAGATCGCCGAGATGGCCGAGATCGTGCACGGCGAGGGGGCGTTGCTGTACTTGGACGGGGCCAACATGAACGCCATTCTGGGGATCGCCCGGCCCGGGGACTTCGGGGTGGACGTGATGCACTTCAACCTGCACAAGACTTTTGGCACGCCGCACGGCTGCGGGGGCCCTGGGTCCGGTCCGGTCGCGGTGGCTGAGCCGCTGGGCGAGTTCCTGCCCGGACTGCAAGTCATCCGCCGCGAGGATCGGACGTACGGGTGGGCCTGCCCCGGCCCGCGGTCCATTGGCCGCGTGCGCTGGTTCTACGGGCAGATGGGCGTGCTGATTCGGGCGTACGCCTACATCCGGGCCCTGGGACCCGCCGGCCTGACGGAGGTCAGCGAAAGGGCCGTGCTCTCCGCCAACTACCTGGCCGCCCGACTGCGGGAGCACTACCGCTTCCCGTTCGAGCCCCCCTATGCCCACGAGTTCGTGTGTGTGCCGGAGTTCCGCGAGAAGGGCGTCACCGAGCTGGACGTGGCCAAACGGCTCATGGACCACGCGATCCACCCGCCCACGATGAGTTGGCCGGTCCCGCATTGCCTGATGATCGAGCCGACCGAATGCGAGTCACTGGCGACCCTCGACGAGTTCGCTGACGCGATGATTCGCATCGCCCGCGAGGCCCACCGGCGGCCCGGCCTGCTGCATCACGCCCCGCACACGATGCCCGTCCACCGCCTGGACGAAGTCACCGCAGCCCGCAAGCCGGACCTGTGCTGGCAACCGCAGGCCGAGCCGTCGCAGGCCCCGGCGAGGCGATCCGCCGCTCAGCGGCCATCCACGCCCGTGTGCGGTACCTCCTGTCCGGAGCGAAAGGATCTCTGATGAACCGGGACCATGCACGGGTAATCGCAATCATCGGACTGGGCATTCCGTTGGTGGCAATCGCCGCTTACGCGACCCTCCGGATCGTCGGGGCGCTCGCGCCGTCCGACATCATTCTCTCGCGAGGTCCCTACCTGCAGAACGCCCAAGCGGATCGCATCACGGTGTGCTGGGAGACTGACGAGCCCACGACTGCCACCGTCCGGGTCACCGGCGCGAACGGCTCGGTAGTCTTCGCCCGCCGCACGCCTGCTGCAGCCGAGCGTCACGAAATGGTCGTCGGCGGCTTGCAGCCCGGCCAAGTTTATCATTATGAAGTGCGGTCCGCCGGCACCGCCAACGGCTCGCGGCAAGGCACATTCACCACGCCCCCGGGGCCCGGGACGCCTTTTGAATTCGCCGTCTGGGGCGACTCGCGCAAGGGGCGCAAAACCTGCCAGCGAATCGCCGAACTCATCCTCGCTTCGGGCGTCCCCATGTGCGTTCACTCCGGCGATTTCGTCGGCAGCGGCGTGAACCTGTTCGAGTGGAACTGGATGTTCTTCGAGCCCTGCCGCGAGATGCTCCAGTCAGTCGTGCTCTGGCCGGCGATCGGCAACCACGAACTGGGCCGAACCGAGGCCGGGCTTGACGGCCGAACCGTCTACACGCAAGCCTTCGCCCTGCCCGGTAACGAAAGGTACTACAGCTTCGACTATGGCGACGCCCATTTCCTCGTGCTCGATTCCAATCACGACTTCTACGACGACCCCGAGCAGTACGCGTTTGCCGAGCAGGACCTCGCCGCCACGTCGGCCGGCTGGAGATTCGTGATCTGGCATCATCCCGTGTTCAACTCGGGGACCCGCCACGACAGCCACGTCCCGATGCGAACGCTGTATTGCCCACTGCTGGCCCGGCACAACGTGGACATGATCATCACCGGCCACGAGCACAGTTACCAGTTCTCCCAGCCCATCCGCCACTATGACGAGCCGGAGCAGAGACGTCCCTACTGGCACCTGGTCTCGGCCGGCGGCGGGGCCGAGCTGTACGACGTGCGGAACGACGAGCTCTGGTCGAAGACCGCGGCAAGCGTCAACCACTTCGTGCTGATTCGGCTCGAAGGCGATCGGTTGACGGGACGGGCCATCGACATCCAGGGCAGCGAGTTCGACCACTTCGAGATCGACAAGTCCGTCCCGCCGCCCGAGGCGGTGGCCTACGAGTGGATCGAGCTGGATCGCCTATGCCGGGAGCCGGCGGGACGAGAATGAGATGGCTGATTGATCTGTCGGCGGACGGCGTAGCCAACATGGCCCGCGACGAGGCGATCCTGCATGAAGTCGGGCGCGGGGCATCGCCGGCCACGCTTCGATTCTACCAGTGGTCGCCGCCGACGGTCTCCCTGGGTTACTTCCAGCCCTGGGCAGATTTCGCCGCCCTGCCCCCGCCCGCGGGCGAGCTGGCGGTGGTCCGGCGTCAGACCGGGGGCGGGGCGATCCTGCACGATCGGGAGTTGACCTACTCGGTCACGTTACCCTTGGACCATCCGCTGCTGGCCGAGGAGGGACCCACCCATCTCTACGATCACGTCCATGGTGCCTTTGCCGCGTTGTTGTCGGACTACGGCATCCCGGTGATGCCCGGGCCTGCGCGGTCGCGTGGCTGCTCGCATCGGGGGCCGTTCTTCTGCTTCGAGCGACATAGCTGCTTCGACCTGCTGGCGGATGGCCGGAAGTTGATGGGCAGCGCCCAGCGACGCACGAGAACCGCCGTGCTTCAGCAGGGCTCATTGATCCTCGACAACCGATTCAGCCAGCAGAAGTGTGCGACGCTTGCCGCTTACACCGGGCTCGACGTTGTCACCTGCGTGGCTGAGCTGGCCCGGCGGATCGCCGGCGGCATGGCTGCCGATCTGGGGACGTTCACCCGGGCGGAACTCGAACTGGCCGGGCAGCTTCGCGGCAAGTATGCTGCTCCGGCATGGACACGGAAGCGCTGAGCCGGGTTCGGCGGCGTGGCCGGATATGGACCGCCGTCGCCATCATCGCACTGGTGCTGCTCTGGGCGGTGGTGATGTTCTTTCGCATGGAGATCCGCGCACACTGGTGGGCGTACCGGCTCACGCGGGTCGAGTCGGACCATGAACGCAACTACTACCTGGCTTGCCTGGCGGCAGTTGGGAACAAGTCTCTCGGTGCAGTTGACCGGCTGTTGCAGAACCCGCGCCCGGAGGTCCGGGAGATGGGTGTGATCATCCTCGAGCACTGCACGCCCGGGGTGGCCGACAAACGCCTGGTCGCGCTCTTGTCCGACGAAAACGAGGACGTGGCGATAAGGGCTGCCCTGGCGCTCGCTTCCCGTGAGGACGTATCCTCACTCCTGCGAACGCTGCGGGACTGTCTCCTGGAGCATCCCGGCGGGCCGGACCGCCACGCCGCAGTTGCCTTGCAGCGGATCGGGGGGGCGGAGGCGGAGCAGGCCCTGCTCGACGCGCTGCCGCACGCCACGGATCCAAATCTGCGGGCCCAGATCATCGATTCACTGGGAATGCTCGGTAGTGAAGCGGCGGTGCCGATTCTGACCGACATGCTGGCCGACGAACGTCAAGTCACGATACTGCCCTATTCGCAGCGTTCAGCACTGCAGGCGCTGGCCGCCCGCCAACAGCAACTCCTGAACAAGGGGATCGATCCTCAGACGGTGATGGATGCGCTGCAGAAAGAGACCACGGTGGCAGCCATCGCGGCCCGATCCCTGCGCCTGATCACGGATGCGCCCGTTGACGAACCGCCCACCCAGCCGGCCGCTTACCCGAATAACTTCTGAATGTCGTTGAGCGTCACGTACAGGAAAACCCCGATAATCAGCGCCAGGCCGATGAGCTGAGTGGCAATCTGGGCTTTGATGGGGATCGGGCTGCCCTTGATCTTCTCGATAATCAGGAAGACGAAGAGCCCTCCGTCAACGATGGGCAGGGGCAGGAAGTTGATCACCGCCAGGTTGGCCGATATGAGCGCGAGGAAGTACAGGAGCTTGACCGTGTCACGCTCGGCAATGTCACTGCCCAACTTGACAATGCCGACCGGTCCGGACACCTGCTCGAACCCCACTGACCGGGTAATCACCATCCGCTGCATCATCAGGTATACCTGCTCGATGAAGTAATACGTCTTGCGGATCCCGATCATCATGGCCTTGAACGGATTGAGCTGCTGGACTCTCGACATGGTCATCTCGGTTACCATGTCGTCCATCTGGAACCCGATGCGCATGACCCAGGTGTCCAGCATCTCTTCGGTCACCTTCTCTATCCGCTCGGTCTGGGAGTCGGGGGTGAGCACGGGGCGGTGCTCGACCTCGATTGTCTGACCGATACATTCGCGGAGGATCTCGCGGGCCCCGATCCAGTTCTCGGCCGCGTACCGGACCAGCTTGCCGTCCCGCTCGATCACGATGTCGGCCCTGCCGTTGATCCTGGTGATCCGATGATCCGGCGGCAAACCGAACGTGGTCCCGAGAGTGTGAGGCACCCGGATGGTGGCCGACCGCTCGGGCTGCTCCTGGTAACGCCACGCCAGTCTGACCTCGCTCCCGGCCAGTTCGAGAAAGCGTTCGGCCAGCTCTCGCCAGTTGGCGACCGGTGAGTCGTTGACCTTCGTGATCCGCGAGCCGCGGGGCATGATGTCCTTCAGCGGGGCAGCCGGCGTGGCAATGTCGTCGGTCACGTTGGTGATGATGTCCGCCACAATGAGCAGGTCGTCTTCCTGCCCGTCGAAACTCATCCCGACCGTGGGCTTTCCGCGTCTGAACAGGCCTTGTGGCTTGGGCCGGACCACCGCGCTGACGATCTGCCAGCTCTGCCCTGGAGGGCGACGAAGCACCTCGACGCGGATATCCCGCTCGGAGTTGGCGGCGACGCTGTCGAGTATCTCGCCGATCGTGGGAGCGTTCTGGTTTCCCCACCTGATGATGACGTCGCCGGCCTTGAGCCCGGCAAGCTCCGCCCGCTCCGCGGCGTTCACCAGCCCGATCCGCCGCCGCGGGACCAGTCCCAGCAGATGGCCGCTCTCTTCTCGGGCATCACCGGTCGGCCGGAACGCACGATAAACCCGCCGTTTGACCTCGCGGATCTCTGACGTACCGTCCGGCTTAGCCCGGCTCACCTCCAGCGTCGCAAACCCGCCCTGCCGCCGAACAAGAGCGACAATGATCTCCCAGATACTGGAGACCTCCTGTCCGTCAACCTTGAGGATCTTGTCACCGCTACGGAGCTGGTCCTCCAGGGCAAGTGCCGGGTCGTCCCGGGTGTCGGCGACGGTGTTGGTCAACGACGGCGCGACGCCGAGTTCCAGTATATTCCGGTCGGGGTTGTACTCCGGCTCAACCTTGATCGTATGGCGGGTCGGGGCGGCGTCCGGGGTATCCCGGCGTTCGAATGCGATGGTCATCGGCTCGCCGGGGGCCGAGAGCCGGACCGCCGCGCCCAGGTCTGCGAAGTCGGCAATTTCCTGATCGTTGACCCGCACGATCTTGTCACCGGGCTGAAGACCCGCTCGCTCCGCCGGCGATTCCATCTTCAGCGAGCCGACCACCGCCGGTGGGAAGTAGGTCCCGATCATGAACACCAGCATGAAGAGCAGGGCGGAAAAGACCAGGTTCATGATCACGCCCGCCGAGACGATGATCATCCGCCGGCCGACCGGTTTGTGGGTGAAGGCCCGGGGATCGTCTTTGACCATCAGCTCGCCCGACTTGTCGATCGCGAAGTCCTCCTGGCCCAGCATCTTCACGTACCCGCCCAGGGGAAGCACGTTGAACGCGTATCGCGTCTCCCCGCGGGTGAACCCGAACAGGGCGCGTCCGAAACCGACCGCAAACTTGTCCACCCGGACGTCGAGCGCCTTGGCGGCGAGGAAATGCCCCAGCTCGTGGAAGAATATCACGAGGGAAAAGCCGACGAAGACGAGGAAGTAATTCTTCGCCGTCGAGAGGACGCTGGCCAGCAGCAGCGCAGCCGCGTCGGCACCAGGAGACCCCATCAGCAATTCAAGCATTCAGCCACCTCTTGCCGCGCCCAGGCGTCGGTTGCCAGCAGCGTTTCCAGATCGGGGCTAGGCTCCACCGTGTGCCGGTCGAGCACCCGCTCGATCAATCCTACGATCCGACCGAATGGGATCCGTCCCGTTCGGAACGCCTCAACCGCCGCCTCGTTGGCAGCATTGAAGACCGCCCCCGCCGTACCCCCCGCTCTTGCAACCTGGTAGCCCAGCCGCAAAGCAGGGAAGCGGTCCATGTCGGGCGGCTCAAAATTCAGCCGCCGAATCGTCGAGAAATCCAGCCCGCTCGCGCATCCCTCGCAACGATGGGGATGAGTCAGGGCGTACTGGATCGGCGTACGCATGTCGGGTGCGCCCAGTTGGGCGATCACCGACCCGTCACAGAACTCCACCATCGAATGGATAATCGACTCCGGGTGAATCAGGACTTCAATCGAATTCACGTCCAGGTCGAATAGCCATCGGGCCTCGATGATCTCGAGGGCCTTGTTCATCATCGTGGCCGAGTCGATCGTGATCTTCGGGCCCATGTCCCACGTCGGATGGCGAAGGGCATCGGCGAGGGTGGCTTCAGCCATCTGCGGGGCCGACCACGTCCTGAACGGCCCGCCGCTGGCGGTCAGGTAAATCCGGCGGACCTCGCGGCGCCGCCCGGCGGCCATTGCCTGGAAGATCGCCGAGTGCTCACTGTCGATCGGCAACAGCTTTGCGCCGGTCTCGAGGGCCAGCGGCACCAGGAGCGAACCCGCGACGACCAGCGCCTCCTTGTTGGCCAGACCGACCTGCTTGCCGGCCTGAACGGCTGCGATTGTGGACGGCAGGCCCGCCGCCCCCACAATGGCCGCCACCACGAAATCAGTCCCTTCCCGACTCGCCAGCTCGATAAGCCCCGCCGGCCCTGTCAGCAGCTCGGTCGAGCCGTTGAGCAACGGCCGGATCGCTTCGGCCTGGGCGGCATCGGCGATCGCCACCGCGGACGGGCGCAGCACCGAAGCCTGAGCCGCCAACTCGCGCCATCGACGCCGGGCACACAACCCGACCACACGATAAGCCGGACCCAGCGAGCGCACCACGTCCAGCGTGCTCGTGCCGATCGAACCGGTTGATCCCATGATCGTGATTCGCTTGGTCACAAGGGCCACAATCGCCTCTCAAACACCGCCCCGGCCAAGACCAACGGGTCACCGTTATCCGGATCGGTCGGTTTCAGTAATATAGAAAGCCTCGGCAGCGCTGACAAGCACGACGCCCCTGTCTCTTGGAGGACCGGTGGGAAGTGATCGCACGTCATTGCTCGGGACAGTCCGAAGGTTATAATTCGTTTCCGAGTGGTTCCTGGGCCGGCCGTCCCCCGCAGAGCGCGGGCCGGCCTGTGTCCCCCGGGGCTCACCGCGGAGCGGGACCGGATTCAACCTCCAGGGTTGCCGATAAAACCTCCATGAATGAAACGCTTCTCACCGCCGCCAGGTTCAAGGTCGAACGTCGTGAATACAACGTTCCCGGCCACGGCCCGGTTCGCCGCGAACTGGTCGTGCATCCCGGTGCCGTGCTGATCCTGCCCCTGTTGCCGCCGACGTCCGTGGTGATGATTCGGAACTACCGCTTCGCCGTAGGAGCCGAACTGCTCGAGCTACCCGCTGGTACCCTGGAGCCGCCCGAGCCCCCTGCCGACTGTGCGGCACGCGAGCTGGAGGAGGAAACGGGGTACCGGGCCCGCCGGCTCGAACGCCTGTGCGAGTTCTACACGTCGCCCGGGTTCACCGACGAGCGGATGCACGCGTTCGTGGCCACGAACCTGACCCGCACCGCCCAGCAACTCGATGCTACCGAGCAGATCCGCGTCGTCACCATGCCGTTTGATGACGCCCTGGACGCCTGCGCCGATGGCAGGATTGTGGACGGCAAGACTATAGCCGCCCTCCAGGTGTACCGCTATCGAAAAGCGAGGGGCACATGAGCTGGCGCGATCGACCGTATGCAAGCGACGACTCCCCCCAGCCCGAACTGCGCATCCAGCTCCGCAGGCCCAGCACCGTCGTCACGTGGCTGATTGTCGCCAACGTCGCGGTCTTCTTCGTGGACGCGGTGGTGCGGAGATTGGGCGGTAATCCATCCCTGGCCTTCGGGCTCAGCCTGCTCGGCATCAAGAAGCTGCACTTCTGGCAGTTGCTCACCTACATGTTCATGCACGCCGGCGTGTGGCACCTGGTGTGCAACATGATCGGGCTCTACATCTTCGGGAGCGAGTTCGAGCGGGCGTTCGGCCGGGATCGTTTCCTGCACTTCTACGCGATTTGCGGGATGGTGGGCGGCCTGGCCTACCTGGCGCTGGCGGCGATCAACCCATGGTATCTTAACATATCGCTCGTCGGGGCCAGCGGCGCGGTCTACGGCCTGCTCATTGCCGCCATCATCTTCTTCCCCCACATCCGGGTCATCTTGATCATCTTTCCGATGCCGATTCGGGTCTTCGGCCTGATTGTGGCGGGGATCCTCCTGTTGCAGCTCATCAGTGGAAACGTCAGCAATCCCGGGGGCGAGGTCTGCCACATGGCCGGTGCCGCCACCGGTATTGCCATGTTCTACGCCTGGGGCATCATGCCGAGAATCCGGTTCGGGTCCGGCGGACGAACCGCGGGGCTTCCCTTCGGAGGCGGACGACCACGCCGCAGCCAGGGCGCCTGGGCCCGCAAGCGAAAGGCCCTTGCCGAGGAACAGGCCGATCTGGATCGCATTCTCGCCAAGGTCCACGACCAGGGTCTCCAGAGCCTGACCCGGAAGGAGAAGAAGACACTCGCCAGGGCGACCAAGCGCCAGCAGGAGCAAGAACGCCAGATGGGCCGGATTGACCGGCTTTGACTTCAGACCGAACCTCCGTATAGTATGCCACAGAGCCGCGGCTCTTCGGGATACACGTATTCGTGACCTGATATAGCCCGCGCGGCGTCTCGCAGTCTGATCGGCTCAGCGCTCCCGTCGCGTCCGAAGGGCCGCCTGCCCTGAATGCTTGAGGTGCCAAGAGTGGAAACTCGTCATGAGTGACAAGGCCTATCAGATCTGTATCAACCCGGATTGTCGGGAAACGTTCAGTACCCACGAGGTGTTGTTCGATTGCCCCAAGTGCGACTCACTGCTGGACGTGGAGTACGACTGGGACCGACTGGCCGTCCCGAGTTCGCTGGAGTTCTTCGAGCATCGCTGGGGCACCAAGGGGCTCAAGACCCAGGGCAGGCTGGATTTCTCGGGCGTGTGGCGGTTCCGAGAGCTGCTTCCCTTCGTACCCCCGGATTCCATCGTCACCATCGGCGAGGGCAGAACCCTGCTCGAAGAGAACAACCCGCTCGCCCGGGAGATCGGCATGAAGCTGGGCCACCTGTTCCTGCAGTACGAAGGTCTCAACCCCTCCGGCAGTTTTAAAGACAACGGCATGACGGCCGCTTTCTCCCTCGCCCGCCGGCTCGGACGCAAGCGCGTCGCCTGTGCCAGCACCGGCAATACCTCCGCCTCCCTTGCAATGTTCGCCCACAAGACCGCCCCACCCATGCAGGGCATCGTCTTCATCGGGTCCGGGAAGATCGCCTTCGGCAAGCTGTCCCAGGCCCTCGATTACGGCGCACTCACGCTGCAGATCGAGGGTGATTTCGACGCCTGCCTGCGCCGCGTCCGCCAGGTCTCGGACAAGATCGGCCTTTACCTGATGAATTCCGTCAACCCGTTCCGGCTCGAAGGGCAGAAGGCCATCATGTACCGCGTCCTGGAGGCCCGCGACTGGGAGGTCCCCGACTGGATCATCTGTCCCGGCGGGAACCTGGGCAACTGCAGCGCGTTCGGCAAGGCGTTCCGGGAACTGCACCAGCTCGGCCTCATCAAGCGCATCCCGCGACTGGCGGTCATCGTCGCCACCGGTGCCAACACGCTGTACCACGTCCACGAAACGGACAATGTCAAGTGGAACGGCGGGCGATTTGACCGTGACAAGATCAATGCCCTCTACGCCACCATGGAAAAAACCCACTATTTGCCCCACACCATTGCGTCTGCGATTGAGATTGCCCACCCGGTGAACCTGCCGAAATCGCTCCGGGCGCTGGACATCATGAACGGCCTCGTCCGCCAGGTGACCGACGAGGACATCCTGGAACACAAGGCCCTCGTGGGCCGGTACGGATTCGGGTGCGAACCCGCCAGTGCCGCCAGTGTCGCCGGGCTGCGCCAACTGCTCGGCGAGCAAATCATCTCCCCGGACGACCACGTGGTCTGCATCCTTACCGGCCACGAACTCAAAGACCCTGACGCCACCGTAAAGTACCACACCGGAATCGACATGAAATCGCTGACCCCGCCCGAACCGATCCCCCCTACCGGCACATCTTCCAACCCCCCCAGGAAGGTTGCCGACGACCTCGAAGCCATCTGCGAAGCCCTGGGCGAGAGGCCGCCCTCCTAGCCCCAATACGGTTCACTTAAGGATCACAACTGACTGTTCGAACGGACGTTGCGGCTGTGGAAGGTTGTAATGTTCCACCCTTTTCTTGGCGAAGTTCGACATCTTCTTTTTGACGACCCGGGGGTTGATGCGGTTGTCCCGGGGCGGCAGTTGGCCTATGGCGATATGTTGAATCATCGCGGCATACAGACAGGGTAACTGGCTGGCGGGGGCGGACCGCATCAGCGGAGCGGTTTCGCGAAGCACCCGCACCGCGTGGATGAAGCTGAGCCGCCGGGGATCGATGTCCACGGAAAGGGCCGCCTCGGTTTCCCGTGCGCCGGAGCGCGCGGACGATACGAGACCTTTGAGCTCCAATTCGATATCACCGGCGTGGCCCAGGTTGTCAACCCATGTCCCCAGGAAATGACCTGGCTTTGTCCGGCGCAGGAGGTGCATGGCGGCGTAGCCGCCTACGTCGTCTCGCTGGAGGACGATGACTGGCGTCCTGCCGGTCACGACCTCGCCGTGCCACCACCTGTCTTGGGTGTTGTACTGGCTGTCCTCCCCTGCGAAGTACGCTCTTATCTGGTTGTTGGCGAGGTCCAGCCGGAAGGTACGGATCGTTCCGCCCTCGACGCGGCCATCCAACGTCAGATCCCAGTGGACCTTCCAGAGACCTCCGTGGGGCAGAGGCGACGAAGCCTGCACGCCCAGCGTGCTTCGCGGCTTCGCGCTTTTGGACTCTTCCTTCTGCCGGGCCGATGCAGTCACAGTCAGGCAAATCTTGTAGGTGACGGCTCCCAGTTGGCGGTTATCATCGAATTCGACGATCAGCGTATAGTCGTTCTCAGCAGAAGGTTGCTGGAGGATGCGGGTTGCACCCCTGCAATTGATCGGCGTAAGGATGACGCGCGTATCACTGGAAGGCAACGGCGGAGTCAGCTCCTTGAACTTCGATGATACAGCGGGTTGTCGGTAGTGGCTTACGGGACTGCCTTGCAGGTCGTACCACTCGGGAAACCACTCTACACGATCCAACGTGACGATATCCGGCTTTCTCGTCGAGATGACGGTCGGCTCGTTGAGCGGCTCATGTCTGCCGACAATTGCCCAGTCGTAGTGGCGCCACTGGATTGTTCCCCCTTGGATTACCAGGTGATCCCGGCCATCGATAACCGCCTCGATCTCGATGGCCATGTCGCCCTCGTTCAAGGCAGGTGGACTCTGTTCCGCCCCGCCGTTCCCCTCTTTGGCCACGTCGCTGTTTGTGTGGACGCCTGGCGGCTGCGTGCCGGCCTGATCCTGGCTGGGGGCCGATTGGCGCTGATCGATGATCGGCGTGTGGTCACGCAACCGAATGCGGTTCAGATCAATCACCGTGCCGTCCACATACAAGTCGATGGCGAGCCCCGCCTGGCGACCCGGGGAAAGCCACCGAACCACCCAGACCATGGCCGAGCCCGCGCTGGTGCTGCGGAGCGTGACGGGCGCTCCTTCGGTCTTGACCTTCAACAGCGCAGGCCACGCCTTCTCAAAGTCAGACCTGTCCAAGAAAGGGATGCTGTAGTAGGCTGCGTCATTCCCCACAGGCCCTCTCGCCGTTTCCGCCCGCTCCCGATAGGGTTCCAGTTCCTCGGGCCAATCGGATGGCCAGGTGCCCCGGTTTTCCACGCTTATGAAGGCCAGGCTCAGACTTGAGCAGACCGCAAGAATCACCAAGCCAGGTATCAGTTGTCGGGCGTTCATGTGGCGGCTCCTTTTGGACCAGACTATGGAAATGGCCAGACTCTCCGGCATTAGACGCCGGAGAACGCAGATCGTTCCCGCCCATGCCGTCCTGGTGGAAAAACTGTCTTTCGATGGCGTCCACAACTGCCCGGCCGCTGGCCCACAGGCGAGCATTTTGGAGCTTCCTGCGGCACCCGTCTCAGAACGAAACCCGCGTGCCTTGCCCTTCTGATTGAGTTCCCCCCAGATTCCCTCCTGGCTGTCGATGGCCGTAGCCCTCTCATCAAGATAGGTCGTCCACCGACCGTAAAAACGGCTCACCTGTCGGTTCGCCCCGGTGGTTTGGCCGAAGGTGTAGGCCGTAAACGCTTATCCGACAAGAGCTTAAAAGTAATAGGAGTAGTTGGCGGGAGCGGTAACAAATTGCCGCGGTCCTGGACTGCGGCTCTTCAGCTCCCATTCGCAGATTGGCCCGTCTGGATCATCAACGTATAACTGATAGTGCATTTGCTTCAGTTGCACTAGCTAAAGACCCCCGCTTCCCAGAACGTCCCGGGAAATGGTCGGGCAAAGCGATCACGCCTGGATTGAGCGTCAGTCCGCACAGCCGGGATCGGCGGGCACGCCCGCGCCGCTCACGCACGCCTTGAAAACGGTGAAATCGTACCAGTCCACGTCGCCGTCGCTATCCAGCTTCGCCTCGGAACACGCTGGGTCACCCTGCGGTACGGATGGCCCTGTCAGGCAGGCCTGGAAGAGGCCGAAGTCCTCCTGATCGACATCTCCATCCCGATCCATGTCGCCTGGAGCGATGGGTGGGCCAACCACGGTCAGGGTGGCCGAGTTCGAGGGCGTGCTGCCGGCCGCATTGCTCACCACGCAGCGATACTCACCCGCCTCCTCGCTGGTAACATCGTAGACATCCAGGATCGGGGTCGTTACCCCGAGGTAGTGCGTACCATTCGTCAGGTCGCTCGTGCCTTTCTGCCACTGGTACGTAAGTGTTCCCTCTCCGACCGCCTCCACGGAGAAGGAAGCGTCGTAACCCCAGCCGACTTCGCAGCTTTCGGGATGCCGGGTAACAAGGGGCGGCAATTCGCCACGGCAGCGGATGAAGCAGCCAACCGAATTGAGATTCGCCAGCCCGTTATTGTACCCCGGCCAGTCGTACAGGACTCCTGCTCCATCGTAGCTCGGATAACCCGGGGTGTTCTTGTCTCCGTAGGGATCATTGAAGATCCCCGTATGCTGATCGGTGTAGTAGCCGATCGCCAGGATGTAATGCCCCGACGAGGTCAGAGCGTTCAGCACAACGCAGGGATCGTCGTTGTTCACCTCCGTTTGGAGCCGTGTCCAGGAAGGTCCCCAATCCACGATCGAATCCAGGCCGTGATTGTTGATGTAATCACGCATGTACCCTGTCGTGTTCGCCCAGTCGTCCCTGACGATGTATGCGTATCCACCATAGGCCCAGTGCTGGCTCGCATCCTTCGCTCGGAAATCATAAGTGTAGCC
>CAZOIA010000005.1:0-63986 GCA_964579675.1 uncultured Planctomycetales bacterium | reverse complement strand
CTGACGGTCGGGGTTCGGAAAAGCGAGGTGCCGTCCCCTTCTCCGCCCGAAGGTTCCCGCCGGAACTGTCACGCACCCGTCTCACGCTTCGTCCTTCCCTGCGCTAGGACTGTATCAGTGGTCCATTTTTGCTTCAAAACCGATTAGTGCGTATGGTCCGCTACCGTCGCGGGGGCTGGCGAATGGGCCTTTGCGCCCCATTTCCGGGCGCATAGTCCCGGAATAGCCCGCTTGGTTATCCCAAACGCAGCCCGTGCCCCGCCGAGTCGCTCGCCGCGGAGGCAGGCCTGGGGCCGCAGCGCGGTCCGCAATGGCCTTGACCGGGCCCAAGCCGCGGAGGCGGGTTTTCTGCCGATTTTTGCCAGAAAACGCGGAATCGTTCTTGCGGCTAGGCGCCGGATGGGGTACCATGGACTCTGGAATCGCCAGTTGCGGCACCCCGCTGGGCGGCGTAGCTTCGTCTCGCGGTAGCATGCGTACATGGGTTGCGAGCACCTGACGGGAGAGAGCGAGGAGCGAAAGGACAGAGGTAGGGAGAAGCGCAGGGAAGTTGGAGCAGCGTGGCATATCAGTCGCTCACCTATTCTTTGTCTTACGCTGACAACTGATGAATGGATAGGACCGAATCGCGTGATTCGGCTTTCGTGATGGTTGGCAGGCACGGTACAACGATCGAGTACCGTTTCAGCCAAAAGGTCTCTTTTGAGGAGGAGTAAGGTTATGCGAACGATGGTAATTGTAAGCTCGCTGGCGATGCTGCTGTTCGCCACGACGGCGAGCGCCGTTGGGCCCTGCCCGCCGGCCAACGTGTTGGTGAACGGTTCCTTCGACAATGGCGAGAACGGCTGGACCCGGTGGCAGGCCCCGTGGGGTGCCGGCAACTGGGCGGTCGAAGATTGCCAGTGCGGCACGGGTTGTCAGCCGCCCTGCGATCCGCCGATGGGCCACCTGTTCCTCAATCCCGGCCAGGCGGGCAGCTTCGGCTGGTACCAGCGGATCTCGGTCATCCCGAGCGAGATCTACACTCTCTCGGGCTGCTGGTGTGGCGACGTCTGTGCACCGGGCTGGGCCGAGGTGATGATGTTCACCAGCACCGAAGGCTGGAGTGATGCCGACGTCGTCAACCGGATCGATACCGGCAATGCCGCCGACATCATCGTCAAGAAGGACGGCTGGGGCCTGAATCCGCCGTGCGCGTGGGACTGCGAGGACATCGCCTACTCGTTGCACCCGAGCGGCCCCGGGAGCCTTGAGATCCACGCCACGTGCGCGGAGATCGTGGTTGCCCTGAAGCTCGGCGCCAACCCTGGCGCTCCCTGGGTGTGCTACGACAACCTCTCCCTGGTGCCCGAGCCGGCCACGATGCTGCTTCTGGGCATCCCGGTTCTGTTCCTCCGTCGTCGTCGCGCCTGATCGCGATGCATTGACGAAGGCAACGCAGTAAGTAGTGAGTACAGGGGGGCCGCCGCATCACTAGATGCGGCGGCCTGCTCTTTTCTGGCGCAAACAGAGTGGGGGCGACCGGCCTGTAACAAGAGGCCGAAGTGCGAGAGCGGCTCTTTGGTGTTGCGCTGATTGGCGCGCAAGGGGTCGGTTGGCTTGAGTCAGCAAGTTGAGCATTGTGTTCCCGGCCTCACCAGATGAGCGGGTCGGGAAGGGGCGGGAAGGGCATGTCTGCTATTGTCCTTGTTGATCGAACCTGAATTCCCAGCCGCGCTTCTTGAGCCAATTCGCGAGGCCCGAGTCCTTCTCGAAGATTTTCCACTTCGCTTCGGCCTGCGGCCGGGGGAACGCCGCTTGAAGTTCCTTCCACCGCGCCTCGGCCGCCGCCCGGAGGGGCTCATTGAACCACCGCCAGCACTTGTTCTCGAATCGCCTCCCCCGCTTGTAGTAACCGTGGCGGTATGCGGGCTCGGTTGTGAGCACCTCGTATGCAACCTCGACCGCACTTGCCGCCGCAATCAGGCGCTCGAGCCCGTCCCGGCCTGCGGCAGCCGCTTTCTTGGCCTCGAATGCCTCGCCGATCGCTGCCGTGAAATCGAACCCCTTCTTGAGCCACGCGATGCGAGCCCGCACTTTCGGATCCTGCGCCCCGGCAAATGCCGCGTCAAGATGCCACCGGGCTTCGCGCAGGATCGCCGTGTCCGCCATGGCCTCCTCGGGCCCGAGATGATCCAGCCCCTCGAACCACCGTGCAGCCCTCGGCCGGGTCCAGTACCGCTCGCACGTGTCGTGGAACGCTCGCATCTCAACAGCAGCCTCCCCGAAGCAGTCCCGGTGGAACTCCTCCAGGATGCGCCCCACGTCGTCGTTCACATCCCACTGCAGGCGTGCCGCGACATAGTGCATCGGTCCACACCATGCCCAAAAGGGATACGATTCGCAGTAGATGGCACGCACGCGGCTTTGAGCGGCGAATCGCAGATCGTCGGCAACGAGCCGCGGTGAGGTGCGCGGCGTGAACCAGCCGAGGCCGTAGTAGACGTACGTGTGCAAGCGCTTCACGTATCCAGCCCATGCACGGGTGAGCGCCCGGTCTTTATCCCGGTACGCGGGATCGTAATGCTGCAAGATGTCGAGCGTGAGGGCGACGATCACGTTTTCCGGGAGGCGCTTCCGATTGCGCGGCGGCTGCTCGACGTTCCAGTAGGCATAAACACCCAGGAAGCGTCCAGGGTGAGACCGTGCGACGGCTTCGGCGACCTTCGAAACGTAGGAGTAGTAGCTCTCCGAGTACTGGCGTCCGACCGGCAGGTTCCGATAGGGCTTGTCAAGCGCGGCACATTTCTCGCACTCACAATACCGGGCGTTGTCGTTGACGCATAGCGAGAACGTGTCGCGCTCGGGGTGCTCATCGAAGAAGCGGCGGGCGGCTTCGATGGTGATGCGGATGACATCAGGATTCGTGAAGCACGGCTGAGTGGTGCTGCCGCCACCTTCCCCCTGGGGCTGACGAGCGCCGTCACGGAACGCGAAGTACTCGGGATGTTCCTCGCCGTAGACAGGCCGGGAAATGATGTTCCCGAGGTTGTGCCCAAAGCGGAAATACGGGATGGGAACGCGCGAGTCGGTGAGACGATTGCGCCGCCTGTAGGCCGCCGCGTCGCGCCCGATCAGGCCGCTCCACACACGGTAATCGAGACTCGGTCGCGCTACCCGCGATCGGATCCTGATACTTGTCGCCTTCGGGACGATCGTGAAGAGAGGATCGGGGTAATAGGTCCGGACGCCGATGTCCTCCAGAAGCAGCGTGGCCACACCGTTAGCAGTGCCGGCCGGCGTAGGCCCTGCGATGTCGATCCCATCGGGCGTGATCTGGACGCAGGCGCCGTCATACGGCAGGTCCGCCCAGCGGGAGGGCATGGCCTGCGCGCGCTTGCTCTCCTTCGGGATAGCTGCACTGCCGATACGGATTGGCGCAGGGCATTCCGCTGGAGGGGCTGACTCGTGAAGATCGAGCGTGACTCCGGTGGCCTCCCGGACCGCCCAGCGGAGGTCGTCCGCTGCCTCCTTCTCAAGGGGATGCGCGTTCGGGGCCAGAACGATGCAGGCCAGGGCCCGCCCATCGCGGACGATCTCGACCTCCGCGGCTGCGGCACATGCAGCGAGGAAGGCCGAGACCACCGCCGCAAGAAGGGTATACCTCAGGGGAACATCGAATTCCCCAGCCACGACCTTGATCGATATCGATACCGGTTTCGTCATGCGCTGGATAATACCTCTGGTGGGGCCTCGCGTCACCCGCTCGATTGGCGGCTGAGCGAGCAACGCCACGGATTTCCTGACCGTCTTTTTTCCCAGGGTCAGCTCGTAGAGCTCGGGCGGTTCGGGTCCCCGGACCAGTCTCGAGCCAACACGCGATGCGCGGAGCCGACCTGACTCCGCCCTTCGAGACAGCATTGGCTTTTTTTGCGCAACTCCTTAATTAACACGGACTTGTGCTTAGAACTGACTGATCTCCCGCCGTGCGTCGGCCCCCGAGAGGCTCGGCGGGGGCGCGAGGCACTTGAAGCCAGCGGTTGCCAGCCGATTGTGGGACGGCTTGGGGCACGCCTGAAACCGGGTTCCTGACCGTTCATCCCGACGCCCTCCGAGAGGCTGCTCGGGTGCTTTTCCGAGGAATTCCGGGAGATTGAGAGTTGATTTTCCCCAGGGAGTTCGGGTAAACTGAAGCTCAAGAGTGTGGGTTTGAATCGACTGTTCCAGAGATACCCCTTATCTGCCCTTGTTGAGACGGGGGGTGTAGAGGAGGAAGGATAATGTCGACTGCGCGCAAAGTACTCAGCGTATCCGTTTCGGTGCTGCTTATGGCCAGCATGCCATTTCTGATTGGTCAGGCGTGTGTGCCCGCTCCAGCGGCTCCTGGCGCGGCCGATGTTCAGGCGGGGTCCTCTTCGGTGGCCGGTGTGATGATCAGCGCCGGTGGCGGACAGGTCACCGTGGACATTCTCTATGACGACGATGGCGCAGCAGGCGGCAATGCAGAGGTCAGCATCTGGGGCGGCCCCCAGGCGGTGCTTGTCCCGGCCAATCAGACCATCATGAATGCGAACTTCGTGCTCTGCGGTCCGCCGATCCCGGTCGCCGCCCCCACCACCCAGATATGCATGCAGGTCGTAACCCAGGATACCTGGGCCGGCGTCGCCGGGCTTGCAGACACGCATCACGTGTCGTCCTTCTACTTCTCGGCATGGGATGACGGCGACCCGAACCTGCCCGGCGCCGTAAACAATTCCGGAAACGTACCGACCATCGTGGCATCCTTCCCCGGTGTCGCCAACAATGGTGTGGACCTGAACTCGCTTGCGAATGATGCGGCAGCCGATGCCGAGCTCATTATCCGCGTGACCGGTATCAGATTCCAAAATGGGGCAGCCGTTCAGCTCACCCAGGTAACCGAGGTCGTTAACGTGCTCACGGGCAACTCAGTTCCGTACGTGCTGTACATGCGTGACGGTCCGACCACCATCGGCGAGGCCCGCGGCCGGTTCTTCGACCTGGCAGGACTGGTATGGAATATCCAGGATCCGGCAACACTTATCCCGCCCGCACCCGCAGGCACCGTGCCCACCTACAGCGCCCAGATTCCGGGAGCCTACTTCTTCGATGTTGCGAATGTGACGGAATACGGATGGAACTTCGCGGCTGCGGTTACCGGCGGCACGGCCAACGGTGACGCCACCGGCGAGTTCGAGTACATTGTCAAACCGGCCGCCGTCGTCGTTGCCGGGGGCACCTCGGCGACCGCACCCGATGCGCTGGTCACTGCCGAGGGCGTCGCTGCTCCTCCGCGGATAGACAGCGACGGCCCGGGGTTCATCCACAACATCGTGGCGGCCTGTTGTTTCGAGACTGAGCCGTAATCGGCTGAGTTAACCAGGTATGTTCAAGGGGCGCGCTTCCCCGCGAGGCGCGTCCTTTTCTTTGGTTCAACGGGGCTGACTCGCCGCCGGGGCGGCCTGCTTCTCGAAGATCTCGTTCCCGGAAGCCTGGAGGCCCTCCGTCTCGCGGGTCCGGAAAAGCCTGCCCCAGTACCGCTCTCTCCCGGCGGGCCAAGTCACGTAGGGGAACCGGCATTTCGGACGTAAACCCTCCCACCTCCCTGGCCCCGATTACCTGCCGCAAAGGGGGGATCGGCGGGAGCGATGCAGCGATTCCCAGACGGAAGGGGCGATAACCAGGTTTTGCGCATGTTCTAAAGGGCGGCGGATATCCGACCGACATCTCCCCAGAGGACGGTACGAACAAAGACGAAGCCCCACGAGGGCAAACGAAAGGAAACAGAGCAATGACAGGGCGGCACCCATTCAAGGTCTGTGGTGTTCTACTGGTTCTTGGCAGCATCCCGTTTCTGGCCGGTCAGGGGTGCCCGGGGATCGGGTCATCGGGTCTTAACCCAGCCGTTCAGCAGGAGTCCTCTTCGGTGGCCGGTGTGATGATCAGCGCCGGTGGCGGACAGGTCACCGTGGACATTCTCTATGACGACGATGGCGCAGCAGGCGGCAATGCAGAGGTCAGCATCTGGGGCGGCCCCCAGGCGGTGCTTGTCCCGGCCAATCAGACCATCATGAATGCGAACTTCGTGCTCTGCGGTCCGCCGATCCCGGTCGCCGCCCCCACCACCCAGATATGCATGCAGGTCGTAACCCAGGATACCTGGGCCGGCGTCGCCGGGCTTGCAGACACGCATCACGTGTCGTCCTTCTACTTCTCGGCATGGGATGACGGCGACCCGAACCTGCCCGGCGCCGTAAACAATTCCGGAAACGTACCGACCATCGTGGCATCCTTCCCCGGTGTCGCCAACAATGGTGTGGACCTGAACTCGCTTGCGAATGATGCGGCAGCCGATGCCGAGCTCATTATCCGCGTGACCGGTATCAGATTCCAAAATGGGGCAGCCGTTCAGCTCACCCAGGTAACCGAGGTCGTTAACGTGCTCACGGGCAACTCAGTTCCGTACGTGCTGTACATGCGTGACGGTCCGACCACCATCGGCGAGGCCCGCGGCCGGTTCTTCGACCTGGCAGGACTGGTATGGAATATCCAGGATCCGGCAACACTTATCCCGCCCGCACCCGCAGGCACCGTGCCCACCTACAGCGCCCAGATTCCGGGAGCCTACTTCTTCGATGTTGCGAATGTGACGGAATACGGATGGAACTTCGCGGCTGCGGTTACCGGCGGCACGGCCAACGGTGACGCCACCGGCGAGTTCGAGTACATTGTCAAACCGGCCGCCGTCGTCGTTGCCGGGGGCACCTCGGCGACCGCACCCGATGCGCTGGTCACTGCCGAGGGCGTCGCTGCTCCTCCGCGGATAGACAGCGACGGCCCGGGGTTCATCCACAACATCGTGGTGGCCTGCTGTTTCGAGACTGAGCCGTAATCGGTTGAGTCAACCAGGCATGTTCAAAGGGCGCGCTTCCCCGCGAGGCGCGTCCTTTTGTTTGGCTCATCGGGGCTGACTCGCCGCCGGGGCGGCCTGGTTCTCGAAGATCTCGTTCCCGGGAGCCTGGAGACCCTCGGTCTCGCGGCTCCCGAGAAGCTTGCCCCAGTACCGCTCTCTCCCGGCGGGCCAGGTCACGTACAGGAACCGGAACTGCGGGCTGCGGACCCGCCTCAGATCAAACAGGGCCGGCAGCACCTGGGGGGGCTCTCGCCCTCGTCCCTCTTTGGCCGCGATGCGCACGCCCCAGAACCTGATCTCCTCGATCCACGACGATGGAGCGCCCTCGACCCGCGAACCCTGCGTCGCGTTGGTCACGACACGGTCGAACAGGATATGGCGGAGCGGTCCCGAGGAGTCGTTGACCACGCAGAAAGGCCGGCCGCCGCTCGGATCGTCGGGCAGCTCGCGGAGGTCCATGGTCACGTCGCGGCAGACTACGTTCTCGATGCCCCCGGTATCCCCCTGCATGATGCTGATGCCGTTTGCGGCCGATACTACGTCAACGTCGCGAACCAGCACCTCGCGGATCGGGGCCCGGGTGCCCGGCCCCACCATGATCCCGGTCCCGGCGGCCATCACCACCGTTTCGCGAACGAAGATATCCCCGACATTTAGTGGATTCACGTTGTCCGTGGACTCGATCGTGATGCCGTCGCCGCTGCTGGAGAAGAAGCAGCGATCGCAGGTAACGCCCCGGCAACCGTCGATGCGAAGCCCGCCGGTGCCGGCCCGCGTGCCGGCCGTCACGACCTTTGCGCGATAGAGGTGAACGTCGTCGCTGCCAATCAGCTCGATTCCCGGCCCGCCCGGATCGCGAAGCACAACGTCCGAAATGCGAACCGATCTGGCGTTGTGGATCCGGACCATCGCCGCCCGCAGGACACCGTCGCTGCCGCGGCCATCGATCACACCCGGACCGGTGAGGGCGGCGTCCTCGACGCCGTCGAACAGAATGATCGCGCCGGCGTCGGGCTCGTTGCCGGCGTACAGCACGGCACTGCGGCCCAGGTGGAGCGTCGCGTGACTCGGGATCCGAAGCGTGTCCACCTCGTGCTTGCCGTCGGTAACAAAGACCACGCCCCCACCCGGAAGCTTGGCACACGCATCGAGGGCGGCCTGCAGCCGCGAGGTATCATTCGCCCGGCGCCCCACCACACCGAACCGCCTGGCGTCGATGACGTTCGCATCCGCCAAGCCCGCGGCCTTGTCTGGAAACGCATCGAGGAACAACATGAGCCGGGGCGAATCGGGACTCGCGTCCGGCTGAATCACCCGCGGGCCCTCTTCGCTTACCCGGAAGGTCAAGGTCTTCCCGTTTCCTGTCAGATGGTCGTGAAAGCGGGCCGGCTTCAAGACAGCGGCGCTGAATGACCGTGCGCAACCAAGCGCAGCCTGTACAGGCGAACGGCCGCGCGTACTGAAGCCCGCGGCTTGTTGCTCACGTGTAATCGCGCGCGGGGGTTCAGCATCGGCCCTTTGTTCGGAGACCTCCAATGGGAGGTCACCTTCAAAGAAGGCGTGCGCGTAGAACGTCCGCGCGTCGCCGCCCACTTCGATCACCGGCAGCCTCACTTCGCCGAAATGCACCGCAAACGGCGCATCGCAACGACGGTCGATCGAAAGTGTGCGCACCGCCGGTCGCGGAATCCGGCACCGGTCCACGAGGTACTCGAGGTACTGTTCAAGATTCGTATATCCATCGTGGTCCGCATCCTCCCGGCCATCCGCCGGGTCATCCGGGTCGAAGCCCTGGGCGTGTTCCCAGTCGTCGGGCATGCCGTCGTTGTCGGTGTCCATGGGGGCTGAGCGCTGCGCGTGCGGCCGACGTCGGGTCATGTCCGGATATCCCCCCACCTCGCCCGGCCGGTCGATCTTGCCGCCCATCGACAGACGCACCTGCCGAACGATCCGCCTGTCCACCGGGTCCCGCCCGGGCAGCGTCGCCCCGGCGTTACGGAGGACCATTTCGTACGCCTCGTCCGCGGAGGTGACCGTCACCGGGGGCATGTCGAACGACTCATCGGCCTGATGTTCCTGCTGCGGGGCGTTGACGATCGGGTCCCACTCGGGCAGCGAATCATCCGGCCGGTCATCGCTGCGGTTGCCCTTCACGTAGACTCGCCCCATGTCGCCGGGCTTTTCGCAGATCGGTTTGATCACCCGGCTGGCCGGACCCGGCTTGTAGTAGTTGCCGATGAAGTTCACCTCGGGGTTGCGTGAGAACGTGCCCGAGAGGAACCCCCAATCGTAGACCACGTTGTTGATGAAGCCGTGGCGGCCGCCCTGGATGCGGGGATTGCGGCTGTTGCAGTGGGCCAGCAGGTTGTGATGAAGTGTGCACCGCGTCGGACCGCCGCTGAGGATAAGGGCCATACTGTGCGAACGATCCTTGCCGATCTGCTCCTTCGTGAACGGCTGGCGAAGCGCTTCGCTGATGATGTTCCAACTGAACGTGACGTCGTGGGCCGGCGTGCGGATCCCGACGCCCTCGTCGATGCTCCATGAGAACGAGCAATGATCGACCACCACGTTGCAGACTTCATTGTCGTCGTCGGTGTCGTCGTCACTGATTTGCAGGGCGTCCTGGGTATCGAACTTCTCGACGAGACTGGGTCCCACCCGCGAGCGGATGAAGCGAATGACGACGTCATGCGTCTGGACGTACAGGCCCGCGTCGCGAAGCATGATCCCCCTGCCGGGGGCGGTCTGGCCGGCGATGGTAATGAACGGCTCGGTAATGCGGAGATGGCTCTTGAGTCTGATCTCGCCCGCCACGCGGAAGACCACCGTTCGCGGGCCCGGGGCCGTCACCGCCTCGCGGAGGCTGCCCGGCCCATGGTCGGCAAGGGTGGTCACGGCAATGACGCGTCCCCCACGGCCGCCGGGGGTGTTACTCCCGAAGCCCCCGGCCCCCGGAAACGCCGGCAATGCCCATGCAACAACCGGACCCACGGCCAGGAAACCTGCGAGCACGACCAGACGTACGTTTCTCAACTCGCGCACGGTGAGACTATAGCGTCGGCAGGGACCTTGCGGCAAGATCAAGGACCGAGAGAGGTTTCTCGGTCCAGTCGGCGTGTGCATTTCATGGCGCGCAAACGATCTCGGCAACGGTGGCCCCGTATTCAGCCAGCCATTCGGGGCCCGGTTCGTACAGCTCCGCCAGCGTGTCCATACACGGGGTGAATGCGCGGAGATGCAAGTGGACCGGTGACAACTCCGACAGGGCGGCGGCTTTGTCGTGGCCCAGGACGAGCATCCGGTAGATGGCCGAAACCGCCCCCGTCCGATCCGCGCCGGCCTGGCAGTGGATGAGAATGGGATGCCGGGCGGTGAGAAGTGTGTTCGTGATCGCTTCCAGCAACTCCGGCGAGGGCAACGACTGTGCGCTCATGGCGTGATCCGCCAGCATGACACCCATCGCGTCACAGGCCGCGACCTCGGCGTCGTACCAGGATTGGCCCGGATTGCTCCCGCGGAGGTTCACCACCGTCCGGATGCCGAACATCTCGATCGCACTCGCCAGTTCATCGCCCAGCGGCTGAGCCGACCGATACGCCCGGCCCTCTCGAAGGATATCGAAGTTGGGCGGCAGTGAGCCCGCCCACAGAGGCCACTCCCCCGGCCAGCAAGACAACACCGGCGCCGCCAGGGCTGCGATCGCCATCTCCGCCACGATGTTGAGCCTCGAACCGACCACGGCGATTTCCTGTCTCTGGCACAACTGCAGCCGTCAGCTTATCCTGCCCGAGGGGGCTGGGCAATCGTGGAGTTGAGAACTGATGAGGAATGGTCAATCACGTTTCACCGCAACCGGCAAGGGAGCGCATTGGTGCTCGGTGTCGGCCCGAAGGAGAGCGCGCGGGGTCCTCAATCCTCGACTCTCAATGAGCAATCTGCTCCTGGCGGTCCCGGCATCGCTGGTGTTCATCATGGCAGTCCCCGGCTCGAGCGCCACAACCAACCCCGAGAACAGCCAAGCGTGGATGATCGAGAACGCCCGGCTTCGGGTCACGGTCGATCCCGCAGCCGGTCGCATCGCGGTGCACGACAAGACCAGCGGCCACGTGTGGCGCCAGCCTGAAGACAAAGCCGAGACGGTCGCGACGACCGCGCCCCGATTTCGCAACGTGCACAAGGCCGCGGGCCACCCGGACGGCGTCACATTCGAGGCCGACTTCGGCACGACCAACGGCAAGCCCAATACCCTCATCGTCACGCTGACCGTACCGGGCGCTTCGGGCCGGCTCGTGATCCTTTCTGACAAGGCGGATCGAGCCGCGGCTTTTGCGGGCTGCGATTTCCTCGATCCGTTCATTCTCGACGCCGCCGACGGCGTGATCGTCGCTGCCGACTACTGCGACGGGCACATGTATCCGCTGGACATGGAGGAGTTCCCGCGACGCTCCGTGCTCATGACAAGCCTGGAATGGTTCCCCACCGATCGGCTGGACATGCCGTGGGTGGGTCTGTGCGATCTCCGCACCGGGCTGGGCTACTCGCTGATCGTGGACACGAGTGACGACGCGGCGGTGGCGTGCGGGAAGTACCGCGTCGGCCGGCGGCGACTCTTTGCACCGCATGTGGTGTGGCGCCCGAGCAAGGGCACCTTCGCCTATGCGAGGCGTGTTGTCTACTGTTTCACCGCCGAGGGGGGGTACGTGGCCCTGGCCAAGGCATACCGCGCCCACATGAGGGAGCAGGGCCTGCTTGTGACGCTGGCCGACAAAATGAGGAAGAACCCGAACGTGGCCCGACTGCTGGGCGCGGTCAACGTGTGGGACGTTTCGGACTTCGCCCTCGTGGAGGAGGCGAAGGCCCTCGGCATCGACAAGATGCTCATCCAATGCGGTCTGGAAAGAAGAAAGGCCCCGCCGCAACGGATCACGACCGCCAACGGTCTGGGCTACCTCACATGCGAATACGACTGTTACACCGACATGCTCCCGGAGGACGAGGACTGGGAAATGGAGTCGCTCCGCGGCGTCGTGCCCGATCACGTCGTGCTCAATGCTCACGGAGAGCGCGTGCGCGGCTGGATCGACCTCAAGGAGCGCCAGTACATGAAGCGATGTGCCCGTTTCTGGGTGCCCAAGGCTCAGTCGGTGATTCCGAAAGTCCTCAGCACGCATCCGTACACGGCGCGGTTCATCGACGTGACGACCTCCACCGGCCTGTACGAATGCTACGACGAGCGGCATCCACTGACCCGCAGCGACAAGCGGGAGTGCGGTGTAGACCTGCTGCGTTACACCCGGTCTCAAGGGCTGGTGGTCGGGGGCGAGCACGGCATCTGGTGGGCGGTACCTCATCTGGACTGGATCGAGGGGATGATGAGCGGCCCGTACTATCCCTGGCCGGCGGGCTACCTCATGCGTCCAAAGACGAGAGAGCAGAAGTTCACCACGCCGATCCGGAAGAACCTTGCCTCATGGTCCGACTACGAGACGTGGAACCTGGGGCACGCAGGGCGTGTGCCTTTGTGGGAGCTGGTCTTCCACGACTGCGTGGTCTCGACGTGGTATTGGGGCGATACGAACGACTGGCTGTTGGAAGCCGCCCCGGAATTGACCGCCAAGAAGGACGCCTTCAACATCCTCTACGGCACGGTGCCGATGCTCTGGGCCAACCAGGAAGGTTCCTGGCACCGCGCCCGGGACGTGTTTCTGCGCACCTACCGCAATACCTGTAAGCTGCACGAAGTCGTCGGCGCACTCGAAATGATGAGCCACGCGTTCGTAACGCCCGACCGTGCCGTCCAGCGCACGCGGTTCGCCGACGGGACCGAGGTCATCGTCAACTTCGGCGTCGAACCCCATGCCGCCGAGCTGGCCGGGCGGCAGTACGCCCTGCCGCAGAATGGATTTGCCGTGAAAGGCCCCCGCATCGAGCAGTCGCTCGTGCTGGTGGCTGACAAAGCCGTGACGACCATACGCACGGAGGGATACCTGTTCACCGACGCCGGCGGTGTGGGCGTGACGCTGCGCAGGTTCGGTGAGAACCATCTGCGCATCAACATCGACGGTGCCGGCCCGCGGGTTACCGTTCGCCCCGCGGACGCGGCGTCAAACTGGGACGTGGCAAGGACGCGAGTATTCAAGCTCGATATTGAAGGGAAGCGGCTCGGCGAAGTGCCTTTTTCGCCCATTGGTGACGACGGCATCGCCATCGGACCGTTCACCGAGAGGACCATTCTCGGTGTGGTGTGCCGATCGAGGGCCTCACAATGATTGTCGGGGCACGGCCGGGCCGGCCAGGAACCTGGCGATCTCGTTCCCGTAAGCGTCCTCGTTGTGGTGGGTTGGTTTGGGCAATAGGCCAACCCCTCAAGTCATGAATACCGGGTTCAGCCACTCTCGCCGCCCGCACGGTCGGGGCAGGGGGCGTTGCAGTTCCAGCAGACCTCGAATCCTGCCGGTACCCGCTTGTTACAGACCGGGCAGGTCCAGTCCTGACCGGCGTAAGCCGGGGCCGGCTCGTCCGCTTCGGCGAAGGCGTACAGGGCGTCGAAGAAGAACGATCGCGGGACTCGCAGCTTCCCGCTGATGAAGGGGATACTCCCGCCATACAGCTCACTCATCTTGGCGTTATCGATGGTGTACGGGATCCGCGCGTTGTAGAGAACGGTCTTAGCGATCGCGGAAAGCGAGGCCGGGACGAATCTGCCGATGTTCACCCAGTCGCCTCTGGGTACGATGGCCTGCAAATCAAAGGGCAGACCACAACCCGGACAGACATCGGCAGAGACACCGGCCAGGGGATGCCCACATTCGGAGCAGGACAGCCCGAAGTCCGGCAACGGCCGCTCACGACCGGTAAACGTCGGCTCGCGTTTCTTGAGATAATGGTCGGGGGGGTCGGCGGCCTGCGTCAGATAAACCGCCCCTACGGAGCTGCGGTCTTCAATCATTTCGCGCACGGAGAAAGCCGTGCCGCACTCGGGACACCGGTTCGCGGTCAACCCCGTCAGAGGGTACCCGCACTCCTCGCACGTCAGACCGATGTCCGGGATGGGCCGGTGCACACCAAGCAGGTGCCGGATGTTGAACGCCTGCCCGCAACGTTCGCAACGATGCTCCCGCATGCCTGCCAGTGGTGCATCGCAGTGCGGGCACCGCAAGCCCCAATCGGGAACCGGTAGCCGGTCAATATCGATCACCGTGTGATTATACCACCAGCTATTGGCAGCAGGCCGGTTTCCGCGTAACCTGTTGGGCCGATGGCCTCGCAATCAACCAGCGTCACGGGCCCGTCACAGACGGACGGCGCGCCCCTGTTGGACGTCCAGGGGTTGAAGACCTATTTCCCCGTTCGCCGGGGCGTGTTCTCCCGGGTCAAGGCCTGGGTGAAGGCCGTTGACGGCGTCAGTTTTGCGGTGCGTCGCGGCAAAACGCTGGGGCTGGTCGGCGAGAGCGGGTGTGGCAAGACGACCGCGGGCCGGACGGTCCTACGTCTGATACCCGCCACCGCGGGCACCGTCTGTTTCGACGGGCTCGACGTCTTCAGTCTTGGCCGAAAGGAACTCCGCACCCTGCGCCGTCGGATGCAGATCATATTCCAGGATCCCATCGGGAGCCTAAATCCGCGGATGACGGTGGGCACGATCGTCGGGGAGGCCCTGACCGTCCACGGTATCGCCCGCGGCCGGGAGCGGAACGAGCGGGTCGGGGCGTTGCTGGAGCGGGTCGGCCTCAGGCGATCGCACATGGGCCGGTACCCCCACGAGTTCTCCGGCGGGCAGCGCCAGCGGATCGGGATCGCCCGGGCCCTGGCCCTCGATCCTGATTTGATCATCTGTGACGAACCGGTCAGCGCCCTGGACGTGTCCATCCAGTCCCAGATCCTCAACCTGCTCAGCGACCTCCAGGAGCAGTTGGGTCTCAGCTATCTGTTCATCGCGCACAACCTCGCCGTCATCGAGCACTTCAGCGACGACGTGGCGGTGATGTACCTCGGCAAGATCGTCGAAATCGCCTTGGCCGAGGCGATCTACCGCAACCCGAAACATCCGTATACCCAGGCGCTGCTGTCGGCGGTTCCCGAGCCGGACACAGAGCGCCGCCGATCCCGGATCGTCCTGGGTGGCGAGGTGCCCAGCCCGATGGACCCTCCGCCTGGTTGTGCGTTCCACCCGCGTTGCCCCCTGGCGATCGACCCGTGCCGGCAAATCACGCCGCTCCTGACGGAGCACGAAGGGTGTGAGCCCGGCCATCGCGTGGCCTGTCACCGTGCGGACGAAATGACCCCCACGACGCTGGCGGAAGTGATGCGAACCGCGGGGCTGGCCGATAATAAGGGCGGTTCGCCGGGCTAGAAAACCCGAGCCTCTTTGTAATTGCAAAAACCTTCTCGCCCGGTAATCGTCTAACCAGAGGGGCCGTGCGGGGCCTCGCCCGGGGCGTCCGCTGTCTTGACGACCTTCCGCGGGGCGTGTATAGGCTTGCAATCGCTACAACTATCACTTTGAAGAGGAAAATTCTCATGCACACAACGTCACGACGACGGATCGCCGGTCTCTGTTGCCTCGTGGTCGCCCTGGCGATGCCGGCGGGGTTGCTCGCTGCGGACGACCCGGCAGCGGCTCCACCCGCGGCAGCGGCTCAATCCACTGGCCCCGCCCGGCCAGCGCCGCCGGCCGATCCGACCGCGGTGCTCAAGGTCATCCCGGCCGATGCCGTGGCATTCGTGGCCGTCCGCAATCTCCTGGAACTGGATGCGGACGTGCTCGGCATCACCCAGAAACTGGGTTTCCCGCTGGCCGCCATCGGATTCCCCGGCCCACTTAACTTCGCCAAAGAGCATACGGGCATCAGCGAGGGCCTCGACGACAACAGCGGTCTGGCCCTTGCCCTGCTGAGCTGCGCCGAGTTGCAGACCGTCCAGGAGATGTCGGCCCGACTGGTTGTTCTCATTCCCTGCAGCGACGTCGAGGCACTGGTCACCTCGATGAAGGGCCAGAAGCAGGGCGAGCTGATCAGTCTGGAGCTGTTCGGCGCGCCCTCGGTGGCGGCGGCCAAGGACGGCTTCCTCATCGTCGGCCAGAACCCCGAGGTGGTCCAGGACGTGCTGCGGGCCAAGGGCGGCGGGATTATCACGTCGATCTCACCGGACCGCCTCGCGGACTACAAGACCCAGGACCTCTTCGGATGGGCGAGCTTCCGCGGGCTTTCCGAGGAGGTCCGCCAGCAACTCATCGACTCGTGGTTGGGCCTGATGGTTATGGCCGGCCCGGCCGCTCGCGCTCAGGGCGAGCACGGGGTGGAGCAGGTTAAGAAGTTGATGGAGGAGTCGAGGGAATTCTGCTTCGGGCTGGCCATCGATGAGAAGGTGGGTCTGAAGCTCGTGCTCTACTACCGGATGAGACCGGGCACGGAGCTTGCCCAGCAGATGGAGGCCATGAAACCGCCCAGCGAGCCACTGCTCGTCGGCCTGCCGGACGAGCCGGTTATCTTTGCCATGGGTGCTGCCTCTGCAGGTGGCGATGCCCAGTACGAGAAGCAGATCCGCCAGATGATGGATCACGTGCTTAGCCAGGAGATCCTGGGCGAACTGGTTGACCCGGACAAACTCAAGTCGATGAGGGAATCCATCGTCAAGCTGACCGTCGGCCTCAAGCAGATGAGCTTCAGCCTGTCGGCTCTGCCTGCCGAAAATGAGGGCGGCCTGGTCGGGGCTGCATTTGTCGCCAAGGTTGCCAGCAGTCAGCAAGCCCAGGGGGAACTCCGCACCCTGTTCAACATGGCCAAGGAGCTGGTGGTCAAAGCCGCTCAGGACCAGGAAGACCTGCCGGAAGGCAGCCCAGCCGCGGTTGACGAGGCCGTCCAATGGAAACAGGAAGCCGAGAAGCCGTCCGGGGCCGTGGTCGATCACCTCATCGTTGACCTGGCCAAGTTCCCCGACGCGGACAGCGAGAAGATTGAGGAGATCAAGGGCGTCGTTGGACAGGAGGGCGTGCTCGTGCGGGTCGCCGCCGTCGGGGACAGCCACGTAGCAATCACCTTCGGCGGCGGCGCGAAACGATTCGCCCGGATCGTCGAGCATATCGAGAAGGGCCAGGCTCCGCTTGCCGACAAGAAGGCCATCAAGATGGTTGCGGACCGCCTGCCCCCGCCCCAGAACCGGCTGGCTGAAGGCTACTTCAGCGTCGATCGCCTGTTGGCCCTGGTCATGAGCATCAGCAAACAGGTGGGTCAGCCGATGATGTTCCCGCTGATGATGAAGGAGACCGCCCCGATCGCATACACCATGAGCCGCGTTGACAACACGGCCATCCAGGCCGACGTACTGATTCCGATCGAGCTCGCCCAGTCGGCAATGGAACTGGCCGGACCGTTCATCCAGATGGCGCTGATGGGCGGGGCGGGAATGCCCGGACAGCCGCCCATGCCGCAACTTGTGCCCGAGCCTGCTCCCGACAACGAGAGCGAACTGAAATAGGGGCTTCACTGCGGGTGGATGTGTCGTTTGAAGGGTGAAAAACGGGGCGCGGGCCAGTGTGCAGAGCGGAAAGGCGCCTGGCCTTTTCTGGTCCTCAGAGTCGGGATCTCAGGCTCTTGAGGAAGCCCTGGTAGACCGCCGGCGGAACGTTGGCCATTCGCGCGGGAGGAATCTGGTCGGCGCCGAGTTGATCGACGACCTCGATTGCCTCGAACCGGCGAGACCGGAGCTCCGCCAGCAAGTCGTCCGCCCGGGTCAGATCCGAGTCGCGCATCGCCGCGAGGAACCGGAGCACCATCTCTTCGGCACTCATACCGCTCTTGGGAGACGATCGGTTGCTCGAACCGCCGCCCTCGGTGGCACTACCCCGCGGCGGCTGATCCTCCTCGGCGAGGAGGTGATCCAGCCGGCGCCGCTCCGCCTGCAGGGCCTCTTCCCGCTCCAGGCCGGCGGCGTCCTCGGGAGCCAGCGGGAGTTCCTCGATCTGGCGGCCCGGGGTCGCAACGTAGAGCTCATGCCCGCACGCCGGACATTTCTTCCGCTTGCCCGCGGATGAGTCCGGCGCCTTGAGCAGCTTGCCGCAGCCTTCGCAACGCAACTCGATGCTCACAGCCCACCTCCTGCTTCGCAGGCCGCCAGCGGTCACCGCGCCCAATCCACTATCCCTCAGCTTCCACCAATGTAACGATCCCGCGTAGCAAAGCCAAACCCGCGGCATCGCAGCATCCGCGCGGGCATGGCGGCGGCTGCGGTTGCCGCGTGCATGGGACCTCAGGTCGCCGTGTCAAGCAGATCGTCGATGGTGGTCTCCGCCGCGGCGATGCACTCGTCGGCCGCACCGTAGTAAATGATGACCTTACCGTCCGGCTCGGCCACCGCACCGCACGTGAATACGACGTTTCCGAAGAAGCCCTCGCATTCATACGGCGCTTCGGGAGCAAGAACGGGCTCAGGCGAGCGGGCGATCACCTTCTCCGGATGCTCGAGGTCGGCCAGCATGCTGCCGAGGCAGTAACGCTCGTCGTCGTTGGCCCCGTGGTAGATTCCCAGCCAGCCGCGGTTGGTCTTGATCGGCACCGCGCCCCCACCGATGCGCCAAGCGTCCCACATGCCCGGACGGGTGGCGGCGACGACCCGATGGCCGCCCCAGCAAAGCAGGTCGGGCGAGGTGGCCAGCCACATGTCGGCCCGGCCGAACATGCCTGAACAGGGGCGATGGTAACAGACGTAAAGTCCGCCGACCTTCTCCGGAAAGATCGTGACGTCGCGGTTGTCCGGGACGAAGATAATGCCCCGCCGCTCGAAGGTCTTGAAATCACGCGTCACCGCCAGCCCGGTGGCCACCCCCATCCGCGAAATCGCCGAATAGTTGATCATGTAGTCCTCGCCGATCTTCGTGATCCGCGGGTCCTCGATGCCGTACTCCTCGCTGCGGAACTCAGCCCGCATCGCGGGCTCGTCGTCAACCGCGAAGTGCCGCCCGTCTCTGCTTCGGGCAACCCGAAGATGGGAAATCGAGGTCAGGTAAGGTTTATTCTTGTAATTGAAAACCCGCGAGTCGATTGCCTCGAAGTCCGGATCGCTCCGGGCGACCCGCAGGAGCTGGATACCGCGTGACGAGTCGTCCGGATGCAGGATCGGTGCTACCACCTCCTCCGGTGAGGCCGACGGCCGCTCCGCCACGCGAAGCAACAGCAGGATCTCATCGCCGAGCCGCGTGGCCCCGGCGTTGAAAACACAGATGACCTCGAAATCCTCGCGCGACGGCTTGACGTCGGCGGGCCGAATCAGCGGGTTCTCATCGAGGCGAACAATAGACACGGCGTTTCTCCTGAACAGCGGAAAGGAAGCCGACCCTTTTTTCTCCGGCTGCCACCTTTTTTCTCCAACCGCTGGCGGCTTCGCACGCCTAGGCCTTCAACGCCCCGGTCGTGACGCCGCGGACGAACGGCTTGGTGGCATACGCGAACAGCACCAGGAGCGGAATGCTCGCCAGGACGTAGGAGGCGTGCATCGTGCTCAGGTTCTGTCCAACCTGGGTCGAGATCATCACGTACAGGCCGCTCGACACCACCTGCAGCTCATCCTCGCTGATCGTCACGAACGGCCAGAGGAAGTTGTTCCACGTGGCGAGGATGTTCATGACCGCCACCACTGAGATCACCGGCAGGGACAGGGGCATCACGATGTTGCAGTAAATGGAGAAATGTCCCGCCCCGTCGATCCGGGCCGACTCGAACAGCTCCTCCGGCAAACCGGCAAAGAAACTCCGAAACACGAAGATCGCGAAGACCTGCCCCCCCGCCAGGTACGGCAGAATCAGCACCCAACGCGTGTCCAACAGGCCCAGCCAGCGAACGAGCAGGTAACTCGGCACCAGCGTCAAGATCCCGGGCACCATCATCGTGCTCAGGATGACCGCGAAAATGACCTTGCTGCCGAAGAAGCGGTAGCGCGAAAGGGCGTAGGCCGTCGCCGAGCCCACGACGACCACCAGAATGGCGGTTGCAACGGACACGATGATCGAATTCAGCGTATACCGCCGCAGCACTTGCCATCCCAGCTTGTACCCTTTGGTCAGTGTCTCGGCGGGCGGTTCGCCGGTCTTGATCGCGATCTCACTCGCTTCGCCGGTGACAATCTGCTTGAAGGCGGCCGGCACGCCGAAGAACGAATCATACATCTCCTCATTCGAGCGCAGCGAACCGTTGACCACGAACACGAAAGGCAGAAAGGTCAGGGCCGCCAGAGACAGCAGCACGGCGTGAATCGCCAGTTGCGAGGATCGCCGGTACATCAGGCCTGCACCTCCTCGGTGCTCCGCAGGTACCTCAGGTTCAATGCGGTCAGGGTCGCAATCACCACGAACAGGATCACGCCGATCGCGCAGGCATACCCCATGCGCTGGAAGCTGAAGCCGTTGAAGTAAAGCCACAGCCCGGGAACCATCGTCCTGAAACCGGGCTGGCCCTTCGTCAGAATCAGGATCGACTCGAACCCCTGCACACCCGCAATGACCGTCAGGGCAACGATGAGCCGGATCTGACTCAGCACCATCGGCACGTCGATCATCAGGAACTTCCTCGCGCCGGTGGCACCGTCGATCCGCGCGCTGTCGTTCACACTCTCGGGAATGGTGGCCAGGCCCGCGTAGTAGATCAGGACCTCGAACCCACCGACAAAGGGAAACCCGATAAACGCGATCGCCCACAACGCCGTCCGCGGATCCGTGAGCCACCCGTGCTGCCAGGCCGCCAGACCCACCGCCCCCAGAAAGCGGTTCACGAGCCCGGACTGCTCGTAGACCAGCGTCCGCCAGATCAACTGCGTCGCCACGCCCGGAATCACGATCGGCACCAGGAACAGAATACGGTAGAAGTGCCGATGACGCTCGCTGCGAAGCGAGATGATCAGCTTGGCGACCGTCAGCGGCACGATCAGGCGGACGAGGACCGCGAACGCAGTCAGAAACAGCATGTTGGCGAACGAAGCCAGGAACGTCGGGTCGGACAGGTACTCCCGGTAGTTGCTGACCCCCACCCACTCCGGGTCCTCGCCGATCTCGTAACGGGTCAGGGACTTGGAAAACGCCCAGATCATCGGCGTGAACGTGAACACGCCCAGTAGGGCCAGCGTCGGCAGCACCAGGCCGTAGCATCCCAACTGGAACCGGAGCGTCCGGCTGCCCGCACTACCGAGCGCCATCGGGTAGCTCCTTCATTGACCTGCGCAGCGGAGCCAGCTCCTTCCATCGACGTTCCAGCATCGCCAGGTCCGGCTTCTTGCGATGGATGGCCCGCTCCGCGCCCAGTTCCAGCGCTCGCTCCATGTTCGACAGGCACTCGTCCAGGTCACAGCCCCCGTTCAAGTAGAGCCCCAGCATCCGCTGCAGGATATCGTTGAACTGCAAATCGAAGGTCGCCACCCACTTGGTGGTCGTGTAACGCCGCTTGAGGATCTCGATGAACGGTTGCATTTCCGGTCGCGGCTGGACGCCCACGATGTTCGGGATGAACTGCAGCGATTCGTTCGTAATGCGCTGAGCGTTCTCGGGCAGGCACATGAACTGCAGGAACTGGATAACGCGGCGGAGGCGCTCGGAAGTCGCGGGATCGCTGGTGTCGCTGAAGGCCCGGTTGGTGACCGAGAACTGGGTGGCGGCCCCGCCGATCACGCACGTGGGCAGCAAACGCCGCGGGGCGAACCGCGAAGTCGCTTCGGTCAGCGGGGGTAAATAGAACACGCCGTATTCGAAGCCGAGTGTCTTGTCCATCTCCAGACGGTGCGTCAACTGGCTCGAATCCCAGATCATCAGCCCTTCTTGCCGGATGAATGGCCGCATCCGGTCCATCGAGCGAACGCTCAGGTCCTGGTTCCAATACCGACGCCAATCCTTCATAACGCTGAAAATTTCCCGGTAGCGAGCGTCTCCCCCGGTGAAGAAGCCCCTGCCGTAAAGAAAAGCGATCTCATCCCAGTCGAGATACCCCTGAAGGTACTGCTCGCGGACCGGATCTTGCACCAGGTCGATCCCCGGGAGGATCTCGGCGTAGAACTGGTCGAACAGCAGGTCCACACCCCAGTCGGAAATGGCCTCAATCACCGTCAGGAAAGGGGTATAGCCGGCTGCCTGCATCCGGTTCTGAATCGCCTCGAACTCGGCCCACGTCTGCGGCGGATCGATCCCGAGCTCGTCGAACTTGCTCTTGTTGTAGAAGATGCCGGTCTCGATCATGTCGAAGCTGACGCAATACATCTTGCCGTCGATAGGAGCCGCCTTGCCCCGGCTGATCGCCTGGTACTTGAACATGCCCCACCACTGCCTGCTCCCGGGCTCACCTTCCGGCACAAACGGGTTGGGCTGCTCCAGGTACCCATCGAGCGGAAGGTACCATCCCTTGTGCGTGTCCACCCACACATCCTCGACGTTGACGTTGATCACGTCGGGCGCCTGGCCGGACATGAGCTGGGTCACGAGCCATTCGCGATCGCTGACGGGGACGTTCCGGAACACGATGCACGTGTCGGGGAATTGCCTCACGAACTCCCGGGCGACCTCACGGATGCCCCGCAGTGGCTTCCCCAGGCCGTGGGGGATCGTCCCGGGCATGTTTCCCCATCCCGGGGCAAAGTGGATGATGAATCGGGCGCTGCGATCGCCCACCTCCAAGGACGTGGCGGCGACGTCCCCGTCGGTTTGCCGCTGGGGCCAAAAGGCCAAGACCGAGACCGTCACGATGAGCACGCCGAAGACCGTCTTGATGATTCGTGCCACGCTCATCGGCCCGCCTAACGTTCTCTCTGAGGACGCTCGCTGCTCAGATGAGCCCCCAAAGAGTCCCCCGCCCCGGCGATGCCCCCACCCCAGCCGCAGGGTCGCACGCTAATCTACTGGCTGCCCAGGAAAGGATCAAACCACCCCCGCCCCCACGCCCGGTAGGCCGGCCCGCAAGTCTTTGAGCTATGCCCCGGGCTCAGGGCCGCCCCGAGACCGTTGACATACGGTCCGAGAAACCCTCCCAATTCTGGTTCATCCGGCGGAAGCGTAGCTTGCCGAGTGCCCCAGGAGAAACCCCCGACAACCGCTCTCGTGGGCTCCGCTGGCCGGCGGGGCGACTGTCGGAGCTTTGGACCGTCCGAGGCCGTCGGGCCGTACGTGCAGACATTCCTGCATTCGTCCGAGCGCCCTATCGGGCGGATTCACGACGTAATGATGGACAGGAGAACGGCCTGACAGCGCCGCGGCTACTTCTTCACATAGGCGGGCTTGAGGCCCGGCACCATGGGGTAGTGCTTGACGTTCAGCGTGCTCAACTCTGCATTCTCAACCTGTGCCGTCGCGGCAATGACCGCGTCGGCAAGGCCCACGCCGTGTGACTTGCCGAAATCCCGCTTCAGCTGCCCACCGGCCTTGGCGATCTCGACGGTCACGGGAACAACCCGAAAGAGCGAAACGACATCATCAAGCGTCGCCTGTTCCGCGTCACCCTTCACGGCTGCGTAGAGCTCCGTGACCACGATCGACGATAAGATGATCCGTCCCGCCTGCTTCTTCAGGAAAAAGACCGCCTTGTCGTGGCCGCGCAGGTAATCGACCATCACATCCGCATCAACAAGGATGGCGGTGCTCATCAGGTCAACCTCGATCCCATTCGACGCGCAGCGCCCGGAAATCGGGCAGATCGTCGCGGTCTTTCCACATGCCGGCAGCGCGGTCCAGCACCGCATCCCGCCGCTTCGCGGTGGATTGCTCGATCAAGCGATCCACCGCTTCCCGTATCAGCTCGCTCTGCTTCTTCCCGGTCGCCTGTGCCAGAGCGGCCAGTTCATCGCGTTCCCTCTCTGTCAGATAGAGCTGTGTCCGAACCATGGGTCACCTCCAATGTATACATCGGTATTATACACCATACTCCTTGAGCCGCCAAACGCACCACGGTTCAGACTGTGGGCGTGACTGGCGGAGCTTGGAACCGCTCACAAGCTCAAGAGAACGTTGGATTTGGAACAGGAGGCCACAGAGAGTACAGAGGCATAGCAAAGTTCTCTGTTTCCTCCGTTACCTCCTGTTCGACGATGATGTGGTTTTCGCGTGTCTTCTCTTGTTCGCTTCGGGCTGCTCGGGCAGTAGGCGCTCTGGTCGGGTGGCCCATCCATCGCCGAGCGATGGACGGGGGCACGATGATCAAGCCTGCCGATCGATGCCCCGCACGGTTCCGATCATCGCGACCCCACCCTTTGCGGTCGCAAAGGATGGGCCACCCGGCCTTTCCCGTTGACTCCGACGGCGGCGAGCTTTGAGACCTTGGCTGCCCAGCTCACGCCGCGCCTGGCGAGCCGGGGGGATCCTGAAGGCTTCCAATGCCCCGGGTGAAGCCTCGCTGTCCCGTTTCCGGGACACGGCATTTATGGAGCACCCCGTCCGGAAAAGCGGCCTAAATATCGAGGTTTCCGTAGCTTACCGCTTGACAAGTCATGGGCGAAGCCGTTATAGTGGGGTGAGTGAGGCAAAGGGAGAGAGACGAAAAGGGCGAGAGAGGTATAGCACAATCCATCCCCCTTTCCGATCTCCCATCGAGACAGGTGCTATGTACTTGAGGTTGCAGGCCAGGGAAGAGAGAGTCCATCTTTCGAGATTCGTCTTCGCGCGCGACGCGTTGGCGTAGCGCCTCCCAATGTCGCGATTGGGGCCGTCAACGTCGCCAGGCCGGCAAACCTCACAGACAGGTGAGAGGAGAGAGAGATGCGCACGCGTAAGCTCATGCTGGCGTTCGGCGCCCTGTTGACGGTCGTCGGATCCCTGGAGGCCAGCGTTCTGTACAACCACGTCACCTACTGGGTCGAGGACGGCACGATTCTGTGGGATCCCGCGCCGGGGGAATTGGACCCTTACCTGGGCGGATTGGACGTGATGGTCCAGCAAGCCGTCTACGACGAAACCCAGAGCGCGCAGATCCTCGACGAGGCGGGGCTGAGTGGATACGGCACCTACCTGTATGCGTATTCGGTGACGAACCTGGGCCTGGCCAGCAACGTGACGAAGTTTAGCGTGACCTTCCCGTCCGGTGATTGCGGGCTGGTGTCCGTGCACGCGAATCCTAACATACCGGATCCGCTGCGCTGGGACGCCTCCCAGGAGGGCGACAATCCCGTCTGGTCGCACTCGAGTCTCGGGATCCGCATGGGCAGCACCATGGGCGGCTTCTGGGCGACATCCGACTGTCAGCACGCGTCCGCCAGCATGGCCAACGCCTCAACCATAAACGATGGGAACATACTCGGCGAGGCCATTGCACCCCTACCCGAACCGATGACGCTCACCTTCCTGGCCCTGGGTGCGTTGGCTGTTGCGTTCCGCTCGCGCCGGGCCGTTCTGGCCGTGAGTGTCGCCGCTGCTATTGGCGGGTTCTGCGTCGTCACGCGAGCAGACCAGATCCTCGACCAGGGGATCGTCGAGTGGCCGGGCGGCGGTGCGCCGACGGAGATCATGGTCCAGCACACCGTCTACGACGAGGAACGCTCGCGGAGTATTCTTACCAGTGCGGGAATCAGTCCTCTTCCGGTCGAATCCTTCTACCTCTACGCTTATCACCTGCATAACGAGACTCTGAGCGAGGCAATCACGAAGTTCCAGGTTGAGTGGCCTCAGGCGACGCTGCTCGAAGTGTACGTCGATGATTACGCGGCCGGCGCCCTCGGCTTCGTGCCGGTTGACGACGGCTCGGGCAACCCGAAGTGGACGAGCAGTGGGCCGGGGGTCACGACCGGAATGGATATAGGCGGGTTCTGGGCCCTGGCCAACCAAACCCCGGATCCGTTTGTCGGTCAGTTCGTCCCCGCAGGCGTTGTGGCCGGCAGCGAAATCACGCACGGGCAAGGAACGAAAGGGCCGCTGCCCGAACCCTCGACCCTGCTGCTGTTCGGGCTTGCCGGCGTAATCGGCCTGGGCGGCGGTCGTGCCTGATGCCTGATCCCAGAGAACCCAAGTAGCATTCCATGATTCTTGTGCCGCGGAGCGGATCACGTGACGGCGGCCCTGGTCCGGTCCCGTAGCAGTGTTTCGCGGGCCTTGCGGAGAGTGACCATCGGCTCGCGGGCGAACTTCCGGGCGACGATCGAGAGGAACCGCACGGGCCGGCGCACGGCGGTCCGGCGGTAGGCACGGGCCTGGGCGGCGCGGGTCATCTCCCACAGCTCAGCGGCGGTCCATTCAGGCGTGCTCACGACGGGGCGTCCCACGCGGAGCTTCGTATAGTCCACCGGTACCGAGACGTAACCGTTCTCGACACACTGCCGGTACAGGGCCGTTCCCGGATAGGGCGTCGCGGTGAAGAAGTGAAGCTGGTCAGCGCCCATGTTCATCCCGAACTCGAACGTCTTTGCGATGTCCGCTTTCGTTTCCCCGGGGAAGCCCACGACGAAGAAGGCGGAAATGGTCATGCCAAGCTTCCGGGCCGACCGGACGATCGGCCCGACGCGCCTCAGATCGAGCGGCTTGTGGATGACCTCCCGGAGGACCCTCTGGCTGCCGGACTCGACCGCGATGGTGAGGTGATAGCACCCGGCGCGGCGCATGAGTTCAAGCAACTTCTCATCAAGCGCCCAGATCGCCGCCCCGTTGGGCATCGTCCAGCTCAGGTCAATCCTGCGATCAATGATCGCCCGGCAGATTTCCGCCAACCGCGGCTTATGGAGCGAGATGTTATCGTCCTCGAACTGGACCTCCCGGACGCCGTACTCGCTGACGAGCAGCTCGATCTCCTCGATCACACGCCGGGCGCCGTGCGGGCGGAACTTCCTGCCCCAGACCGTGTGGATGCTGCAGAACGAGCACCGGGCCGGGCACCCGCGCGAGGTGATCAGGTTGGTGCAGGGATGTCGCCTGACCACGCCCCCGTGTGGAGACCGGTGCTTGAAATAGCGCTTCATGGGCAGCAGATGTCGGGCGGGCAGGGGCAGCGAGTCGAGATCCTGGAGGTATTGCCTCGGCCGATTGACGGTGATCTGACCGTCCTGGCGAAATGCCAGTCCCGAAGGGTCGGCCGGAGGGAACCGGCCGGCTTCGAGGCAGCGCACGAGCCGCACCATGCTCATCTCTCCCTCGCCGACGGCCGCCACGTCCACGTGCGGATCGGCCAGTACGTCCTCCGGGATCGCCGACGGATGGGCCCCGCCCATGACCGTCCAGGTGGTACGATCATTCTCTTTGACCAGCCGGCAGACGTGGTGGGCCGCCGGTGACTGGGCCGAGAACAGGCACGAAACCCCCACCACCCCAGGCTGAAAGTCCTGGATCGCCTTGACCAGATCACCGCCGGCCAGACCGTGCCGGCGCCGGCCGTCCGAGAGTGAAGCCAGCCGGTGAAAACCCTCCGCCACACAGTCGATGATCTTAACCTCGTGCTGCTCGCGTTCGAGCACGGCGGCGATGTAGGCCAAGCCGAGCGGCGGCATGGCCTGCCGTTCGTCGTCGTCGTACAGGTCGTACGGCGGCTGAATCAACAGAATCCGCATAGTCTGCCCTTGTCCCGCAGCCTGAACCGGCCGGGGCCCCGCAGGTGCTAGACCCGACCCGCGGGTCTGAACCGAGGTTCGAATCTCGCGCGTGTTATCGGCTATCGAGGGGCAAGGCTGAAGGGTGCGTACGGCCGACAATATGACAAGCGGGCGTTCCCGCTGCCCGGGAGGCCCGCTGGTCATTCAACCAGAATGCTCACAAGAGGGGTTGCAGCGGATCAGACCGCCGCAGCGCATCACATCTGCCGCTTCCTCATCTGGAAGTAGACGATGATCAGGACGATCAGCAGAACCAGGAGCACGCCCTGCCACCAGGAGAACATCCCTTCTGCCAACATCGGTACATGAATCAGACTTTGCATGTTGAACTCTCCTCATCGCACCCGGGCCAAGCACCACCAGCGGCCATGTGATCAACCCGCCCAAGGCCCGAACTGAGCGGCGGGTCCGACCCGTTTTGCCTCGGCCGTCCCATAACGCGCCGGTAATTAGGGCCGATCCGGGTGGCGTTGTCAAGTGTTTCTGTCGGCAAAAAGCGGGCGGGGGACGACCTGCCCCGCAGGATGATCCCGGGGGCTCCGGTGCGGGGAGACCTGCAATCATGCCCTTCTGGATTCCCCCCCTTTCCCTACATGCTTGGCGTGGATAAGGGCTCGGGGCCGGGCTCTGCAAGCCCGGTGCCCCCTCGCGGCGCTAAGCTCCCCGATCCGAGGAACCACCGGCCTCACAGAGGCCGGCTCTGATCGCGCCCGAACCGGCTCTGATCGCGCCCGAAGCGGCTGTGATCGCATCCGGAGCGGCTCTAATCGCTCCGGAGGCCGCTGAACACGTACCCCTTTCCAAGGGGAGACGGATACTCGGCGCCTTGCCGGAGTGCCCGCGAACGGAGAGCTGCAAGCCGATCGCTCCTAAGGCGGACCGCCTTTTCCTGGTCCGCAGCCAAAGGGGAACCTTGTAGAAGAACATGCTCGCAAAGGGCGCTCATGTCTCGCCGTAAGGTTCTAAGGCGGATCGCCTTTTCCTGATCCGCAGCCAGAGAGGACCCTTGTGGAAGAACACGCTCGCAAAGGGCGCTCGTGTCTCGCCGTAAGGTTCTAAAGCTCCGACTCCGGCCGCCCCATCGGTCTGAGGGGCCCGATGAGATCCTCGACCCTCTGCTCTTCCCATTTCATGCCGGCATCGATGGCGCCGGTTTCGCAGAGGTGGTACAACACGTCGAGGACGACCGCATAATCGAGTCCGAGTCCCTGCGGTTTCCCATCGGCGCCCATTCGGGGATCGTCACCCATGAATCGCGTCAGCACCACCACATCCAGAGGGACAATGAAGTCCCCGATTACGCTGCCTGACTCCTTCCGCAGGACGGTGATGAACGCGTCGTTCGTCAGGCTCGAGAGCGTTACCTGCCGGCCGGGCTTGGCATAGAACAGCGGCGGGCGGACAACCATGTGGTTCGCTCCGATCAGGGCAATGCGTCGGCATTCCGTCTTGCGTGCGTAGATCAGGGCCGGCCCATCGGAGGGAACGACGTCTATGATGAAGTTACCGGGGTCCCGACCCACCACGCCGCTGGCGATCGACTCCGGATCAACCTTTCGCAGTGCTTCGTAGGCGTCGATCAGGATCAGGGGGTCGGAATCGGCCAGGAGACCGCGCAACGCTACCGCTGCCCGGGCAGGTGTCGGGCAGCGGCCCAGTTCTCTGATCGCCTGTCGGCGAAATGGGCTGCGTGGGTCGCGCGCGTGCCGGATGATGACTTCGGTCGCCGGGTCGTCGCCAAGCCGCAGCCCGGTCCGGGCGGCATAGTAATTCACCTGGCGACGGGGATGGGTGTACAGTTCCTGGATCATCGGGATAACCAGGGGCCCGATCCCCTCAAGCGACAGCGCCGCGTCCTCCGGCGGCAGGCCGGGCCGGGCCAACTCCGCGACCAGGGTCTTGGCCCTCGCCTCCCGAACCGCCGGCGATGAGGACAAGGGCAAGTGCAGAATCATCTCGAGGACCCGGCTTTCCGAGCCGTGTAAGTCAGGGGGGATGGTCAGCGCGACATGGCTGGGGTCCGTGTCGGTGGCCATCTTCGGGTCGCGGTTGAATCGCTGGTTGATGGCGGCGGCCACCTGAGCCACCGTCGAATAGGATTCAATGGCCGTAATCAGACTCAGGCGGCGGTCGATCAGGTTGACGCCCCCACCGATCACGCGTCCCTCGCGGGGGTCTGTGCCGGCCCCACTGCCGCCCGCCCGAGCGAAGGGGTTGATGAACACCGGCCCGCGGGCCTTGGCGTGCGTCCTCCCCTCGATGATCTCGGCCGGCGAGACCTCGCGGAAGATCTTCAACTCGCACGGCAGCAGGTATCCGCCGGCAAGGGAACGCGTGTCCGCACTGGTCGAGGAGGCCGAGACAATAACGTCGAACGTATGGCCCTTGGCTGCCCCGGCCGGGATGTCGCCCGTGATTTCAACCACTGCGGTATCGAGGCTGTCAATCAGTTGCTGAGGTGTCAATTCGTGCTGGGCGCGGCGGCCGGAAGAGCGGAATCGACGGATCTCGCGAACCAGGTGATCGCGAACATCAGGGGGACAGAACGGGCTGCCCTGACCGTTCAGCCCGGAAACCAGACCGTAACCCCGCACCCGCATGAATCGGGTGCCCTGCACATAGGCTACCGCGCCGACGGTACCCTCCATCGCTATTGCGCGGCGAGCGTCGCGGAGGGAGTCGGGGCTATCAGACGCGCCCGCAGGTTGCGTCGTCGCCTCCTTGTTCCAGCGCCATGCTTGCGGGCCGCACCCCGCCAGCAGGCAGGGCATCAACACCCAGACGGAAGTTCCTGGGCGGGAACGGTTCGTGATCATTGCGATCACACCTCCGAACTGAAAGGGGAAGGGTCAATATCGGGCGTGAGGACCCGTCATTGGAGCGTGGGCCCGGTCAGCGCTGTCAGGTCGCCTCCAATGATCCGGCCCGCTGGCGCCCCTCTTGTCGCAGGGCTTTCCGACAACGCCACAAATCAGTCATACGCAGGCTATCGAACGTGCTTGGGGCTGTCAACGCACCGATGCCGACGCCGGTGCGGTCTGCCTCCCCGCCGCGGTCCACCCGACGACCGTCGCACCGTCGCGAATCCAGACCGCGTGGTCATAGACGCCGACGTCCTGTACGTTGGCGCAGGGCCCCCAATCGAGACACGTGCGACCCGCTGGCGCAGCCGCTCGCCCGGTCCGTCGATCAATGAAGCAGGCCGCGATCCGCCGGTCCTCATCTGCCGGGGCCCCCCGAGGCTGGGGCGACCCGACGAGCACGATGAAACGGTCGGTCAGCGCCGGCGTGTCGATGGAAACGTCGTCGGGCAGGTCAGTCCACCATCGCTCGGCACCGCTGGCGGGATCGAACGCGCCAACGCCCCGTGTCGCAACCGCGTACAGGTCGCTGCCGTCCAGCCAGGTCTCCAGGATGATCTGGCCGGGGTCCTCGATCGCAGGGGTCCGCCAGAGCTCGCACCCCGTGGTCAAAGAAACCGCCGAGATCTCGCGCGGGCCCGGCGAGAGGTACAGGCGGCTCAGGCCCATCTGAAGCGTCGCTGCTCGATTGCCCTGCACCGAGCTGACCTGCCAGAGCCGAGCCGACGTATCCGGGTCGTAACAGGCGGCCCAATTGCCGCCCGCGGCAACCAGGGTGCGCTCCGGGGACATCGCCATCCAGTAGACCTGCCGGGCCGGCTCGAAACCGAAGGCTCGCACGTCCCGGCCCGTCGCGACGTCCAGGACCACGAACCTGGTCCGGTCCTGATCGATTGAGGCGTAGACGAGGTACTCGTCGTTGGCCGCGGCCGGCCCCGAGAACCTGTGGGTGAGCCGGCGCTCCCAGACGATTTCGCCGTCGGCGATCCGGACCGCCGACGCCCGACCATCCTGGAAGACGTTGACCATCAGGGTCTCGGCCAGGACGTGACCAGACAGCCCGCTGAAGACCTCCGGATCCACCGCGGGCGAATCGGCCCCGCGCGGATGCCGCCCCAAGGTCCATCGCGTTCGTCCCGTGTCGCGATCGACAGCCAATACCTGGTGTCGGGTGGCAAAAACAAATACGTCATCCACTGCCGCCAGCCACACCGGCGCTGCCGCTACGGGCAGCGGCGCCGGCCACCGCCGCTTGCCCGTCCCCGGTGTGAAAGCCTCAAGCTTCCCCCCGTGGTAGACCACGGCGATACCGGCCGCGGACACGTCCGCACCGGACGGCTCGAACCGCGGCCTGAGCAGCACCGTCGGCCCATCGAAACCGAGGTGTAGCGTCAGCTTGAGCGGCGGCGCAATCATCGGGCGGCGCCGCTCGAGCGTCAGCCCTGCCGCAAGCCGTCGCCGGCGAAGCGACGCGAACGTCTCGGACCGCCCGTCGATGCCGAACCGGGCGGATGGATAATCGCGCGCGCCCCGAGCCAGCCAAGCCAGGCCGCTGGCCGCGTCATTAGCATCGAAGTAGCACCCGGCAATGCTCCTCACAACCTCGGGCTCGTCGAGCAGGACACTGTCCGCCGGCTTTGAAGTGCCGTCGCCGCCGGCTGCACTGCGTTCGTGGCGGGCCAACGCCGTTCTCAGCAACCGGGCCGCCGCGATCGGGGCGCCCCCCGGGGCGCTCCCCCGGCGCTCGATTTGCGCCAGGGCCACATAGGCTGCCCCCGCCGAGCGGGCATTGGGATACCGGGCGATCGCCTCTTTCAACAACTCCCGATCGGCCCCCGCGACGCCCGCCTGCAGCATGGCCGACGCAGCGGAATCGTACGGTTCATAATGCTGCCGGCCGAGCCGCGCGATCATCTCGCCAATCCCGCCCTCGGCCACCGTACCAGCGCGAATCGACCGACCCTGCTCCCTCGAGCGCCACTCGCGAAGCGACCGATCATCGAGGATCTGCTGATAGAGATGAACCGCATCCGCCCCTCGGCCGAGTCGCCGGTAGAGATCGGCGAACACGAGCCGATACCGCACCTGCCGTTCGCCGTCCCGGGCCGTCGCCTCCGCACGCGACAGTAAACCCGAGACGAGGTCGGTGTCGCCCGGACTGCCGGCCCGGATGCGGGCGACCGTCAGGTACTCAGCCGCATCCACAATGATGTCAAACGCCCGGCGGCGGGCCTGCTCCGCATGAAGGTGCCCGTAAGGAGGGCCCGTGCTTCCAGCGCGGGACGTCGCGCAACGCAGTGCCGCATCGACGGCCAACAGCCCGCGCTCGAACAGGGCCGGCCTCATTAACGCGTAGCGGGCCATGTCCAGATGAGTTTCGGGATCATCCGGTTGCCCGGCGATACGCTGCTCAATCCGGGCAAGACTACCATTGAGAGATGCATAGCAGCAGAGATGCCCTCGCCCCGCGACGAGCACGAGGTTATCCACTGCCAGTATGTTGCCGGTCCACGCTCCGGCCTTTCTTTCAACCGTGGTGCCGGGCCAATCGAACCGCCCCCTCCTCGCACCATCCAGCGACATCCACACCAGCCCCGAACGCGTCGGAATCAGGAGCTCCCCGGCGGTCAGGAAAGGCGCGCCGTCGAGCCGGTCACCCGGCGGGCCGCCCACGTCGGCTCGCCACGCCACCCGGCCCGTGGCCAGGTCCAATGCGACTACCTGCTCGCCGACCGCGTACACCACGTCCCCGGCTGCACCGAGCACCGCCGTTCCCCCGCCAGGCACCGCCGTCGGCACGCGGCGGACCAGATGCCCGTCTTCAGCATCGTAGATGAGCAGACCGCCGCACGCCGAGGGAGTAGTCATCACGCAGACCGGACCGGAATCATGCCCGCCGGCCACGACCACCGGGTGAAGCGCGGATGGCGACCTGCCGCGGCGGTCCGCGGGCCGGCCGATCGGATCGTCGCCCTGCCGGTCCTCCCGCGATGCCAACGTAAGCCAGCGAACCCGTCCCGTGCTGGCTGATACACAGGCCAACGCCCCGAGGTGGGTCTGCACGTAGATCGAGTCGCCCGCGGCGGCGGGGCCGCTGCCTGTTCGGCAGGGCGGCTCTTGGGCATCCGGTTGCCCCGGCACAATGCCCGTCCCCCCACCGGCCAGGTGCCTTTGCCATAACCGCTGCCCGGTCTGCGGGTCGAAGCATGCCAGGTAGCAGTCTTCCACTGCCGGGCCCCGGCCCTGGCGGACGACGACGTACAGCGACTGCTCATGAAGCAGCGGTGAGCCCTCAAACCTGCACGAATCGTCGGAATCGCGGGCCTCGTCCCCGCCCGGGGTCGCGGCCGACACCCGCCAGCGCTCGGTCCCGTCGCGGGCCTCGATACCGACCAGGACCGCCCCCGCCCGCACCGGGCTGAGTCCAAACGGATCCGGCCCCCGACCGGCGAGAATGGCGAACATCCACCCGTCGGCTACCACCGGTGCGAGGTAACCCCGTGTCTCCCTGGCCAAGCGCTGTTCGTGCCGGTCGCCGGACTCGCCCCCGACCCCGCTGTCGTAGACCCATTCGACGCGCCCGCTGTTGAGCCCGATCGCCCATACCCGCGAGGTGTCCTGAACGTAAACGCGATCGCCCCGGACCACCGGCTGGGCGATCAGTGCCGGCTCGGCATCCGTCAGCGGGACGCTGCCCTCGCCGGCAACCTGTTGCTTCTCGACACTCGGGCCCAGATCGCATCGCCAGAACAGCTCACCGGGCAGCTCACCTGCCGGACCCGGACGGTTTCGCGAAGCGTCGCCGCCGAACATCGGCCAATCGGCGTCTTTCCGGACGGGGCGCGTGGTGGAGGGGGCAACCTCTGACAGGACCGTCTCGACGGGGAGCTCCTGGCCGAACCAGCGCACCAGACCGCCGACGGCCCGGGCGCGTCCAGCTGCATCCGCCGCACGATCGTTCCGGCCGGCCAGGGTGAAGGCAACGGCCGCCCGGACTGCCACGTCCGCGCTCCCACGGAAACGCGGATGAAATCGAGAGAGGCGATCGAACTGCCGGCCCGCCGCGTCGAATCGCCCCGCCTCGAGCAATCGCTGCGCCGCATCATCCGCCGCATCACCACCGGCGTCCGTCAGCCACCAGCGATCCGCAATCACAAGATCAGCACCGCCGGTTCCATACCCGGCATCGCCGATCTGGTAAGGTGATTCAACCGTACCCGACCGGCCTTGCCGGCTTTGCCTGGCGGACAACTCGCGCCACTTGCCCGCGGCGATTTCGTTGAACAGCCCGCGGTAGACCTCGACCGCTTCCGCCGGCCAACGCGCGAGTTGATCATTGACATAATCGGCAACACTGACGAGGCGGGACGCATCCACCCGAACCAAGTCGTCCCCGTGCTCGGCAATCAGCCGATCGTAGCCCCGGGCCGCCTCCGCCCACCGGGACGACGACGCCAGTTCATGCACCGTTCTCAGCGCCTGCCGGGCCTCCAGACTCTCGTTCACGTAAACGCCGGAAAGCGATGAGTGCTCGCCCGGATCAGCGGCGGCCGGCGACCGCCCCACTACGACCGCAGGCCGGGCGACCCCCGCGGCGGCAACTGCCCACAACCAGATCATCCCCCGAAACCACCGGCGAATAGAACCGGCCGTGAATCGAAATGAAACCCCCGATGAACGCCGATGAACACCGATAGACGGCGCTAGCTCAGGGGCTGCACCCAGGCGTCGGCAATTCTCGAATCTCAACTCTCGACTCTCAATTCTGATCGGCGTTCAACCGGGGTTTCTCCGGTCTCAGGCAAAGTACCGCCCGACGAGCGGTCGAAGCCGATCGATCACGGCGGGATCCACGCACGACTTGTCGGACCAGATTGCCAGGGCCAGGGAATCGCGACACGGACACGGGTCATCCAACTGTTTCGCCAACACCGGCAGCACCGCTCGCAGCAGTGCGGTGACATTCGCGGTGGCGGCTTGCAGGTTGCCGATGATCTCGGCCAGCAGGGCCTGCCGATCCTTCCTCGCCTCGTGCGGCCGCCAGCAGTCGTAATCCGTCGGCAGCGCAATCAGCGCATAGCAGATCTCCGCCTCGCGGGCCAGCTTCGCCTCCGGCATCGCGGTCATGCCGACCAGGTCCCCGCCCCACGCCCGGTGCATCTTCGACTCGGCCAGGGTCGAGAACGGCGGCCCCTCCATACATACGTACGTGCCCGTCGAGTGCACCGTTGTTTCCACCTTCCTGCCGGCAGCTTTCAGGAGTGATCGCAGCGTCGGGCAAAACGGCTCGGCAAACTCCACGTGCGCGACAATGCCCCGGTCGAAGAACGTGCTGTCGCGCCGGGACGTCTTGTCGATGACCTGATCGCAGATGACCAGGTGCCCCGGCTCGATCTCCTCTCTCAGGCTCCCCGTCGCCCCGCTGGCCAGAATGTGCGTGACGCCGAGCTGCTTGAGGGCATAGACGTTCGCGCGATAGGGCACGGCAGAAGGATTGAGCAGATGTCCCGGGCCATGCCGCGAGAGAAGGGCGATGTCGATGCCCTCCCAGCGCGCCAGCAGGATCGGCCCGCTCGGCGACCCGAACGGCGTGTCCACCGCGACCTCCTCACTGCCCGCCCGTTCTGCAAACGCCTGTCCCAATCCCGTCCCGCCGATGATCCCAATCCGTGGCTGGCTCACGTCATCCTCCCGTGCTCTGCTTATCTCATTCCACTGCCAATTGCGGGCGATAGAGGGCTTGCACGCCTTGAAGGCTCAGCTCCACCGCAAGCGTGATTATACTGTCCATCGTCATGCCGTTGCAGGGGGTAAGGAGGCATCGGTCATGAAACATCTCATCGCTACATCCGGCAGCGCTATCGGTCAGGGCTTGCCGCCTTCGTAGACATCGAGTTGGCCGTGGGCGATGGCAATGGACTTGTTCCTCCTGCACCTGGCGAGCACGCGGTCAGGCCAGTAGCGACGCGCGGTAAAGGACCAGTCGCAGTCGCCCGCCTCCAGTCGTTTCCAGTGCCTCAGCGGCTCGGCGGACCACGAGGGCACGAGTTCATGCAGCGGCGCGAGGTTGAGCATGACGCCGTCGTCCATCTCCGGGATCCAACCCACGGTTTCACCACGCTCGCTGCAGGCCTCCAGCGCGCGTCGAAGCGAGCAGTCAAAAGCCTCCAGGTCGGTCAGCAGGACCTGCAAGTCGTTGACTTCGCGCTCGAGCCGAATCTTCTCACGTCCCGATGCCGCGGCGGCCCGAACACGAAGCTCATCAAGACGACGGCGGGTATCGTCAAGCTTGCCACCCAGGTAACAACTGCCTCCGATGAGCGGCAACGTGCCGGGGGTCATACGTTCGTAGTGGACGTACACGCTGCATAGCCGCCTCGGTGACTGGAGCAGCCAGTAGATCGGGCGCTTGCGGTATTGCCGGAGGTGCTGTTTGAAGAAACCCCGCTCGAGGTGGCAGCGCAACAGCAGCAGCGGCTTGCCCGCATCGCCCAGCGCAGCGCGAATCACTTCCGACGCACCTGTCCCGCCCAGTATGAGTTCCAGGGCCTGCTGCACTCTGCGGGCAAGATCATCGTCGTGATCGGGATCGAGCACGGCAATGCCGGATGGAATCGAGATTGCCCGCAGGGCCTCGGCCACTTCCGTCGTGAACCGCCCACGTCCCAGGCCGCACTCGGCGCCGGGACGAAAACGCCCCATCACGACGCCCACCGCATAACTGATCCACCGGTGGGCCAGGCTCTCGCGCGACAGACGTCCGCCGTGCGTTTCCCTGTCCTCATCCGCCTCTCGGGCCGGGGAAACCGACAGGTCCGCCTCGATCGCCGCCCGGTCATCTTCGCCAAGACCGTAGAGGCGATAGACCTCTTCATCTATCCGCTGTTCGATCCCGGCGAGCTGCGCATGGCGGCGGGCGACGTCCTCCGCCCCGGTCCGCCAGGCCGGCGGCGCGACAAACTCATGACTTGTCTCGTCCTCCTGGCAGTCGGCCCGGGCCAGGGCAACTGCCTGGCCTACCAGCGCTTCCAGGGTCTTGATCGCAGACTCATCAGCCAGCGGATACGGGAGGCCGCCCACCTCGCGCCCGCCGAAATGGACGGTAGGGTTCAGCAGGTCGATGACGTGTCGAGCGAAAGCCGAGTTGAGGATCGCCAGCGTCTCGTACGACGAGCCGGCCGGTCCCCTTTGAAATGCCGCCATCCCCTCCACGTTGCAGATGAACCCGGGCGGCAGCACGCGAACACTCAGGCCCCGGCTGCTCGTATGCGTCCACGTCACCCCGGGCCGGAAGTAGAAGTCCACGTTCTGCGGGCGGGACGCCACCTTGCCCGATTCGATGCCCAGGTTCCTGATCTCAGCCCCGTCGTGGGCCCAGTTCACGACGTGATCCTGGTTCCCGTACCACCGCCGGAAGCTGCCGCCTTTCATGTGCGGGAACCATTTCTTCCCGCTGAGGCGGGCCTGGTCCCGATCCCTGCAGCCCAGGGCGATATGATGGTTTCGCTCCGCCTCCGCCCCTGCCGCACCCTCGTCGTGAACGAACACTTCCCACCAGTAGCGCAGAAACCGGAAGTTGTCGCTGGTCTGAAGCCCGACAACGGGCCGGGCCATCTCGGCCAGAGTGGGAAGCGTTCTGAACAGCTCGCGCAGCTTCGCCGTAACCCAATAGACCCACGGCCGGCCGGGGATAGCGTCAAACTCCCTCTGGCGGCAATGGTAGACCCCCTGGGATTCACCGTGGCGGGTCAGGCGTCGCAGGGCATTCTCGAAACCGGCTCGCTTGGCGCCGGCATCCGGCTCCCTGAGCAACCGGAAGTAGGTGCCCACGCTCCGGTCACGCCGCCCGGCATCCGGAGTGCGACGCAGGACATAGAAGGCTGCATCCACCGTCGCATCGGGAAACGTGTTCAGGCCCGTGTGCACCAGCGTCTCGATCGCCACCCTGTCCCGCAAGATCGTCCGCAGCTTCGCAAAGCTCGAAATGAACATGAACGTCTGCGGGGTGACGATGCCCAGGCGTCCCGAATCGCTCAGGAATGCCACGCAGCGCTCCAGAAAGGCGGCGTAAAGGTTGCGCTTGCTCGCGGGGTAGGCGGCGGCCATGAACGATTTGAGCTGGGCTTCGTAGTCGCGGCTGTCCAGGTAGGGCGGATTAGTGACCACCACGTCGTAGACCTTGGCCATTGCCTTCAGTGTGCCGCCATCGTCTTTCCGGTCCGCGGCCGGCCGTCCGCTCAGGTTGAGCCGAAGCACGTCCGCACAGTGGAGATTCGAGTCGGCGACAGCACCCTGGGCTCCGGCCGTCCGGGCCTTGAGCCATAACGTCAGGCCCGAGAGCCGAACGGCAAGCGGATCGATGTCGAAGCCAAAGAGGTTGTTGGCCAGGATCGCGGCGGGGATCGCTTCCTCACAGTGCACGGAAGGGTCTTCCGGCCAGCCCGGCCCGCCCGCGCGGGACAGTTCCTCCTTGTACATCTCGAGCAGAAGATCAAACACCACCAGACCGAAGTGCATCGTCCCGCAGGCCGGGTCCAGCACGCTGATCTCACGAACCGGCCGGAGCCGCACCGGCGGTTGCTCGCCCACCAGCGGTACCAGGTAAGCAAGACGATCGACCAGACGACTGTCCGGGTGCATCTGCACCCAAAGCCGGCCGAGCGTGTTGGCAACCAGGAACTCCACGATCCAGCGCGGGGTAAAGAGCTGCGTCTTTGCCGCCAGCATCTCGGGAGGCACTTTCGGTGGGCTTTGACTGTGGAAGACCTCCAGGTCCGGTTCGTTGAAATACTGGTGAATCCATCCTATAGCCTCTTCACGCCCGGGTCCCCACGCCTCCTGCAACGCCCGCTCGTTGAGCATCTCAATCAGTTCACGCAGGACGCCCGCTCCCAGGCGAAGCCGGCCGGCGGGATGATCCGCGTTCATCGCGGCGCTGATCTCACGGAAGTCATCGGAATCGGGATAGCTGTCGATTTTCCCGCGGGCCAGTCCGCGGGCCTCCAGCATTCTGAAAGTCACCAACCGGACGAGATGCACCAGGGCGATTCGCCTGATCGCCGGGGCGACCGGTTCGCTTCCACCCGGACGCCGGCGGATCTCATTCACCAGGAGGCGTCGCGCCCGCAAGGTCACGTCACGGATGGCCGTTCTATACACCCGTCGCTCCTTGATGACCCATCGCCTTGCCGACGGGTGCAGGTGTAAAGAGGGCGCTTCCCACCCCGCGGCTCAGCGGCGCGGCGCGGGTGCCGATGCGGCCGCCGATTCAGGCTGGTCTACGGGCTCGCCGCCCTGGTCCACGTTCTGCCTGGTGAAAACCCGCGTCGGCAGGACGTACCGCTTCTCGACCTTCTTGCCGGCCAGGATGTCGAGCGTGACCTCGAGACCCTTCTCGCCCGGAGTGGGATAGAGGAACGCGGCGGTCAGTTCGCCCGATCGGACCCAGCGCTGCCCCTCGTCGGGGTTGGCGTCGATACCGATGAACTTCATCTGCTCTGCCCGCCCCGCCGCCTTGGCAGCCTGATACGCCCCGTGAGCCATCGGGTCGTTGTGGGCGTAAACGATGTCGACCTCGGGGTTGGCCTTGAGCGCATCCTGCATGATGATCTGGGCCTTGTCCTTCTTCCAGTCCCCGTCGAGGCCGCCGATGACCTTGAGCCCCTGCTCGGCGTCCACGATTTCGTGGAAGCCGTCCCGCCGCTCCTGGGCCGGCGGTGAGGCCAGGCCGCCGCAGATCTCATAGACCACGCCCCTGGCCTGCCCGGGGCCGCCAAGCAGCTTGACGACGTACTTGCCGGCCGCCCGGCCGATCTTCATGTTGTCCCCGCCCACCAGGGAGACGTACTTGTCGGTATCCACGCCGCGGTCCAGGACCACCACGGGGATTCCCGCGTCGGTCGCCTCGCCGACCACGCGGGTCAGGCCGGCGGCCTCCTTGGGGCTGATCATGATCGCGTCCACCTTCTGGCGGATGAAGGTCTTCATCTGGGCGACTTGCTCTTCGGTCTTGTCGTCGGCGTCGAGTATGATCAGCTTGACTTCGGGATGTCTGGCCGCCGCGGCTTCGAGCCGCTGGTTGAACAGGACTCGCCAGGGCTCCTTGACCGTGCACTGGGAGAAGCCGATCGTGTACTTCGGCTTGTCGCTCCCGCGGTCGTTGCAACCGGTGATGATCGCTGCGGCCAATGCCGCCACGGCCAAGTCAATCCACAGTCTTGCTTGCCTCATCGTCCGTCACCTCGTTACTTGAGAAGTCCTTTGGTTCTGCGATACCCGTCCGCGATCCATTGGGCGAGGATGCCCTCCTGAAGGAGGACGGCCACCACAATGATAAGCCCCTTGAGGATGGCTTGGAACTCCGACGAGACGCCGCGGAGGTTCAATATGTTGCTGAGGTACCCGAAGATGAAGACGCCCACGACGGTGCCCCCGACTCCGCCTCGCCCGCCCATCAGGCTGGTGCCGCCGATGACGACGGCGGCGATGGCGTCGAGTTCACGGGTGAAGCCGGCATCGGCCTTGCCCTGCGTGAACTGCGCGCAATACAGGATAGCCGCGACCGCGGAGAGCATGCCCGACAGGGCGTAGACCAGCGTCTTCACGCGGTCGGTGTTGATACCCGAGTAGCGGGTGGCTTCCTCGTTGCCGCCGACGGCATAGATGTAGCGTCCGATGTTCAGGTGATTGAGCAGCACCCAGGCCAGCAGGGCGCTGGCGGCAAAGAAAATGCCAGGGACCGGGATCAGCTTCTTGCCGAAGAGCGGAATGTTGGCCGCCAGCATCTCGAAGGACGGCGGAGCCACCGGTTCGTTGATGGCGTCGCCGACGTAGATCGGGTGGACGGCACCCCCGTGGCCGGCGATGTACTTGGCCAGCCCCACCGCGCTGACCATCATGGCCAGCGTGACGATGAAAGGCTGAAGGTTGCCCTTGGCGATGATGGTCCCGCTGATCGCCCCCAGCAGTAAGCCGACTGGCGGCACCAGCAGCAGCACCCCGATAACGCCGAAGCCGTGCGGCACCCGAGAGGCACCCCAGACCATGGCCGCGACGAACACTGCCACGCCTGCCAGCACAGGTACGATGCGATTGACGGCACCGCCCCCCACCAGGGGCCGCCTCGCCAGGAACCGCCACGCCAGCCAGGCGGACAGGCCCCCGCACAGGACGGCGAAACACGGGACGGCCAACCGGCTTGCGTGCGTCCAATCACGCTCCATGAGGAGCATCGCGCAGACCACGGAGCAAAGCGACAGCAGGCTGCCCACCGACAGGTCGATGCCCGCAGTCAGGATCACCAGCGTCATGCCCACGGCAATGATTCCGATACCGGAGACCTGCCAGAGTACGTCGCGCTGATTGTCGATGGTCAGGAATTCGCCACTCAGGACCGAGCCGACGACAAAGAGACCCAGGAGCCCCAGGTAAAGTGAGGCGGAGCGGAGAAAGCTGCGGAACTGCATGGCGATATGATGGGCAAAAAGCGATTCATCCACAAGTGGTACGGCCGCGGGGCCCGGCATGGCCACGCCCTGCCTCTCTCATGTTCTCCCCTTCGCACGTCCCCGCCTTCGCCTCAGCAAGTTGCCCCCTTCGCACATCCTCGCCTTCACCCCAGCACGTTCTCACGTTCTCACTTTCTCACCTGAGCCCCCGTCCCCCGCTTGCGGGCCGATACCCGCGTATAGATAATACGCCTTCGGATCGCGTGTCACGGCCCGGCCGGCCCCGGGCACGTGCCAACCCCTGCAACGGGATCACCCTCAGGCGGAGCGCCTTTTTGTCGCCCGCAACCGAACAGGAACCTTATGGAAGAACATACGCGCAAACGGCGTGCATCTCCCGACGGAAGAGACTGATGGCCAAGGAATCCTACGCCGCTCTCCTTGAACACTTCCGCAACAGTCACCGGCGGATCACCGACGAAATCGCCAAGGTGATCATCGGCCAGCGGCGGGTGTTCGACCAGATTCTGGCTGCAATCCTGGGCCGGGGGCATTGTCTGCTCGTCGGCGTACCGGGCTTGGCCAAGACCCTCATGGTCTCGACGCTCGCGGACCTCATGACGCTCTCGTTCAAGCGGATCCAGTTCACGCCGGACCTGATGCCGTCGGACATCACGGGTACGAACATCATCGAGCAGAAACCCGACGGGACGCGGGGGCTGAAGTTCGTTCGGGGCCCGGTCTTTGCGAACATCATCCTGGCCGACGAGATCAACCGCACACCGCCCAAGACCCAGGCCGCCCTGCTCCAGGCCATGCAGGAGCGAGAGATCTCCGTGGGGCGGCACACTTATCCCCTGCCGGACCCCTTCTTCGTCATCGCGACCCAGAACCCGATCGAGCAGGAGGGCACCTACCCGCTTCCGGAGGCCCAGTTGGACCGCTTCATGTTCAACAGTTGGGTGGACTACCCCACGCAGCGGGAGGAGGAGCAGATCCTATCTGAAACCACCTGCGGGAGGCAAGTCAAGGTGGACAAGATCCTCAATGATCGGGCCATCCTGAACATGCAGAAGTTGATCGCCAACGTGCCGGTGAGCGAGTATGTCGTGCAGTACGTCTCACGGCTGGTCCGGGCATCCCGACCCAAGGATCCCAGCGCACCGGAGTTCGTGCGCGAGATGGTGGATTGGGGAGCCGGCCCGCGGGCGGGGCAATGCCTGGTCATGGGGGCCAAGGCCCTGGCGGCCATGGATGGGCGCTACACGGTGAGCCTCGACGACATCCGGCAAGCGGCAGTACCCACCATGCGGCACCGGATCGTGTGCAACTTCGCCGCCCAGGCCGAAGGTGTCGATTCGGTAGCCATCGTGAACCGCCTGCTGGAAGCCGTGCCCGAACCCGAGGTCCCCAAGTACGCCGACCAGACGCCCCCCGCCGACCTGGAATTGCTCGAGATTGACCAGGAAGACGAGACGTAATCTCTTGGCCCCGACCATGGTGTCGCTGCCGCAACAGCAATCGTACGCATGAAGCATCGGGGTCAGGGTGGCTGCTTTCCCGGAGGAATGCCATCGAGGTGCACGTGCCAACCGCGGGGCAAGGTCGGGACGGCATAGAGCGACGTCCGGGCAGTGATGAACAGCGTGTGGTATCCGGGCCCGCCGAAGGTGCAGTTCGCCGGCTGCTCGGGCGTTTCGAGCAGGCCGATCCATTTACCGTTAGCGTCGAGCACCCACACCCCTCCCCGGGCGGTCACGTAGAGGCGGCCCTTCTCGTCCACCGTCATCCCGTCGGGGTGCGTGACGCAGGCAATGCGCTCGCCGCGGCCGATCTTGCCGGGCCCGGTCACCGGATATCGGTGCAAGGTATGCGCACCGTTGTCCACGACGTAAAGAAATCGCCCGTCGGGCGAGAGGGCAATCCCGTTGGGCCTGACCAGATCATCAATGACTCGCGCAGGGCTGCCGGCGGCGGCGGCGTAGTAAACCGCTTCCTTGTCCTGCTCGAGATCATCGCGCTTGCCGTATCGCGGATCGGTGAAGTAAATTCCGCCCGCGGCATCGATCCAGAGATCGTTGGGACTGTTGAGCTTCTTGCCGTTGAAGTGCGTGACAAGGTCGGCGGCGGGCTGTCCCGGCACCGCACGTGAGACCCGCCGCCCGCCGTGTTCGCATGCGACGAGCATGCCCTTCTTGTCGAACATCAACCCGTTGGATTGCCTGCTTTCGGCGTTGGCGATGCTCGCCTTGCCGCCGGCGCAGCGGACGATGTGTGCGGGTGGAATATCCGAGAAGTACAGCACGTTGTTCTTGAAGTCCCACGCCGGCCCCTCGACGAACTTGAACCCGCCGGCGAGTTTCTTCACCTTGGCGCCCGGGGCGAGGATCCCTTTCAGCGGCGGATCAGCGGGCAGCAGTTCTACGTTGTCGATCCGGGTGACCACGTCCTGGAAGTCGTCGTTCGTTGAATACTCCCAGCCGATGATGTAGCTGTCGGGGATCAACCGCTTCGTTTTCGGATCCCGGTTGGGGTAGATCATGGCCTTGTAAGGCTGGGCCTTGAGTCGAGGGTTGCTTTCCGCGACGAGCCGCGGCTGCGTAGAGACGCCCGTGTCGTCAAAATGGTCGTTGTTGACCCACAGGGCGAACGGGCCCTCCCCGGGGTCTAAGGTGACGCTCCCCGATGCGAGGGGCGGCGGGGTGTAGCGGCCGGTCTTCCGCTCGCCTTCCGGTTGTTTATAGGCATACAACCACACCTCGTGCACGGGCCAACCGCTCGCGTGAAGATCCCCCGCCCGCGGCCCGGCAGGGTACCACCCGCCGTGGGTGGTCGTTTCCATGCCCAGGGCGATTACCGGCTTGAATGTGACGGGCTTGCTCTTGTCGGCCCGCTTGAAGAGGGCGGCCGGGGCGACCCCGTCCACCAACGGGTTGCGCAAATCGCGGTCCATGTCCAGGCCCCATTGCTCTTTAAGCAAGTCGGCCCAGTTCGGTTCCCCGGAGCCGGGAGCGACCTTCGGCTGCCTGGCAACAGCGGCCGCCGGCACCACCAGAATCACGCACACCACGCACAACAGGGTGAGTCGTTCATTTGCACGGGTCATGTTTACTCTCCTCCGGCCACTCGAATCGCTTCGGCCAGATCAATCTGTTTCTCGTAAATCGCCCGCCCGATGATGATCCCCCCTATCGGCAGCGCCGCCAGGCGCCGCACGTCTTCGATGGTGGTCACGCCCCCGGAAGCGATCACGGGAACGGGAGAGACTTCAGCCAGAGCCCGCGTCGCCTCCACGTTCGGACCGACCAGCATGCCGTCGCGGGAAATGTCGGTATAGACAATGGCGGCAATCGGCAAGCCCGCGACACGCTGGGCCACCTGCGACGCGGTTTCGTTCATTTCCTCGGTCCAGCCGCGGACGGCAACGAGCCCCTCACGGTCGTCCAGTCCCAGGGCGATGCGGCCGCGGCACTTGGGCCGCTGAACCAGGTCCGTGAACCAGCCCCAGTCTTCCAATGCTTTCGTCCCGACCACGCATCGCGAAGCACCCGCGTCGAGCAGGAATTCAATCGTCTCGATCTCACGGAGCCCGCCCCCGACTTCCACATGGAGATTCGTCCGGTTCAAGACCCGCTTGATCGTCGGCAGGTTGCACGGCCTTCCCTCACGCGCGCCATCAAGGTCCACCACGTGCAGCCAGCCAGCGCCGGCCTGCTCGAATCGGGCCGCCACTGCCACCGGATCGTCCGCGTAGTCGATCTGTCTCGCGTAGTCGCCCTGCAACAACCGGACGCACTTGCCGTCCCGAAGATCGATTGCCGGGAGGATATCCATCACCGGGCTCCTTGCCTGGCCCTGGGGCAAGGCTAGAGGTTCTTCAATCGTTCCTGCACGTCGTACTTCTGGAGGGCGGCGACCAGCTCGTCCAGGTCACCGGCCATGATCTGATCGAGGCAATACAGGTCCAGCCCGATACGGTGGTCGGTGCAGCGGTTCTGCGGGAAGTTGTAGGTGCGGATTCGCTGGCTGCGGTCACCCGAGCCGATCATATCGCGGCGGCTCGCGTCCCGCTCGGAGCGCTGCTCGCGCATCATCTCATCGTAGATCCGTGAGATCAGGATCCGCCGGGCCTTGGCCCGATTCTTGTGCTGGCTTTTCTCATCACGCATCGAGACCGTGATGCCGGTCGGGACATGCTCGAGCCTGATCGCCGACGAAACCTTGTTGACGTTCTGCCCGCCGGGTCCGCCGGCCCGGCTGACGTGCTCGATCACGTCGCTGTCCCAATCGACCTGGACGGCTACCTCCTGGGGCTCAGGAAGAACCGCCACGGTGGCCGCTGAGGTGTGGATTCGGCCCTGGGCTTCCGTGTCAGGCACGCGCTGCACCCGATGCACACCCCCCTCGTAGCCGAGATGCTGATAAACCCCTTGCCCGGTAACATTGAGGATGGCTTCCTTGAATCCGCCGAGGTCGGACGGGGAGGTGGCCAGAACTTCGAGCTTGAACCGTTGCCGCTCGCAGTAGCGTACGTACATCTGGCACAGGTCGCGGGCGAACAGCGCCGCCTCCTCGCCCCCGGTGCCGGCCCGGATCTCCAGGATGACCGAACGGACCGCGGCGTCGTCCCCAGTGACGAGCGTCTTCTTAATCGCCTCCATCAACGCATCCGCGCGCTGGCGGGAAGCCGCGATCTCCTCCCGGGCCAGGGCCTTCAGCTCAGCGTCCGCATTGGGATCGGCCAGAATCGCTTCACCTTCGGCCACTGCCGCGGTCTCCCGGCGGTACGCCTCATACGGGTCGATCGCACGCCGCAGCCGGCCGTGCTCCCTGGTCAACTCCACGATTCGCGCCGGGTTGCTCGCCACCTCCGGGCGGTTCATCTCTTCAGCAATGGCCTCGCAGCGCCGGCGCAGCTCCTCCAGCTTGCGGAACAGCGGTTCGTTGGCCATATCCGTGCTCATAATTCAGACTCGCTATCCGACCCGGACCGTTCGGTGCGCCGCGAAGAGGCGTGCATCCTCAGCGGAAGCAAATCATACCCGGTAACTGCCGCTCCGACCAGTGACAGTCGGAGCGGACCTGGAAGCAAGTCTGACCCGCTTGTCATTCTCCAATTCGCCATCGGGACCAGGCGGCTCGCGCCGCGTCATGATCAGACGGTCGCCGTGCACCCGAACGTACAGACCAGCGGACTTGTTGTGCCCAGACAACAGCCTGGTCAGTCGCAATTCCGCTATTCGCATTTTCGCCTTCATCTCCATGCGTCATTTCCTCCGGTAGACGACGAGATCTGATCGGTGCTTCTGTGGGAGCCTGAGCGGCAAGCTCTTACTCAGTTGCTCGCCGCTGAACGTGCCGAGCGACCCGTTTGCATCGGACACGACCTCATACGTCGCGTCCGGCTTCAAGCCACGCAGGGCGACCTCCGCCGCGCTATACGGGCTCCCGGCCCGACGGAACACGAGCAGCATGCCTTCGTCGAGGTCTGCGCGGTGATATTGCATGCCCGCCCATTCGTTGGCCCTGCGCGAATAGGGCAACAACGGATACCAAGCCCCGATCAGCAGGTGCCTTACCGCCAGGTAGCGATCGGTCAGCTTTTTTGCCCGGGCGGCGTCGAAGTCGGGTGCATCGGTGATCCAGCCCAAACACAGCGACGACGCCAGCGTCGAGTGGAACGAGTAGTCGTCGAGCCGGTTGAGGTGCGCGACGATCGTGCTGTTCGGCAGGTACTGGCTCGTGCCCCATAAGGCCGCCTGGTCCACGTCGTTGTCGAACCAGTAGTCGGTCTTCTGGTGCGCGTGCATCCGCATGACCGTCTCGAGGTCGATGCGGTTGCCCCCGCTGGCGCACTCCTCGCGGATGCTGTCGGGCCAAGTGGCGGCGATGCGGTCCCAGTAGGCGTACAGCCCCTCGATGTACTTCATCTCACTGATGCCCTGGCGGTCAGGAGCGTCGCTGTACCGCCAGTATGGCAGCGGGTCCATGTTGAAGTCTTGCCGGTAGAACCTGAAGCCGGGGAGTTCCATGAACCCTTTCACGATGTTGAAGAAGTGCTCCTGCACCGCCGGCAGCCCGAAGTTGAGCAGGTACGTATGGTCGTCGCCCTCCTTGCGGCGCAGCAGCCAGTCGGGGTGATTCCCGTGCAGATCGGTGTTGGCCACCACGCGCTCCGGCTCATACCATAGACCATAGACCATCCCCTTCGCCTTCGCCGCTGCCGCGACCGGGCCCATACCCTGCGGATAAGCTTCCTCACGCGGCGTCCAGTTGCCGGCACCTTTGGGCCAACCGCCCTTGAACCAGCCGGCGTCGGTCAGGAGCGCCTCCAGCCCCAGCGGCGCGTAGGCATTGATCAGCGAAATCTGATTCTGGGCGTTGCACTCGTTGAGCCAGCCGCCGCCGCGCGTGAAGCACGTGTTGCAGAACAGCATCGGCAGCACCGATTTGCCGTCACGCTTCGCCGCGTAGTGCTTGTAGATCAGCTCGCGGAAACGGGCGTTCGCTTCCCAATTGTCGCCCTCGCCGAACAGCACGAGCATTCGCGGCGAGCGGACCTTCTCACCCGGGTGGAGCAGGAAATGCGTCCGATCGAGGCCCGCCGTCACCCGCAACTGGCGGTTGTCCGCGGTCACAAGGTCGGCTTTCCAGCAGCCCGACCAGCCCACCGCAACGATGATCGAACCGCGGCTAACGTCGATCTTGAAGAACGGGAAGTCCACGCTGCTCGACCGGCCGCTGCCCGCTGTCAGCCGCTGCGGATGCGCGCGGTCGATCTCCTGTGTCGAAGCAGCGAGCTGCATCGGGTCCGGTGTGCCGCCGTGCGTCCGGTGAAGCCGGTACGGCCCGCCCGTTTCTCGGGGCGAACGGATCGAAAAGTCGGCAGCGTTCACCTCGGAAATGATCTTCGTATCCGACTGGCTGAGGTTCTGGAACCACAGCATCCACTCCGCCGCCGGAAAGTCGCGGAAACGCGTCATCGCGAACGTGACCTGCAAGCCCGTCTGCTGATCCGTCCAGACGGTCGTCACGTTCTCGCGTAGTCCATCTGGTGCGTCCTGCCGGGTCTCCTTTTTCCACGCCTTCATCAGCTCGTGAGCGGGTTTGCCGTCGTACTTGAATGAGAACGGAAGCGGCGAGAGTTCCTGCCCCGCCGGCGCCAACGGAAGCTCGTCAAGCCAGTAGGTCCGGCCGCTCTTCGTCGTGATCTTCGCATCGAGCCAGTCGGCGTGATCGTCCGAAGGTCCGTCGCCGCCGTCACTGACGCGAAGGTCCAGCTCCTGCACGTTATTGATCTCCAGATCGACGCGTTTGGCCTTGTCGCCGTTGCCGACAACGCCGCTGCGGTAGACCTCCTTGCCGCCCGCCTCGACCGTGAACTCGACCGCCCCGCGCCGCCCGCCCGCCGTGTCATGTGTGTTCACACCGACCCACGCCGAGAACTGCACGATTGGATCGTCGGACGTAATCCGCAGATGCCCGACTGAGTGTGTGCCCAGACCGCGTTCAAACACCCGATCCACGATGCGCAGCGGTGTCTTGATGACCGATCGGTTGAATTCAAGCTGCTCGAAATCCTGTCGCAGGAGCGTGAGCACAGGCCCCGGCGCGAACCCGGCTTGACCGTCGCCCGTGCCAATGACCGCGTCCCGCCATGCTGCAGACGCCACCGACGCGGATGCCTCGGTGGCGCCGGCCGTCGCCGCCCGGCCGCCCGCAAAGGCCACAACCGCCACCACAACGATTTTGAAACTGGGACGCATCTAGCTTCTCTTCTCAAAGTCCGCCTTCTTGCGGAACAGGGGCAATCGTGCCACCGCCCGGTCCAGCACATGATACACCAGTCCGCCAGGAGCCACCCGGGCTGTTCGAGACATGCACCTCAGCCTAACCTCACCCCCCCGCGTCAAATACGAAATGCGTCCCGGTTTCGACGCCTGACGGCGGTAGGACGAGGTCAAGTCACATGTAACCTACCTTGCATATTCTCGCGAATCTTGACAGGTCCTGATCGGGAGCCTTGAGCAGATACGAGTCTATAATCGGACCTACAAGCTTCCGCGTTACCCAGGCAAGGTGTCCCAATCCGTGCAGCGCGCTGCGCTGGCGCTCCCGGTTGTCAATCGTGAGTAGAATGTCCCGGAGCACAACCAGAAACGTCTTGCGCAGCCGGTTCCTATCCGCTCTCGTCCTACGGCTTATGCCCCCCCATAGCCGTCCCCCGAAGCTGAACGTGGAATCCCACCACATGTAGGCCGCATCGCCAAGTGGATTTCGAGCGAACAGACGATCAAAAAGGGAGTACATGGCAAGGATGCAGCTTTCACGGGCCGTCCACTCCAATTCCATGTTCCGCAAGGTATACAGGTAGCCGTACGCGCTCGGGATGAACCAGAAACCTTGACTGAGCACTTCCTCCGGGTACTGGTCGAGGAGGAATTCCGGTTGACGGAAGAGCCTTTCGCAGAAGGCCAACGTCTTGGCATCCGGCATGGAGAACTCCCACTTTCCCCCGAAGTACCATGCTGGATCGGTCACAGGGTGATCAAAGGTAAAAGCCACCCAGGCTTCAAAGTCAATATCCGACAGGTCAATCATGTTGGTGGCGCTTCATAGTTGATGTAAACGAAGTATGGTGATGACTCCACGCAATGGTCGTTTTCAGCCCGCGTCCGGCGGGTAGAAAGCAGTCATCACCATGTCGCGTAACGTAACCCCGGCAGAGCGGTATCGGCAAGCCCTGATGGCGGCGGCAAGCATGCCACCGTCTGGTTCAGGACATGATACACTGGTCCACCAGGAGCCGCCCGCGCTGTTCGAGCCATGCATCTAAGCCTATCCTCATACCCTCCGCGCGCCAGATACGACGCACGCCCGCGTTCCCGCTTCGATGCCCCGGGAGAAAGTGCACAGTCGCCGCTTCTCTCGTCGAAGGGAATGGACATTGGAATGTGCATGCACAGACTGAGCTTGCTCAGCCCTTCTTCTTCTTGTCCAGATACTCAGCCAGTTTCTCCGTGGTTTTCTCTGCCATGTCGTCGATGCCCGTGTGGACGGGTGATTCGGTGATGCCTGCGATGAGCACCTTGCCGATCTCCGTCCCGCTCTCGGCATCGACGAGCGTGGCAAGCAAATCGAGTCGCCCCTCGCCCATCAAACCCTTCTTCTTGTAGAAGCGGACCACGATGTTGGCCTGGAGGACCTTCGGGCCTCCCTTGAAGCGTTTTTCGGTTTCCTCGGCGAACTGCTTGGGGGCCGCCTTGCGGATCTCAGCGATCACATTCCCCGGACAGATCGGGTGAATGTCGCTGCTCACCTCTCCAAGCTTCAACGTGTTGTAGGCGGCCAGTGTGCCGGGCGTCAGGTCCCGGATCGGCAGGACTTCGGCTTGGACGCCCCTGACCGCTTTGACGCCCGTCGAAACCACAACGCCGCAGCCCACGCTCAGCATGACCGCCACATACAATACCACTCGCACAATCGCTTTCATGATCTGCTCCTTGTTCTCATCGAGAGCTCAAACGGGGACGCATCTAGTTTCTAGCTTTCGGTTCAGCACGTGACACACCAGTCCGCCAGGAGTCACCCGCGCTGTTCGAGGCATGCATCTCAGCCTATCCTCAGACCCTCCGCGCGCCAAATACCAGATGCGTCCCCGTTTCGGACGCGGTTTCGCAGTTCCGGCCCCGGTGTGCTATAATATATGCTAACGATAGGAGAAGCTCATCGCGGAGCTAACCCCTGTAGCCGGTCCGGCTCGCAGGGCGGTCCGGGCTGCTTGCGGTTCGGATATTCCTCAGAAGGATAAGCCGAAGCATGTCGTTTCGATCCGCCTGCATCAGGGGCGTATCAGACTCAGGCGGGCTGCAAAACGATAGACAATGGAAAGGAGCTCACGTGACTGCACTGACACGGGAATCACCAAGGCCGGTTTGCCGCGCCCTGGCGGCGTCGCTGCTGATCGCCACTGTCCTGTTAGCGGCATCGTGGGCCCATGCGGGGGCGCGATGGACGCTGATCTACTGTCGGCAGGTCGGCAACAACCTGAACCAGAACTGCCAGACCATGGAGACCCACGTTCTCCAGGAGAGTGGAGCGAAGGCCTACCACGTCGGCGTAACGAACCAGTCCAATCCGGGCACGCCCATCTTCGGATATACGGACGTCAATGGCTGGAATCGGGTGACCTTCCAGGATCAGCACTGCGCGTATGATGTCACAATCTACGATCCCGCCACGGCAAAGGACTACAGCCCTTACTTCTACTGGCAGAATCCGTTGGCCAGTTGGCCCCAGCACTACTCCTACGTCACGCAATGGCTGTACGTCACCGACGATTCGGTCGTCGACGCCTATCCGGAGAATCCAGTTTACCATTACGATCTCGTTGATGGGCTCAACCACGCCGACGGTTTCAACCCGGGCTGCGAGCCGTACGGCTGGGTTGAGGCACCGGGCGCCAACAGCGATGCCAGCGAATTGCCCTCCGGCGGGTGGAGCGTTTATCAGGCCCAGACGTTCTTGGTCCCGCCGGGCGTGAACCGAATCATCAGCGCCCAGTCATACCTCACTCGAGCATACGGCGATCCACCGTTCTACTACTGGGCCAGCATCCATGAGGGCAGCCCGACCGGCCCGCAGATCGGGCCGACCGTCACCTCCGCGCTACATCATTCCGCGAACTTCAAGGAGGAGACGGTCTGTTGGGGCATCGGCGACGTGCCGGTCACACCCGGCCAGATTTGCGCGCTGAAGCTGGAGCCCACCGACGGCGGCGGATGCAACGTCTGGAGGACCACCGCTGACAATTACCCAAACGGCTGCCTGTACCACGGCACCACGCAAGTACCCGGCCATGACATGGTCGCCGTTGTAGTTGGCATCGGATATGACTTCGAGCCACCTACGATAGACCGCTCGCCGGCTTCGTTCTCGCCTACCGTGATGGAGGGCACCAGCCCGCCCAACAGCACGTTTACCGTCGCCAACAGCGGGCTCGGAACGTTGACCTATTCTATCTCCGACAACGTTCCGTGGTTGTCCGTCAACCCCGACCAGGGCACGTCCACCGGCGAAACTGACTTCATTGACATCATCTACGATACCGACGAGTTGGAGCCCGAATCGTACGGCGCCACCATCACCATCGACGCCCCCGGCGCCACCAACACTCCGCAGCACGTCAGCATCTACCTCACCGTCGAGCCCTCCCCCTGGGCTCCGTGCGACTTCGACACCGACGGCGACGTCGATCAGGAGGACTTCGGCCGGTTCCAGGTGTGTTACAGCGGACCGGGCGTCACCCAGCCCGACCCGGCCTGCCGAGGCGCCCGGCTGGACGAAGACGACGACGTGGACCAGGCGGACTTCGCCCTGTTCCAGTCGTGCGCGTCCGGCCCCAACGTGCCGGCAGACCCAACCTGCGCGGACGGGTGACGTTCCTCCGGTTCGCGCAGAGTCCCATAGCGGCCCGATCCGCCGATCCTCGACCACGCAACGGCAGGCCTCAGGCAGCACGGCAGACGGTGGTATCTCGAACGGGAAAGACCGTATCGCTGTGCAGGGGCGACACGCAGGACCATTGCGCTAATCCCTGATTTGTTCCGGGGCCGGAATCACCGGGCAAACTTGCCATTGGCCGAAGGGTTCGGGTATTCTTCCGGCATGGGAACCAGCATACCGGCAGAGTGTGTGAGAAGCGGAGGCGTCATCGTAGCCGTGAGCGCGAAGGAGCGTTTTCGTTCGGCTGGGAACAATGGCTTCCCGGCGGACGCGGCTCTGAAATGGCTTCTCACATGCGCTGTCAGAGCAGTTTCGGCTATTGCGTCGCGGTTCCGGCAAGCAGGGGTGCGGCTCCGGAGGCGCAGGTGCCCGTCCCATTGTTGGCGCCTCCTGGCATTGCCACTGTTGACACTGCTTTCACTCCAGAGCGTGACCGCGGCAGGACCGCGTGGGCGGCTGCTCGCCGGAGCGGCAACCAGCAATATCACGCCGGGCCTCGGTGCCTCCATCAACGGCGGCATGAGCGACAGAAGGGCAAGGCATATCCACGACGAGCTTCACGCCCGCTGCCTCGTCCTGGACAACGGCCAGACCCGAGTGGCAATCGTGGTGTGCGACAGTTGCGTGATCCCGCGGGAGATCTTTGATGAGGCCAAGCGGATCGTGCACGAGCGCACGGCACTGCCTGCCACGCACATGCTCATGGCGGCCACGCATACCCACTCCGCCCCGACGGCGGCGCCGGTCTTTCAGAGCACGCCGGACCCGCTCTATCAGCAGTTCCTGACCGTGCGGATCGCTGATGCCGTCCGCTGTGCCGCCAATAACCTCGCCCCCGCGCGCATTGGCTGGAACGTCGGAACGGAGCCCGATGAAGTCTTCAACCGCCGATGGCGAATGAAGCCCGGCACCATTCCGCCCGATCCCTTCGGCCGACGCGCCGACCAGGTGAAGATGAACCCGGCTCGCGGCAGCCCCGATCTCATCCAGCCAGCCGGACCCACCGACCCGCAGGTGCCGGTGATCTGTGTTGAGTCAGTGGAGGGCCGGCCCGTCGCGCTGCTGGCCAACTACGCGCTGCACTACGTCGGCGGTACCGGCCCCGGGCACATCAGCGCCGACTACTTCGGCATGTTCGCCGACCGCATTCAGCAACGACTGGGCGCCGATCGCCTGGACCCGCCCTTTGTCGGCATCCTGACCAACGGCGCCAGCGGGGACATCAACAACATTAATTTCCGCGAGAAGGCGAAAAGGCAGCCCCCCTACGACCAGATGCGCCAGGTCGCCCATGCTGTGGCCGCCGAGGCGTTTCGCGCCGCCCAGAAGATCGAGTATCGCGAGCAAGTCAATCTTGCCGCCCGTGAGACCAGGATACGACTGGGCGTGCGCCGCCCGGACCCGGACGAGGTTGAACGGGCCGGGAGCATCGTTGCCGGGATGAGCGGGCCGCAAGCGCAGACGCTCGAGGAGATTTACGCGCTCGAGACGCTCGCCTTGAACGAGTATCCGGAGACGGTCGAGGTCATTCTCCAGGCCATCCGGATCGGCGACGTCGGCATCGTGGCGATTCCCTGCGAGGTCTTCGTTGAGATTGGCCTGGAGCTGAAGGCAAGGAGCCCCTTCAAGCTGACGTTCGTCATTGAGTTGGCGAACGGCTACAACGGATACCTGCCGACAGTCAAACACCATGGTCTCGGCGGGTATGAGACCTGGCGCGCGAGGTCCAGTTACCTCGAGGTGGAGGCCGCACCCAAGATCGTAGACGCATTGGCGGCGCTTTTCAATGAGCTGAAATAGGCTGTCCCAATCCCTGCTTCGCCGTTTCACAATCGTCACCGGGCGCCGGGCGCCTCGAACCGGCGCTTCCGCGGCCTTGCGAACGGGCACGAAGCTCTGGACTCATTGGAGGAGCCGCGCGGGCTGAAGCCCGCGGCACTTTGATCTTACGCGCGACGGGCGCAGAGGAATCGGTCAGTTTCAGTAGCTTGCTAACGTCACGTCAGGTGAAACGGTGAGGTGAAACATGTGTTTGCGTCAGAAGTTGGTGGTGCTTTGCTCCCTGGCTTGTTGCCTGATCGGCCCGCCCGACCTGTTCGCTGCTGAGCAGCACGTCAGCTTGAAGGGACGGGTCATTGACGAGGCTTCAGGCAAGCCGATTCCCGGCATCGAGGTCGGCGTGGTGCGGGCCACGGCGCTCGGTGGGAAGGGCCCCAGGAGCAGAGTCAAACCCGAGCGCGTAGCGGTTGCGGATGACGAGGGACGCTTCGAGTTCTCGGTGCCGATCACCATGCCCGGGCTTCGCGACGTTTTCGCTTTCACCTGCGCGAAGGACCGGGTGAACCTGATCCATCCCGATGTGAAGTTCGGGACGCCAACGCCCACGGCCAGGGATCTCCGTCATTCGGAGATGGCGCGTCTCGACCTGACGCATGGTGTCACGGGCATTAATTTTTGCCTGCCGCCGCCGCCGACCATCATGCGGGACGTGATGGTCTCCATGCGCGACGGAACAAAACTGGCGACCGATGTGTATCTGCCGGCCGGCAAACATCCGCCCCTGCCTGCCCTGCTCTATCGTACACCGTATAACAAGGCGAGCCGGGGCCTCCCCTTCAGCCAACTCGATAAGGGCTATGCCGTAGTATGGCAGGATTTCCGGGGTCGCTTCGGCTCCGAAGGCGAGACGGATCTGCCTTTTTTACCCGATGCCTGGGGCAAACAACAGGATGGATACGACGCCATCGAATGGGCAGCGTCCCAGCCCTGGTGCAACGGCAAGGTGGCCACGCTTGGCGCCTCCGCTGGGGGTATCACCCAGGTCATGACGGCGGGCTCCGCGCCGCCGCACCTCGTCTGCCAGTCGATTGCCGTCGCCTGCGGCAGCATGTACCACCACGCGGTCTTTCAGGGCGGTGCATTCCGCAGGGCAACGGTGCAGGGCTGGCTGAAGAACAACAAGTTCTCGCCCGAATGCCTGCGGCTGTTCCTGGACCACCCCCTCTACGATGATCTGTGGCGCTCGGTAGACGCCTCAACAAGGAGCGCCGAGATCAACGTACCGGGCACCTTCATCGGCGGATGGTACGATCTGTTCTGCCAGGGCACCATCGACGCCTTTCTGTGGCGGCAGCACCAGGGCGGTCCAGGCGCGCGGGGCAAGCAGAAGCTCCTCATGGGGCCGTGGGTTCACGGACGCAGTCGGAAGATAGGCGAGTTCATGCTGCCCGAGCAGGCGGTGCGTCCACCTCCGGAAACGTCCCCGACGGCCTGGCTCGATTATTGGCTGAAGGGCGTCGGGAATGGAGTCGTGAATGGGCCTGCCGTCGCCTACTACATCATGGGCGCTTTCGATGAGCCGGGTGCGCCGGGACACGAGTGGAGGCATTTGGACGTCTGGCCCGTGCCTTCCACCACCACGCCCTTCTACCTGCACGCAGACGGCCGCCTTCGAAAGAGCGAGCCGCCCTCCAGCGGAGAATCCCGAAGCTACCGGTATGATCCAGAAGACCCGGTGCCGACGCTCGGCGGCTGCAATCTGATCCTCGCCCGGGGCCCTTTCGATCAGCGTCGGATTGAGGACCGCCCGGACGTGCTGCTGTACACCTCGGAGCCTCTGGCCGAACCGATTGAAGTCACGGGACGCATCAAGATGGTCCTGTTCGCGTCGTCATCCTGCCGGGATACCGATTTCACGGCCAAGCTCACGGACGTCTACCCCGACGGCAAGTCCGTTCTGATTCAGGACGGCATCATCAGGGCACGCTACCGGAACTCATTCGAACGCGAGGAACTATTGGCGCCCGGCAAAGTGTACCGTTTCGAGATCGACCTCTGGTCTACCAGCATCATCTTCAACCGGGGGCATCGGCTCCGCGTGGCCATCTCCAGCAGTAACGCGCCCCGCTTCGAACCCAACCCCAACACAGGCGATCCATTTCGGGCAAACGACCGCACCGTCATCGCCAGGAACAGCGTCTACCACGACGCCGAGCACCCTTCCCACCTCCTGTTGCCGGTGGTTGCCCGAATCCGCTGATTCTGAGTGGTGGCCCAGCAGCTCTGGAGGCAGGAGAATCGGCAGGTTTCTGGTGCTGTTTTCGGCAAGGGAGTCTCGCGCTACCCCCGGGTGGCGCCAGTAAACGCGCTTTTACGCCTGTTATTATCGGACGTAAGGGCGGTGCCGCTCAGATGACTGATATGCCGAATCTGTGAACCGGTATTCACAGAATCGTGGAGATGGTAGCATTCCGAGAACTCGTTTGGCCGCTCGGCGAAAAGCGCTTGAGCCGGATTCCTGTGCATAACCCTATGCGGGTGGGCAGGAAGCAGTCGATTCCCGAGAAAACGTCGGAGGATACGTTCCATGTCTCGTGCTGTAATTCTTTCCATGTCATTGCTGGTTTATGCTTCCGTTCGCGCAGAGGATGCGACATCGGTCAAACTGGACGGCAAGACATACGGCGCTCAGGCTGACGAGGTCGGCCCGATCGGCGGCGGGCTCGGCTACACGAGGATCGTCACGAAGGGGGACTTCGTTGCCAAGAGTCTTGATGAGCTGCTCCAAGCCCTCGGCAAGGCGAAGGCCGGCCAGGTTGTTTTCATCCCGGGACAGACAGTGATCGATTGCACCGCGCGAGTGTACATCGAACAACTCGTCATTGAAATCCCCGCCGGAGTCACACTCGCAGGAAACCGCGGCCAGGACCGATCAGAGGGTGCACTGATCTGCTCCGACGCGCTCAAGACGCCGGCGCTGATTCGCATAACCGGGCCCGAGGTGCGCGTGACTGGCCTGCGACTCCGAGGCCCCAACCCCAAGCGATATCTCGATCACCATCATCGTTCGTTTGCCGAAGGACGCGGCCACAAGTACTACTATAAGCTGCCCACGTCCAACGGAATCACCACCGAACACCCGGGCCTCGAGGTCGATAACTGCGATATCTCCGGGTTCAGCCACGGTGCTGTCTACCTTATTAAGGGCGACCGGCATCACATCCACCACAGTTTCATTCACCACTGCCAGTACCAGGGGCTCGGTTATGGCGTCTCTCACGACGTTGCGTCGTCATTGATTGAGCGGAACCTGTTCGACTTCAATCGTCACTCGATCGCCGGCACCGGCCGACCTGGCTGCGGCTACGAGGCCCGACACAACGTGGAACTGGGCACGTCGCTCAGCCACTGCTTTGACATGCACGGCGGGCGCGACCGCAAGGACGGCACCGACATTGCCGGGACGAAGATCGTCATCCAGCACAACACCTTTCGTGCCTCGAATACGCCCATTGTCATTCGTGGTGTTCCGCAAGACGGATGCAAGGTCTCCTACAACTGGTTTCCACGTCACGCCGGGCCCCAGCTCGCCGTCCGCGCACCAGGAAACACCCAGGTCGAGAACAACGCGTATGGCACCGACCCACCACGCGTGAGTGAATAGTACATCGGCTGTGCCAGTTGCGCGCACATCCACGGGACGCTGCCGCCAGCAGGCACGTGATCGTTCGCCCCAGCAGGAACAGTGATTACGCTAAGGTGCAACTATACGTCAACGATCAAGAACCTGGCGAGGTTGGCAATACTCATCACCAGCCCGTTGAGCTTGCAGAGGAAACTGATCCTGGCGTTTTCGACGTGCATGAAGAGCAGAACCGCCTGACCATCGAGACCGTCGGTGCCAGCGAGCAGGCTGTGAACGACTATGAGTCTGGCGTAGGCTACATCAAGTTGAAGTAATCACGGGTTCTCTTCACGTTCAAGCGGTCTGCCAGCGTTCCAGTTGCTTGCGGGTGACAAAGTCCGCCGTGGGCTGCGGGGCGCTCCAGTCCACTTCGCCAAATCGAATGCCCCCCCCCGGAACGCCCGCCAGCAGGGAACGATTGCCCCGATCCCTGACAACTTCGATACAGCCACTGCCCGGCCAGAACCGACGCAGCTCTGACAGCCGGAATGCGTCCATCCGATCGCTCTCGAGAATCCAGCTACCGCCCCCTTTGCCTCGGATCGTGGCGCTGAGGACGAGGACCCACCGCCCGCACCGTTTTGAAAGGTTAGCCGATTCCAGGCTGCCCTGCGGATGCCCACCCCAGAGATGGGGCTCGTAACCCGTCTTGGGGCCGATGAGTATTGGACCGTGGTCCCTCCATTGTCTGAAGTCCGTCGTACTGGTCAGGGCCAGGCATGATGCACCCTCTTTCGTGTTGGCAGTGTAGATCAACCAGACCCGGCCATCGTGGCGGAACATGTGCGGATCGCGGCAACTACAGATATCGTCCGTCCACCAGGCCGACCAGTCTCTGCCCTTGGCCGGCGAGATCGGGTTGCTGGCCCAGCGCTTCCAGTCGAAAAGGTCGCTGCTCGACGCCAGCCCGAGATCCTGCGACAGGTGCCGGTTCAGGCCCGTGTATACCATGATGTACTCACCGCCGTTCCGCAGAATGAACGGAGCCCACACGTGGGCCTCCTCCCACGTCCCGGGTCGAATCAGCATGACCGGGTCGTGAACCTCCCACTTGAGGAAGTCTGCGGTCGAAGCGTGTCCGAAGTAGATCTCGTGGCCCGGGAAGAAGGGCGTGCCCTCCCGCAAACGTCTCTCGATGTAGAAGAAGTGATCCCGGCCCTCATGATGCACCGTGCAGAAATCGGCGACGCTGCCCCCTATCGGCCGAAACCCCTTCTCGATGATGTCGATCGGTGGATGGCGATAGTAGTCGAATCGCATCCTGGCCAGCGTTCTCTCGAATCCGATGACGTTCATGTCGGGTGCTTTCTGGACCGCGGCTTCGTGCTCGGCTGCCGCAACACGTCTTGCTGCCCCCGCGAAAGCGACCGCACCGGCACACTTCAGAAAAGCTCGTCGCGTACCCGCACTGACTTGTTCCCCATTTGGCCACATCCTGGGTTCTCCTCGTTGAATAAGCAGCTCAGTTCCGAAAGCCTGCCCCGTGCGCCAGTATAATCGACCACACACGTCAGGCCAACGGAACTGGACCTTCATCTTGGGCGAATCGCTGTGAGTTCTAGAATCCTCAAACTGACCGATTCCAACGTAAGGAGCCGCAGGCCTGAAGCCTGCGCGGCGCGAGGCTTGCCCGTCCGAGGAAACACCGGCCTCACAGAGGCCGGCTCTGATCGCATCGGAGGTAGCTAAACACGTACCGGGCTAAAGCCCGCGGCTCTTTGGTGTTACGTACGACGGACGCACAGAAACCGGTCAGTTTGAGTGAATTAACCTTTCTTCGCCAAACAGGATGATCCGGGGGTACTTCGAGGGGTTCCTCAACGTCTTCTTTCGCGTTGTCGTGATCGAGTCAATCCTGCAAATGCATATCGCTACCGACGGCGTGTAGTGAGTGAAAGGGTCATATGTTGAAGGGTCAGCGGCCCACAAGGGCCCCGAGAACGGATCCGTTAGCCCTGTGTACCGGGCTATTCGATCAACCGGCAAAACGCCAACGGGAGGCTTGAGGAAGCGCCGCTGTGCAGAATCAGCCTGCACAATCCGGATCGCCCGGCACATTGGCGCCTGACACACATCCCTGGAAGATGCCCATGTCGGCCTGATCCACGTCATTGTCGCCGTCCAGGTTGGCATCTTCACAACCGGGTGCAGGCGGACCGGCGGCGGTACCGGTCAGGCAAGCCTGGATGAAGCCGAAGTCCTCCTGGTCCACATCCCCGTCCCCGTCGAAGTCGCCCGGGACGGCCGGCGAACCGCTGACCGTCAGGGTCGCCGCATTCGACGTCGCGCTTCCACAGCCAGCGGTCACCACACAGCGGTATTCGCCCTGGTCGGTTTCATCGACGTCCGATATCTGCAGGGTCGCGGTCGTTGCCCCGGAGATTCGCCCGCCGTTGCTCAGGTTGCCGCCGTTCTTCTGCCATTGATAGCTGAGCGTCCCTTCGCCCGTTGCCTGCACGGTGAAGCTGACGTCGGTCCCCGGTGTGACCTCCTGCGACAGCGGGTGCTGGGTGATCGTGGTAGCCGCCTTGAGTGACAAGGAGGCCGAGTTCGAGGTCGTATCGCCGCCGGCGTTGCTCACTACACAGCGGTAGCCCGCTACGTCGCCGCCGTCGGCATTGGAAACGGTCAGCGCCGAAGTCGTAGCCCCGGAGTAATGCCCGCCGTCGCTGAGATTGGCCTCGTTCTTCTGCCACTGGTAGCTCAGGGGGCCCTCACCGATGGCGGTCACGCTGAAGACAGCCGCGGCCCCGGGACAGACGCTCTGGCTGGAGGGGTGCTCCGTGATGATCGGCGGATCCACGGGGCCGCCGAGGAGTTCCCACTTGACCGCGTCGGCCCGGAAAACGCCGCCACCCGAAGATCCGTCCGTGCGCTGAACGACCGTATACGCGATGCCGGCGTTGAAGTCATACTCACCAAGCGAGTTCCACGCGTTGCCGCCGCTGAGCTGATCCATGTACAGCGTGGCGGAGCCGTCGGCGTGGGTCACGATGTGTTCGGCACTGGGACAGGCGTTGGTGGAATATACCCAGGTAGCAAATACCTCGTAGGTACCGGTGACGTTCGGCGTGAAGCTGTAGGTGGCCGATCGACCGGCATAGGCCGTGCTCGTCCAGACGCTGCCGATGCCCGCCGTGGTGCCGGGCGCGCTGCTCTTGCTGGTACTGTCGCGCCAGTCGCCAACCTTCGAGAAATGGTCGTAGTTCTGACCGCCGGAGCGGGACTCGACAATGAACTCAATCGGGCCTGAGTAGACGGTCAGGGTTGCCGGGTTGGAGGTTGCGCTGCCGTAAGGGTTGGTCACGACGCACTGGTAGTCGCCCGCATCGCCGCTGTTTACGCTGGAGATCTGCAGCGTGGTCGAGGTGGCGCCGGAGATCCTGCCGCCGTTGGACAAGTCGCCGCCGTCCTTCTGCCATTGATAGGAGAGGGGCGCATCGCCGATCGCCTGGACGGTAAAGGTCGCCGTGTCACCGGGGGCCACCGTCTGGCTGGAAGGATGCTGGGTGATGGTCGGTGGGAACGGTCCCGAGCCCACGTTCACCTGTTCGCTGTGCGTGGGCCCGAACCAGGCGACCCCGTCGCGCACCATCCGCCAGTCGGTGATGTACGTCCCGGGGCTGGACGGCGCGGTCATGGTGAAGCTGAAGGTGTAGGTCTGACCGGGCCTTACCTCGCCCGAGATGTCCAAGCGGGTGAAGGATGTGAACGGGTCGCTGTCGTCCACTGCCCCCAGGCGGAAGTCGCGGGCCGTCGTCCACAGGACGCCGCGATTCCGGAACGTGACGCTCACGTTGCAGCTTTGCCCCGGGCTCATGTTGGAGGGAATGGTGTCGCTGACGTACTCGCAGGAATACTTATCCCAGGTGGGAGCATTTCCGAAGTAGTTGCAGATGCCCTTGTATACCGCCCATTCCGACAGTGACCGGAAGAAATTGTCCGTGAGGTAAAGGGCGTCGCGGGTGCAGTTGTCGTGGAACGCGAGCTCGATCAGGCACGCGGGCCGGTCCGGAATGCGAATCTCGCCGAACCCGCCGTTCGAGTCGGCCACCCCGCGGTCGTACCAGCCAGCGTCGTACATCTCCCGAATCGTGGCCACTATGCTGTTCTGGATGTTCAAAGCGAGGCTGTAGCTGGCGGCTTCGTGCTCGGGGTGCTCCATGGCCGTGTCACGGAAGGTGATGGTGCCGTTGGCCGTCCCACCCCCTCCCGCGTTGGTGTGGTGGGATACGTAGATGTCCGATCCCCGATAGTCGGCGAAGAGCGGGCGGGCCCTGATGTCGTCGGAGTAGCGATTGGGCCCGGTCTCGGAAGAGCAGCTTCCCGAGGAGCTGCCCCATACCGAGCAGGGAAGGCCGGCGTGGCGAAGCCAGGAGTAGGCCGCCATCTTCCACCAGTGCAGCCCGGTGCTCCCGTTGCAGCAGTTGCTTTCGTCAAGCTCGCGGGGAACGTGAACCGTCGCGCCGTCCTGGGTAAGGTACTGATGCAGGAACTGCATGAGGCGTATGCTGTTCGTGTCCTCGAGCACGGCCTCGCCGAATCCGCACGGGTCCGAGCGCTGCCAGTACCAGCCTGACCCGTTCCAATAGCGGCCGTGCGAAGGCCCGATCGTTATGTTCTTGCCCGCCAGGCCCGTTCCCTCCAGGCCGACGTTCAAAGGCGGGACCGCTGGTGCCGGGGTTCCATAAGAAACCGCCGGCTCCAGGTATGACGAAAGCAGCTCGCCTTTGCACGTCAGGCGGATGCTGAGAATCTCGGGGAAGTCGAGGAGGGTTGTGCGAAACTGATCGAAGATGCCCAGCAGCGCCGCCTCGTCGAGGCCGGTCAGGATTTCCTCGGAGAGGTCCACGCTGACCATGTCGCCGGACACGATGAGGTCCATCACCTGGACGCCGGCGGGGATGCGCGATAACAAGCCCGATTGGGCCTCCTCTTCGGTCGGACCGGCCACCAGCTTGTAAATGGCCGTCTCTATCGGCGAGGTGCCCGCAGGCACCGGGCGCCCGGCCAGGGTGATACCTCCGTCTGACTCGAATCGGAGGTATACGGTCTCCGCGCCGCCGGCAGCACCGAATCCACTCAGCGTCACCCAGATCAATATCAACCGGCCAAGCCTGTCAGCCATGATTCGTCCCTCCTGTGGGTATACCAGCAATGATACATCAGATCGGTGTGGGAGGTCAATCGGCTTTGCTCATTAAGGTCAGCCGAGGGTGCATGACACTTTGGGCGGCTTGTTGGAAGGCGCCGCCCCCAGGTGTTTC